>NZ_JBIWJO010000007.1:0-461230 GCF_044765245.1 Micromonospora sp. NPDC093277
GGGGGGGGGGGTTTGTGGGGCTGGGTTTTCGTGTTTCACCCGGGGGGGACCCCGGTGGGGTGTGTTTGGGGTATATAAACCGGGGGGGGGGGGGGGGGGGGGGGGGGGGGGGGGGGCCCCCCCCCCGCCCACAAGATCACCCCAAGACCCGCACGGATCGCGCCGGGCCCGGCCGTCCTGAGGCCGACGGTCAGGGTTGGGCGAGCCGGTCGGCGACCGCTGCGACGTGCTCGTCGGACTCGGTCAGCGCGACCCGGACGTGCCGGGCACCGGCCGGACCGTAGAAGATCCCGGCGGCGGCCAGGATGCCCCGCCGGGCCAGCCAGTCGACGGTCTCCCAGCAGTCCTCGTCCCGGGTCATCCAGAGGTAGAGCCCGGCCTCGGAGTGCTCGACGGTGAAGCCTGCGCCGGTGAACGCGGCGCGCAGCCGCTCGCGCCGGGCGCGGTAACGCTCCCGCTGCTCGTCGGCGTGCGCCTGGTCGCCCAGCGCGGCCACCATCGCCGCCTGCACCGGGGCGGGCACGATCATGCCGACGTGCTTACGGATCTTGAGCAGCTCGGCCACCAGCGCCGGGTCACCGGCCACGAACCCGGCCCGGTAGCCGGCCAGGTTGGAGCGCTTGGAGAGCGAGTGGACCGCCAGCACGCCCTCGTACGACCCGCCGCAGACCTCTGGTGACAGGATCGAGACCGGCTCGGCGTCCCAGCCCAGCGGCAGGTAGCACTCGTCGCTGGCGACCACCGCGCCGCGCTCACGCGCCCAGTCGACCACCTTGCGCAGGTGGGCGGCGGGCAGCACCCGACCGGTCGGGTTGCCGGGCGAGTTGACCCAGACCAGCCGCACCCGTGGGGTGGGGCCGACCGCGGTCAGCGAGTCGGTACGGACCGTGGTGGCGCCGACCAGCCGGACCCCGTCCTCGTACGTCGGGTAGGCGATCGACGGCACCACGACCACGTCGCCGGGGCCGACGCCGAGCAGGGTGGGCAGCCAGCCGACCAGCTCCTTGGACCCGATCGTGGGCAGCACACCGAGCCCGTCGATGCCCGCCCCGCACGCCCGGGCCACCCAGGCCGCGATGGCGTCCCGCAGTGCGGGGGTGCCCGCGGTCAGCGGGTAGCCGGGGGCGTTCGACGCGTCCGCGAGGGCCTGCCGGATCACCTGGGGCACCGGGTCGACCGGCGTGCCCATCGAGAGGTTGATGAGACCGTCCGGATGCGCCGCGGCCGTCGCGGCCGCGGCGTCCAGGGTGTCCCAGGTGAAGTCGGGCAGCCGCGACGAGACCGGCACGGGCCGGCTCAGTGTCCCTCTCCGCGCGGCGGCTGGGCCGCGACGAACGACGCGTCCTTCTCCACCTTGCCGATCTTGGAAGCGCCACCCGGCGAGCCGAGGTCCTCGAAGAACTCGTAGTTCGCCCCGGTGTAGTCCTTCCACTGCTCCGGGACGTCGTCCTCGTAGAAGATCGCTTCGACCGGGCAGACCGGCTCACAGGCACCACAGTCGACGCACTCGTCGGGGTGGATGTAGAGCATCCGATTGCCCTCGTAGATGCAGTCGACCGGGCACTCCTCGATGCATGCCTTGTCGAGCACGTCCACGCACGGCTCGGCGATGATGTAGGTCACCGGTCTTCTCCTCCGCAAGACTCGTCGCGATCACCTGCGACGGTTAGAGCCTAGTATCTCGCCGGGGAGGAGGTCGATCGTGCTCCGACAGCAGGATGTGGGACACCGGATCGTGGTCCGCCGGATTGTGGGGATTCGCGAAGGCCGGCCCCTGTTCACCGACGCCCTCGGCGAGCTGGTCGAGCTGAGCGAGACCCATATCACGCTGGCCACCGATAGGGGTCGGCTACGGGTCCCGGTGGACGAGGTGCACCGGGCCAAACGGGTGCCGCCGGCCCGCCGACCGACCGCCGCCGCCGTGGTCGCCCTGGAGCTGGCCGCCGACGAGGCCTGGCCCGCGCCCGTCCGCGCCCGGCTCGGCGACTGGCTGCTGCGCGCCGCCGAGGGGTGGACCGGCCGGGCGAACTCGGCGCTGCCGGTCGGCGACCCGGACCGACCGCTGCCGGCCGCGCTGGACGCCGTGGAACGGTGGTACGCCGACCACGGCCGGCCCGCCCTCGTGAACACCCCGCTGCCGCTCGCCGCCCCGGTCGGCGCGGAACTGGACGCCCGGGGCTGGGCCGCCCGGCCGCCGACGCTGGTGCAGACCGCCGCGCTGGCCGCGCTGCCGCCCGCCCCGCCCGCCCGCGTCGACCTACCGCCGGTCGAGCTGGCCGACTCGCCGTCGGAGGCCTGGCTCGCCGTCGCGGGCGCGCGCAAGGGCGGCCTGCCGGACGTCGCCCGGCAGGTGCTCACCGCCGTGGACCGGATCCGCTTCGCCCACGTGTACGCCGACGGCCGGCTGCTCGCCGCCGGCCGGGGTACGGTGACCGGCGGCGGCCGCTGGCTGGGGCTGACCTCGGTCGAGGTGCTGCCCGAGGCGCGCCGGCAGGGGCTGGCCGGCCGGGTGGTCCACGCCCTGGTTGACTGGGGCCTCGCCGAGGGCGCCACGCACGCGTTCCTGCAGGTGGAGCAGCGCAACACCTCGGCGGTGAACCTCTACCGGGGGCTCGGCTTCACCACCCACCACACCTACCTGACCCGGGTCGCCCCGGCCTGAGCCGAACTCAGCCGCGGACCACCTTGCGCGGCTTGGCGGCCTTCTGCTCGGCGTACCGCTTGAGCTGCCGGGAGCGGAAGTCCCGGCCGAGCGCCGTCAGTGTGAGATAGCCCACCAGCACGCCGGCCGCGGTGGCCGCCGCGTAGAGCCAGATCTGGGCGAAGAACGTCCCGGCACCGTCGGTGAACGGGCTCTTACCGACCAGCAGCGGACCGACGAACAGGGTCAGCGCCAGCGCCACCCCGACCGCGGCGGCCAGATCGCCGGCCAGGCGGCCCACCGGCCGGTCGCTGCCCCAGCGGAATGCCAGCACGGCGAGGATCAGCCCGATGACCAGGAACATCGCCAGCGTGACCCGGTCGGCGGCAGTGTCGTCGTCGGGGAAGCCGAACTTGATGACCAGCCGGGCCACCACGTTCACCACGAACAGCGCCACCGCCAGCGCCCCGACCGCGCCCCACCGCTCCCTCATCGCACGCCTCCCGCCATCGATGTCCGCCCCGACGACGGACTCCTGGCAGGAATATGTACCACCGCGACCTGTGCGGCGTCAGTACCTCAGGAGGCGTTCGGTCGCAGCAGGACCTGCCGGAAGCCCAGCACCGCGAAGGTGAGCGCGCCCGCCAGGATCACGCCGAGGCCGAGCAGGTTGTCACCGGTGAGCACGAGGTCACCCTCGGTGGTCCTGACGCTGCCCGCGGCGATCACCACGAACCAGGGCAGGGCGGGCAGCACCACCGCCCAGCGCGTACCGACCGCGGCGCGGGCGAACCAGGCCACCAGGACCGTCAGTACCACCACCGCGGCGATCCCGCCGACCGCGAGCAGGATGCCGATCACCGTCTTGGAGACGCCGCCGGGCCGGCCCTTGACCACGTCCCAGGCCCAGGTGGCGAAGATCAGCTCCAGCACCGCGGCGAGCAGGCCCGTCCAGACCGCGACGACGACGCCGCCGATCCGCAGGGCGGCATCGGCCGGCCCCGAGCGCGCGGGCGGCTCGGGGGGCGGCGACTCGGGGGCGACCGACATCGGTACGGCCGGCAGCGTCACCGGAGGCCGGCCGCCGCGACCGGGGACCGCTCCGGCCCGTCCAGCGACAGCCCAGCGAAGAGGTCGTCCTCCCAGCCGTACGGGCCGTGGCCCGGCCCCTTGTCGCCGACCGCGAGGGTGAAATATTCCACGCCCATGAACTCGGCGCCGAAGTTGCCGGCGATCGAGTAGAGCCAGGAGGTGGCCGGGATCTGGGTGGCGTGGGCCCGCATCGCCGCCTCCTTGGCGGCGTGCTGGTCGGTGGCGTCGATCCGCGCGGCGATCTCCGGGTCGGGCGTGCCGAACGGCAGGTCGTCGACGCTGTCGATGCCGGCGAAGGGGTTGTCGGAGGCCTCGGTGAAGGCGCTCAGGCCGGCCTCCAGCACGCTGCACGGCATCGCCGTCCAGTAGACCTTCGCCGGGGCGATCCCCTCGGCGGCGGCCAGCTCGGCGGCGCGCATCGCCACCCGGTGCGCCTGGATGTGGTCGGGGTGGCCGTAGAAGCCGTTGGCGTCGTACGTGATCATGACCTGCGGGCGGACCTCGCGCATGACCTCGAGCAGCTGCCCGGCGGCCTCGTCGAGGTCGGCCTGCCAGAACGCCCGGGGGTGCTCGTTCGTGGCCAGGCCCATCATTCCGGAGTCCCGGTAGCGGCCCGCGCCACCGAGGAAACGGTGGTCGGTGACGCCGAGCGCGGCGCAGGCGGCGGCCAGTTCCCCGAGCCGGTAACCGCCGAGCTGGTCGGCCTCGACCGCGGCGAGCTGGGCCAGCTCCGGCACGTGGATCTCACCCTCCTCACCCAACGTGCAGGTAACCAGGGTGACGTGGGCGCCGGTGGCGGCGTAGTGCGCCATCGTCGAGCCGGTGCCGATGGACTCGTCGTCGGGGTGCGCATGGACCAGCAGAAGGCGTCGGTCGGGCAGCGTCGTCACGACCGTCACTCTAACCGGCGGTCCTCCCCCGGCGATGCTTACGCGTCCGCCCAGGTCGGCCACATCACGCCCGGCCCGCCTCTACGATCTACAGGCGTGGACTTTCCCGAGCTGGCCGCCCGTACCCGTCGGTTCAGCCACGGGGCGCCGCGCGCCGTCTCCGTCGCGGACGACGGCTCCCGGGTAATCTTCCTGCGCTCGGCGGGACCGCAGGACCCGGCCGACGCGCTCTGGCTGCTCGACGTCGCATCGGGCGAGGAACGGCTGGTCGCGGACCCGGCGGTGCTGCTCGGGTCGGACGGCGAGCCGGCCGCGCTCGCGCCGGGCGAACGGGCGCTGCGCGAGCGGCTGCGGCTCAGCACCTCCGGCATCGGCTCGTACGCCCTGGACGGGGCCGGCCGGGTCGCCGCGTTCGCGCTGGCCGGCCGGCTGTTCCGGGCCGACCTGGTGCACGGCGACGTGGTCGAGGTGGCCACGATCGGCCCGGTGATCGACCCGCGCCCCGACCCCACCGGCGAACGGCTGGCCTACGTCACCGACACCGCCGAGGGGATCCGCCGGGGCCAGCTACGGGTGGTCGAGCCGGACGGCGCCGACAACCTCCTCGCCGGCGAGGACAGCGGCGTGACCTGGGGGCTCGCCGAGCACATCGCGGCGGAGGAGTTCAGCCGGTACCGCGGCTACTGGTGGGCTCCGGACGGGCGCACGGTGCTGGCCGCCCGGGTGGACGAGTCCCGGCTGCCGCACTGGCACCTGCACGATCCGGCCGACCCGGCCAGCCCGCCGACGACCATCGCGTACCCCCGGGCGGGCGGGCCGAACGCAGAGGTCAGCCTGCACCTGCTCGACCTCGACGGCGGCTGGGTCGACGTGCACTGGGACCGTGAGACCTACCCGTACCTGACCTCGGTCGGCTGGGCGGAGGGCGGACCACTGATCACCGTGCTACGCCGGTCGCAGCAGCACGGCCTGGTGCTCGCGGTGGACCCGCGTACCGGGGAGACACAGGTGCACGCCGAGCTGGCCGACCCGCGCTGGGTGGAACCGATCCCCGGCACCCCGGCGCACCTGCCCGACGGCCGGGTGCTGGTCGGCGGGGAGCTGGCCCACGACGGCTACGACGCCCGCTGCCTGTTCGCCGACGGCACCCTGCTCACCCCGCCCTCGCTGTACGTGCGCCGGGTGGTGGGGCGGCTCCCCGGCGGCGGCAGCACTCCGGCGGACCTGTTGGTGGAGGCGAGCGAGGGCGAGCCGAGCCAGCGCCACCTCTACCGGATCCGGACGGTGATCGGCGGCGGGGTGGACGCCCGCCGGATGGGCAGCGACCCGGGCTGGCACACCGGCGCGATCGGCGGCAGCACCCTGGTGGTCGGCATCGCGTCGCTGGAGCACCCGGGCACCCGCTGGTCGGTGTGGCACGGCGACCAGCAGGTGGGCGAGCTGCGCTCGCTGGCCGCGACCCCGCCGTACGCGCCGCGCCCGACCATGGTGCGGGTCACCGACCGGCGGCTGCCCAGCGCGGTGCTCTATCCGTCCGAGCACGTCAAGGGCACGAAACTGCCGGTGCTGCTGGACGTCTACGGCGGGCCGGGGCACCAGGAGGTGGTCGCCGCGCGGGCGGCCTGGCTGGAGCGGCAGTGGTGGGCCGACCAGGGCTTCGCGGTGGTGACCATCGACAACCGGGGCACCCCGGGCGTCGCCCCGTCGTTCGAGAAGGCCATCCACCGCCGGGTGGCCGACGTGATCCTGTCCGACCAGGTGGACGCGCTGACCGCGCTCGCCGACAAACATCCGGACCTGGACCTGGCGCGGGTGGCGGTGCGGGGCTGGTCGTTCGGCGGCTGGCTGGCCGGGCTGGCGGTGCTGCGCCACCCGGAGCTGTTCCGCTGCGCGGTCGTCGGCGCCCCGGTCACCGACTGGACGCTGTACGACACCGCGTACAGCGAGCGCTACCTGGGCCTGCCGGAGGACGGCATGGACGTCTACGCCCACCATTCGCTGGTCGAACTGGCCGCCGAGCCGGTCGGCGATCCGGCGCAGGCCCGGCCGATGCTGCTGGTGCACGGCCTGGTCGACGACAACGTGCTGGCCGCGCACACGCTGCGGCTCTCGGCGGCGCTGGTGGCCGCCGGCCGGCCGCACGCGGTGCTGCCGCTCACCGGGGCCAGCCACATGGCCGCCGGCGGCACCGCCGAACGCCTGCTCAAGCTGGAACTCGACTTCCTCCGCCGGCATTTGTAAGGAAGGGCACCTTAACGCCCGCGGTAGAGCAGGGGCCCCTTCTTGACGCCGGCGTCAAGAAGGGGCCCGTGCTTTCAGGCCGTCACTGCTTCACGTATGCGTTGGTGAGGCCCGGGTAGCCGAAGATGCTGGACAGGAAGATCCCGCCCACCTTGGAGCCGTGCAGGTAGTAGCCCTGCTCGACGAAGAGCGGCACGGCCGGGGCCAGCTCGGTCATGACCCGCTTGTCGAGCTTGGCCCACTCCTGGCCCTGCTCACCGGCGGGCATGGCGAGCACCCGGTCGAACTCCTTGTTGATCTCGTCGTTGTTGACGAAGGAGGTGTTGCTGTTGCCCTCGGGCTTGATACCGCGGCCGTCGAAGAGCACCGGCAGGATCGCCGCGCCGCTGGGCCAGTCGGCGGCCCACTGGTCGAGGTAGAGGTCCCAGGGGTTGTTCTGCTTCTTGGTCTCGTCGAGCTTGGCGTCGGCCGGAATGCTCTTCAAGGTGATCTTGAAGCCGGCCTTCTCCAGGTTGCCCTTGAGCTGGGTGCCGTACTCCGGGTGGTCGTCGCCGATGCCGAGCACCAGCTCCGGGGTCTTGCCGGCGAGCAGTTCCTTGGCCTTGTCGACGTTGCCGGTCGGGCCGGCCGGGTAGGCGTCGTAGTTCTGCCAGCCGATGGTCGACGGCGGCATCAGGGTGGTGACCGCCTTGGCCGTCGCCTCACCGCCGTACGCCTTGATGAAGCCGTCCCGGTCGATGGCGTAGTTCAACGCCTGCCGGACCGACAGGTCGGTCACCCGGCTGGTGTTGATGGTGAGCCGCCACAGGCTCGGGGTCTGGCCCCGCACCGAGCGGTCCTTCAGCGCCGCGTCACCGGTCACCCGCGCGATCAGCGAGGAGGGCACGCCGTTCCAGCCCAGCGCCGTCTGGTCGTCACCGTTGTCGGCGATCACCCGGTTGGCGCCCGCCTCCTCGTCCGGGCCGAAGGTCCAGACGACCTTGTCCGGGTACGCGTGCCGCACCGGGTCGGTGTTCGGGTCCCAGTTCTCGTTCCGCTCCATCACCAGTTCGACACCGGCGGTGTTCTTGGTGATCTTGTAAGGCCCGGAGGAGAACGGCTGGTTGTCCAGGTTGACCCCGGTGTCCTTCTCCGGCTTCAGCGGGGCGGTGTACGGCAGCGACGCGGCGAACGGCAGGTCGCAGTGCGGCTTGGCGAACTCGAACTTCAGCGTCTTCTCGTCCGGCGTGGTCAGTCCGGGCGGCAGCGCGGTCTTGTTGGCCTTGAAGTCCCACTTGGTGTCGTACTGCGGGGTGTCGGCGAGCCACTCCTGCAGGTAGGTCGGGCCGCCGGTGAGGTCGGGGTCGAAGGAGCGGGCGATGCCGTACGCGATCTCCTTGGCGGTGATCGGGCTGCCGTCCTCGAACTTCACCCCGTCCTTGATCTTGAATTCCCAGACCTTGCAGTCCTTGTTGACGTCCGTGCCCGGGGTCTCGGCGAGGTCACCGACCAGGGTCACCTTGCCCGAGCCGTCATCCTTGAAGGTCGTCAGGAAGCGGCTGTAGAGCGGGGCGTTCATCAGGCCGGCGAACGAGTAGATCCGCTGCGGGTCCATGTGCGAGATCTTGGTCTCCCGGATCACCCGGAAGGTGCCGCCCTTGCTCGCGCCGGGGACCTCGGGAGCGGGCCCCATCGAATCCTTCGGGTCGGTGGCGATCGAACCGCTCTGCACCCGGTCGGTGCCGGTGTCGCCACTGGTGCCCTTGTTCTCGCTGCACGCCCCCATGCCCACGAGCAGTGCGAGCGCGCCGCCCACGGCGGCTGCCTTCTTCAGGCGCATCTGGCGCCCTCCTCCCCTTATCTGGTGCCTCGTCAGGCTCCTCGTCCCGGAGCTTCGTCAGCAGATGTAAGAAAACTACGGTGTGTGTAACAGAGCCCGGTGGATTTCTCCATGCCTCGTCGGGTGCCGTTGCGCTATCGCAACCGGACCCGCGGATCGATGGCGGCGTAGAGCATGTCCACCACGATGTTGGCGACCACGATGAAGACCGCCGAGATCAGCACGGTGGCCATGATGGTCGGCAGATCACCCGAGCGGACCGCGTCCACGGCGGTCCGGCCCAGGCCCTGGATGCCGAAGGTGGTCTCGGTGATCACCGTGCCGCCGAGCGCGCCGCCAACGTCCAGGCCGGCGATGGTGACGATCGGGGTGATCGCCGCGCGTAGCGCGTGCCGCCCGTACACCTTGGGTTTGGCCAGGCCCTTGGCCCGCGCGGTCCGGACGAAGTCCTCCGACAGCGTCTCCAGCATCTGGGCCCGGGACAGCCGGGCGTAGATCGCGGAGAAGAGGAAGGCCAGACATATCCAGGCGAGAACGAGACCGCTGGCCCACTTCACCGGATTCTCGAAGATCGAGGTGTAGCCCGGGGTCGGGGTGATCCGCAGGTTGTAGGTGAAGACCAGCAGCAGCACCGCGCCGACGAAGTAGAGCTGCATCGACGCACCCGCCAGCGAGAAGCCGATCGCCAGCCGGTCCAGCAACGTGCCCCGTCTCAGCGCGGAGATCATGCCGAGCCCGACGCCGACCACCAACCAGAGGACGGCCGCCGGGAGGACGATGCTCAGCGTCACCGGGAGCACCCGGGTGAGCGTGTCCGTGACGGCTTCGCTGTTGACGTACGAGTAGCCGAGGCAGGGCGCGTCACACCGGCCACCCTGGGAACTGCCCAGGTCGCGCCCGGTGACAATGCCCTTCATGTAGTTGGCGTACTGCTCGGGCAGCGGATCGCGCAGGCCCAGCTCCTGCCGGACCCGCTCCAGCCGTTCGGCGTTGCAGTTCTTCGGGCACATGCCGCTGACCGGGTCGCGGGGCAGCCCGAAGAACATCAGGAAGCTGAGCACGCTCACCGCGAAGAGGGTGAGCACGGCGGTGAGCAGCCGGCGTACCAGGAATCTGGTCATGACACACCCCTACCGGGACGACTTCGGGTCGAGCGCGTCACGCAGCGCGTCGCCGAGCAGGTTGAAGGCGAGCACGAGGATGAAGATCGTGATGCCAGGGAAGAAGACGTACGCCGGATCGGTCTGCAGGTACGGGATGCTCTGGAAGATCATCCGACCGAAGTCGGCGGTGGGTTCGAGGATGCCGATGCCGAGGAAGGACAGCGCCGCCTCGCCGGTGATGTACTGCGGCACCGCCAGCGAGAACGCGACCAGGATCGGCGCCCAGAGGTTCGGCAGGAGCTGCCGGAAGAGCATGTGCCCCAGTCCGGCCCCGCTGGCCCGGGCCGCCTCCACGAACTCCCGTTCGCGCAGCGATATCACCTGACCGCGGACCAGCCGTGCGGTACTCGTCCAGCCGAACGCGGCGAAGACGCCGATGAGGACGGCCACCTGGAACGCCGGCGGCACCTCCTCGCGGGGGCCGTAGAAGCGCAGCGCCACGGTCGGCACCACGGCCAGGGCGAAGATGAGGAACGGCAGGGCCAGCGCCACGTCGGTGATCCAGCTGATCACCGTGTCGACGATCCCACCGAGGAAACCGGCGAGGATGCCGGCGACCACCCCGATGCCGGTGGTGACCAGGGCGGCGGCGAACGCGATGAACAGCGAGGTGCGCATGCCGTACACCATGCGGATGAAGATGTCCCGGCCCAGCCGGGGTTCCAGCCCGAACCAGTGGTCGCCGGTGATGCCACCGACGTACCCCAGCGGCATGCCGTTACCGTCCAGAAGCTGCTGGAACTGTTCGTTCGAGCCGACGCCGTACAGCTTGGAGACCAGCGGCGCGGCGAGGGCCAGCACAATGAAGAACAGCAGCACCACGCCGCTGACCATGGCCGTACGGTCCCGGCGGAGCCGGGCCCAGGCAAGCTGGCCGGGTGACCGCCCGACGATCGCCCGCTCGTCGGGCTTGACGGTGTCGACGGCCGGCTCGATCTCGGCCCGCGCCGCGCCCTCGATCGGGGACAGGCTCACTGCGACACCTCCACGGATTCGCTGGTCCCGGCGCTGAGCGACCCCTGCTCCGGAAAGTGGCAGGCGGTGGCCTGGTTGCCGCTGTCGCGGGCCACCAGTGCCGGCTCCTCCGCGGCGCAGCGCTCCTGGGCCTTCCAGCAGCGGGTACGGAAGCGGCAGCCCGAGGGCGGGTTGAGCGGGGTGGGCACGTCGCCGGTGAGGCGGATGCGTCCGGCCGGACCGAGCGTGGTCACGTCCGGGATGGCGGACAGCAGCGCCCGGGTGTACGGATGCTGGGGTCGCTGGTAGATGTCGTCGCGGTCGCCAATCTCGACGATCTTGCCGAGGTACATGACGGCGACGCGGTGGCAGAAGTGGCGGACCACCGCCAGGTCGTGGGCGATGAAGACGAAGGCCAGGTCGAGGTCGCGCTGCAGGTCGCGCAGCAGGTTGATGACCTGGGCCTGGATGGAGACGTCCAGCGCGGAGACGGGTTCGTCGGCGACGATGAGTTTCGGACGCAGCGCGAGGGCGCGGGCGATGCCGATCCGTTGGCGTTGCCCGCCGGAGAACTCGTGCGGGTACCGGTTGTAGTGCTCCGGGTTCAGCCCGACCAGTTCGAGCAGCTCCTGCACGCGCTTCCTGATGCCGCCGGGCGGGTTGATGCCGTTGACCTGCAACGGCATGGCCACGATCCGGCCGACGGTGTGGCGCGGGTTCAGCGAGGCGTACGGGTCCTGGAAGATGATCTGCAGGTCCTGCCGCAGCGACCGCAGCTCCCGGCGGCCGGCGTGGGTGATGTCCCGCCCGGCGAACTCGATCGACCCGGCGGTGGTGTCCAGCAGCCGCACCAGCATCCGCCCGGTCGTGGTCTTGCCGCACCCGGACTCCCCGACCAGGCCCAACGTCTCACCAGGGCGCACATCGAAGTCCAGGCCGTCGACCGCCCGCACGGCGGCCCCGGCCCGGAAGCCCTCACGCACCGGGAAGTGCTTGGTCAACCCGCGCACCTTGAGCAGTGGTTCGGTCATTGCGCGACTCCCACCTGGGCGATGTCCTGCTGGTAGAGCCGGATGCGTTCCTCGGCCGGCAGGTGGCAGGCGACCAGGTGCCCCGCCTCCCCGGTCGGGCGCAGCTCCGGCACCACGGTGCGGGAGCGGTCGCCGTTACGGCCGGCGTAGCGGCAGCGCGGGTGGAACGCGCACCCCGACGGCAGGTTGATCAACGACGGCGGGTTGCCCTTGATCGGCACCAGGTCCGCGTCCGCGTCACCGTGCAACGACGGCACGCTCGACAACAACCCCCACGTGTACGGATGCTGCGGCCGCCGCAACACCTGCTCCACACTGCCGTGCTCGACCGCCCGGCCCCCGTACATCACCAGCACGTCATCCGCCACCTGGGACACCACACCCAGGTCATGCGTGATCAGGATGATCGCCGATCGGAACTCCGACTGCAGATCCGCCAACAGGTCCAGGATCTGCGCCTGCACCGTCACGTCCAGCGCGGTCGTCGGCTCGTCGGCGATCAGCAGGTCCGGATCGTTCACCAGCGCCATCGCGATCATCGCCCGCTGCCGCATCCCACCCGAGAACTCGTGCGGATACTGGTCGAACCGCTTCGCCGGCTGCGGAATCCCCACCCGGCCCAGCATGTCCACCGCCCGCTGCCGGGCCTCCCGCTTCCCCGCCCTCGGATGGTGCACCCGGTACGCCTCAGCGATCTGCTTGCCGACCGTGAAGTACGGGTGCAGCGCGGACAGCGGATCCTGGAAGATCATCGCCATGTCCCGGCCCCGCAACCGGCGTACCTCCTCCTCGGGCAGCCCGACCAGTTGCCGGCCGCCGACGGAGATCTCACCGGTGATGCCGGTGCGCTTGGCGTTGTGCAGACCGAGGATGGCCAGCGAGGTGACGCTCTTACCCGAGCCCGACTCGCCGACGATGCCCAGCGTGCGGCCCCGCTCCACGGAGAACGACACTCCGTCCACCGCCCGGACCGCACCGTCCTCGGTGTCGAACCGCACCCGCAGGTCCTTGACCCGCAGGTAGGGACCCTCATCGGAGCGTTGCTCCGGGACCACGGGGCGGTCCGGTTCCCCGGACGGCGCCGACTCCGACCTGCCCACGACCGCCTCCCTCAGTGACGAAGAGAACTTACAGCAAAGTTCTGGAGGCGAAAATAAGCTACAAAACGTGGGATGTCAGCGGCCTGAGGGTAACGACTGGGTTTCGAGCTTGACCAGCCCTCAGCAGGAGATTCACGTCCACAACTCGATGTCTTCCGCATCTCCTGACAGGTGTCGGCCCGCTCGCCTAGGGTCGGCGGCATGAGCGAGCGTCAGCGAGCGAATCGTCAATGCAGTGCGATGGTGCCTCATGACGGCACGCAGCGCAGCGGAGTGCCGTCATGAGCGAGTTCGATGCGGCGAGCGACGCCGTCCAGGCCGCCCTCGACGCGGGAGCCCGGTACGCGGACGTCCGGGTGATGCACCGCCGCTACGAGTCGATGTCGGCCCGCAACGGCGACATCGAGGAGCTGACCCAGGACGAGAGCATCGGGCTGGGCGTCCGGGCGCTGGTCGGGTCGAGCTGGGGCTTCCACGCCGTACCCGATCTGTCGGACGCCCGCGACGCCGGCCGGCGCGCCGCGGCGACCGCCACCGCCAGTGCGCGGGTCCCCGGCCCGCCGATCGACCTGGTCGCCGTCGAGGCGACCGTCGCGAGCTGGGCCTCGGGGTGCGAGGTGGACCCGCTCGGCGTCCCGCTCTCCGACAAGGGCGACCTGCTGGTCCGCGCCACCGAGACGATGCGCGAGCACGGCGCCGACCTGGCCGAGGGCCTCTACCAGATCTGGGACACCGCGAAGTGGTTCGTCTCCAGCGAGGGGCACCGGATCGACCAGCGCATCCGCGAGTGCGGTGGCGGCATCTCGGCCACCTCGATCGGCGACGGTGAGACCCAGCGGCGGTCCTACCCGAGCTACCGGGGGCAGTACGGCACCACCGGCTGGGAGCTGGTCACCTCGCTCGACCTGGCCGCGCATGCCGCCCGGATCGCGGAGGAGTCCCGGGAGCTGCTCACCGCGCCGGAGTGCCCGGCGGGCGAGACCGACCTGATCCTCGGCGGCGAACAGCTCGCCCTGCAGATCCACGAGTCGGTCGGGCACGCCATCGAGCTGGACCGGATCCTCGGCTGGGAGGCCGCCTTCGCCGGCACGTCCTGGTTGGATCTGACCCGGCTCGGCGCGCTGCGTTACGGCTCCGAGCTGATGAACATCACCGTCGACCCCACCATCCCGGGCGCCTTGGGCAGCTTCGGCTTCGACGACGAGGGCTCCCCGGCGGTCAAGCGCGACGCGGTCCGCCGGGGGCGTTGGGTGGGCGTGCTCGCCGGCCGGGACTCGGCCGCCGTCGCGGGTCTCGGCTACGGCGGCAGCGTACGCGCGGACGGCTGGGCCCGGCTGCCGATGGTGCGGATGACCAACGTCGGCCTGGAACCGGGCCCGCACACCCTCGACGAGATCATCGAGGCCACCGACGACGGGGTGCTGATGGACATCAACCGCTCCTGGTCGATCGACGACAAGCGGCTCAACTTCCAGTTCGGTTGCGAGGTCGGCTGGGAGGTGAAGAAGGGCCGGCGGGGGCGGATGCTGCGCAACCCCACCTACACCGGGATCGGCCCGGTCTTCTGGCGCTCGATGGACATGCTCTCCTCGGAGATCGTGCCGTGGGGCACGCCGAACTGTGGCAAGGGCCAGCCCGGCCAGGTCGGGCACACCGGCCACCCGGCCGCACCGGCCCGCTTCCGCAACGTCCGCGTGGGGGTAAACGCATGACCGAGCTGGATGTCGCTGGTCAGGTCGTCGAGCTGGTCCGCCGGCTCGCCGGGCCGGACGCGCAGGCCGAGGTCACGGTGACCCGGGCCGAGCTGGCGTTGACCCGGTTCGCGAACTCGTTCATCCACCAGAACGTCGCCGAGTCGGGCACGGCGGTACGGCTGCGGCTGCACGCCGGCGGGCGCACGGCGGCCGGCAGCGGCAGCCTGGTCGACCCCGACGGGCTGGCCGCCCTGGTCGAGCGGACCCTGGCGGCGGTCCGGCTCGCCCCGCCCGATCCGGCCTGGCCGGGGCTGGCCCCGCCGTCGCCGGTCCCGCCGGGCGCGGTCTTCGACGACGCCACCGCGTACGCCTCCCCCGACGAACGGGCCGCCCGGGTACGCGCCTTCGTCGACGCGGCCGGCGGGCTGGAGACGGCCGGCTACTGCCGGACGGCGTACCGGTCGGGGGCGTTCGCGAACTCGGCCGGGCACTCGACGGTGGGGCGTACGGCCGAGGCGGCGATGGACGGCATCGCGCGCACCGGCGGGGCCGACGGGGTGGCGCGGCGCGGCGCCGACCGGCTCGGCGAGTTGGACGGCGGGGCGCTCGGCGCACGGGCGGCGGCGAAGGCGCGGGCCGCGGCGGATCCGGTCGAGCTGCCCCCGGGGCGGTACGACGTGGTACTCGAACCGGCCGCCGTCGCCGACCTGCTGCAGAACCTCGCCTGGTTCGGCTTCAACGGCAAGCGGCACGCCGAACGGCAGTCCTTCGTCGAACTCGGCACCGCCCAGTTCGACCCGTCGGTGACCCTGGTCGACGACCCGCTGCACGCCTCGGCCCTGCCTTACGACATGGAGGGCACGTCCCGGGGCGCGCTGACCCTGGTTGACGCCGGCACCACCACGGCGGTGGCGCACGACCGGCGCAGCGGCGCCGGGGCGGGGGTCGCGTCCACCGGTCACGCGATGCCCGGCGCGTCCACCTTCGGCCCGATCCCGCACAACCTCCGCCTGCTCCCGGCCGCCGCCCGCGTGGTCAACGGCGACAGCCCGGCCTCCAGCGGCGCGACGGCCGGCGGCGACAGCTTGGCGGCCGTCAACGGGACTGCCAACGGCGACCGCCCGGCGCCCGACGCGGGGGCGGCCCCGGGCGATGCCGCCCCGACGGCCGGGGCGGTGGCCGACGCGGACACCGCCGCGCTGGTCGCCGGGGTACGGCGCGGGCTGCTGGTCAGCGACTTCTGGTACACCCGGGTGCTGGATCCGAAACGCCTGGTCATCACCGGGCTGACCCGCAACGGGGTCTGGTTGGTCGAGGACGGGGTGCCGACCCGGGCGGTCCGCGACTTCCGCTTCACCGAGTCGTATCCGCGGGCGCTGGGGCCGGGTCAGGTGCTCGGCCTGGGCCGGCAGTCGGTCCGCCAGCCGGACCGGGTGGACGGCTCCTGGTGGGAGGCGCCGCCGGTGCGGCTGGCGTCGTGGAACTTCACCGGCGGCGCGTCTGGCTGACGCAGCCTGCCGTTTCCGGACGCGCTTCAAGATATTGATCTTGCTCCGGGTCTTTCCAACCTGCTGGACACACGGGACACTGCGTTGCGCGGCCACGCCGCGAAGATCGGCGTAACGTGTGTCATTTAGCTGCGCCGGTTCGCCGGCGTGGTCGTTGGTGTGCGCAAGACGTGGCAGTGGACGCGGTCTCGCCGGTCCACTGGCCGGTACGGAAGGTGATCCGCCGCCCCCGCGAGGGCGCCGTCAGGGAGACGACTGGAATGACATCAACGGCAACGAGGCCGCGTGGGGTGCGAGCACGCGCCGCGATCGCGGCGAAGACGTTGCGGACCGACCGCTGGTGGTTCGCGCCACTGATCACCGTCGTCGGCCTCAGCGCCTGGATCATCTATGCGACGGTCCGGGTCTTCATGCACAGGTGGTACTGGGTCGGGGACTTCCACTACCTGACGCCGTTCTACTCCCCGTGCGTGACCGACCGCTGCGTCGAGGGCTCCGCGCACGTGGGCACCTATCTGCCCGGTTGGTGGTTCATCCCGGACGCGGCGTTCACCCTGCCGTTCCTGCTGCTGTTCCGGCTGACCTGCTACTACTACCGCAAGGCCTACTACCGGTCGTTCTGGCTCTCGCCGCCGGCCTGCGCGGTCCCGGACGGGCACAAGTCGTACGGCGGGGAGACCCGGTTCCCGCTGCTCGGGCAGAACCTGCACCGTTACTTCTTCTACGCCGCCGCGATCATCTCGGCGATCAACACGTACGACGCGTTCTACGCCTTCCACTCCCCCAAGGGCTTCGGCTTCGGGCTCGGCAACCTGGTCCTGCTGGGGAACGTGGTGATGCTCTGGGCGTACACCATCTCCTGCCACTCATGCCGGCACATCATCGGTGGGCGGCTCAAGCACTTCTCCAAGCACCCGGTGCGGTACAAGGCCTGGACCCTCATCTCCTGGCTGAACGTCCGGCACATGCAGCTCGCCTGGATCACCCTCGGCACCCTGGCGCTGACCGACTTCTACGTCATGGCGGTCGCGGCCGGCTGGTTCAACGACCTGCGGTTCATCAACTAGAGGCCCTGGACATGACTGAGACGCGAATCGAACGACACCACTACGACGTCGTCGTGATCGGAGCCGGCGGCGCCGGCCTGCGCGCGGCGATCGAGGCCCGGCTGGCGGGCAAGAAGACCGCGATCATCTCGAAGTCGCTGTTCGGCAAGGCGCACACCGTGATGGCCGAGGGCGGCGCCGCCGCCGCGATGGGGAACGTGAACTCGCGGGACAACTGGCAGGTGCACTTCCGCGACACCATGCGTGGCGGCAAGTTCCTCAACAACTTCCGGATGGCCGAACTGCACGCGAAGGAGTCGCCGCAGCGGATCTGGGAGCTGGAGACGTACGGCGCGCTGTTCGACCGTACGAAGGACGGGAAGATCTCCCAGCGCAACTTCGGCGGGCACGAGTACCCGCGGCTGGCGCACGTCGGCGACCGGACCGGGCTGGAGCTGATCCGCACCCTCCAGCAGAAGATCGTCTCCCTCCAGCAGGAGGACAAGCAGGAGTTCGGCAACTACGAGGCGCGGATCAAGGTCTTCGCCGAGACCACCATCACCGAGCTGCTGCTCGACGGCGACCGGATCGCCGGCGCCTTCGGCTACTACCGGGAGTCCGGGGAGTTCATCCTCTTCGAGGCGCCGGCCGTGGTGCTGGCCACCGGCGGCGTGGGCCGCTCCTACAAGGTCACCTCGAACTCGTGGGAGTACACCGGGGACGGTCACGCGCTGGCGCTGCGCGCCGGGGCGACGCTGATCAACATGGAGTTCCTCCAGTTCCACCCGACCGGCATGGTCTGGCCGCCCTCGGTGAAGGGCATCCTGGTCACCGAGTCGGTCCGCGGCGACGGCGGGGTGCTGAAGAACTCCGAGGGCAAGCGGTTCATGTTCGACTACGTACCGGACGTGTTCCGCAAGCAGTACGCGGACAACGAGGCCGAGGCGGACCGCTGGTACACCGACGCGGACAACAACCGGCGTCCGCCCGAGCTGCTCCCCCGCGACGAGGTCGCCCGCGCGATCAACAGCGAGGTCAAGGCCGGTCGGGGTACGCCGGCCGGCGGCGTCTACCTGGACATCGCCTCGCGGCTGCCGGCCGACGAGATCCGCCGCCGCCTGCCGTCGATGTACCACCAGTTCAAGGAGCTGGCCGACGTCGACATCACCAAGGAGCCGATGGAGGTCGGCCCGACCTGCCACTACGTGATGGGCGGCATCGAGGTGGACCCGGACTCCGGCGCGGCGGCGGGCACCGTACGCGGGCTCTTCGCCGCCGGTGAGGTCTCCGGCGGTATGCACGGCTCCAACCGGCTCGGCGGCAACTCGCTCTCCGACCTGCTGGTCTTCGGCAAGCGGGCGGGCGGTCACGCCGCCACGTACGCCGAACAGCTCGCCTCGCGTCCGGCGGTGCCGGTGGCGGCGGTGGAGGCCGCGGTGGAGACGGCCCTCGCGCCGCTGCACCGGGACACCGGCGAGAGCCCGTACGCCCTGCAGCGGGACCTCCAGACGGTGATGGGGGAGCTGGTCGGCATCATCCGCCGGGAGGGCGAGCTCGCGGACGCGCGGGGCAAGCTGGCCGAGCTGCGGGAGCGGGTGGCCAAGGTGAGCGCGGCCGGCGGCCGGCGCTACAACCCGGGCTGGCACCTGGCGCTGGACCTGCGCAACATGCTGGTGGTCTCGGAGTGCACGGCGATGGCCGCGCTGGAGCGGCAGGAGTCGCGCGGCGGACACACCCGGGAGGACTACCCGAAGATGGACCCGGCGTGGCGACGGGTGAACCTGGTCTGCTCGCTCGACGGCGACACGGTCCGACTGGAGCACCAGCCGCTGCCGAAGATGCGCCCGGAGCTGATCAACCTCTTCGACCGGGCGGAGCTGGCCAAGTACCTGACCGACGAGGAGCTCGCCGAGTTCGACGCCCTCGCTGAGGAGGCGAGCAAGTAATGGGGACCAAGAGGCAGTTCCGCATCTGGCGGGGCGACGAGACCGGCGGCGACCTGCAGGACTACACCGTCGAGGTCAACGAGGGCGAGGTCGTCCTGGACGTCATCCACCGGCTGCAGAACACGGAGGCGCCGGACCTGGCCTGCCGGTGGAACTGCAAGGCCGGCAAGTGCGGCTCCTGCTCCATGGAGATCAACGGCAAGCCGCGCCTGAGCTGCATGACCCGGATGTCGACGTTCGAGGAGAACGAGACCGTCACGGTCACCCCGCTGCGGACGTTCCCGATCATCCGGGACCTGGTCACCGACGTCTCGTTCAACTACGAGAAGGCCCGGGAGACGCCGGCGTTCGCGCCGCCGCCCGGCGTGACCCCCGGCGACTACCGGATGCAGCAGGTGGACGTCGAGCGCTCGCAGGAGTTCCGCAAGTGCATCGAGTGCTTCCTGTGCCAGAACGTCTGCCACGTGATCCGCGACCACGAGGAGAACAAGCAGGCGTTCTCCGGTCCCCGGTTCTTCATCCGGGCGGCCGAGCTGGACATGCACCCGCTCGACGCGAAGACCGACCGCAAGGAGTACGCGCAGGCCGAGATGGGACTCGGCTTCTGCAACATCACCAAGTGCTGCACCGAGGTCTGCCCCGAGCACATCAAGATCACCGACAACGGGATCATCCCCATGAAGGAACGGGTCGTGGACCGCAGGTACGATCCCCTCGTGTGGCTTGGTAGCAAGATCTTCCGGAGGGGTCAGGTGCCTCAGACCAGCGTGACCAGCGGGCATCACAGCAGCGCCGCGACGGCCGGCGACCCGCTGGAGGTGCACTCGCACGCCGGCGGCTCGCACGACGAGCGGTCCGAGACGCAGGCGCAGCAGGGCGTCAACTGGCACCGCGAGGTGCCGCACCCGACGGCTCCCGCCGTCGACGCCAACGGCAAGCTGCCGTTGACCGAGTTGACCTTCGACCGGGCCGCGGCGCCGTCGCCGTTCGGTGACGACGTCAGGTTCCCGCTGCCGCCGCAGCACCTCAACTTCGCTCACCCGCAGCAGGACGAGCCGAAGCACTGAGCAGGACACAGACGACGACGGGGGCCGCGGCAGATGCCGGCGGCCCCCGTCCCGTTTTCGCCTCAGTGTCCGTTCTCCCTACTCAGAGGGCCGGCGCGACGGCCCGGTCAGGAGCTGGCGAGCAGGGGACGCAGGGCGGCGACGATCGGCACGTCGGCCGGCAGCCAGGGCACGCTGTCCAGCTCGGCGGCGGAAAGCCAACGCAGCTCGGAGTGCTCCAAGGCCTTCGGCTGGTCACCGTGGAGGAGGCGGGCCACGTACACCCGGAGGACGGAACGGCCGTGCGCCATTCGTACGTCGCGGCCGACCCGCGCGCCGATCTCCACGCGTACGCCGAGCTCCTCGGCGCACTCACGGACCAGCGCGACGGTGTCGGTCTCCCCCGGCTCCACCTTGCCGCCCGGAAACTCCCAGCGGCCCGCCACCTCGGGCGGCGCGGAGCGGGCGCAGGCCAGCACCCGGTTGTCCACGATGATGGCCGCGCCGACGACCACCTTCGGCTCACGCCGGTCGTCCTGCCCGCTGCCGCTAGCCCGTTCGGTCCGCACGGGCGTCCAGGGTGCCAGATCAATCGGCGGTTTGGGTACCTGAGCGCGCCGTCAGGACAGCAGAACCCGGAAATGTGGGCGTGGACACACCATCTGCGCGGCGACAGACTAGAGACCGTCGACTAGGACACGGGGCGGCGACGATTTGGCCACAAGCCGGCAACGACGCCTGGGAGGTGCGGTGAAGCGCGTGCTGTTCAGCGGCCGGGCCAAGCACGACTACCTCAGCGACGCCCTCACCCTGCTGTCCGGATGGACCCGCCAAGGTGAGGAGATCCGCCGCACACTCGTCCTCGACGACACCCAGCACGCCGCGTTGACCGAGCGGGTCAAGGTGGTCGCCGACGCGCTGCGCCTGCGCCCCGAGATCAGCCGCCGCGCCGACCATACGCAGATCCGGGTGGGCCACGGCGACGGCGAGCCGCTCACCGAGGGTGAGGTCCTGCTGGCCGCCCGCATCGAGGACGCGGTCCGCGCCGTCACCCAGCCCTGAGCGGCTGGCGCCCCCCGCCTACCGTCGTCGTCATGACCACCCCCACGTACGACCGCAAGGAACAGTTCCAGCAGATCCAGAGCGGACTCCTGGCCGGTGAGCAGATCATCGCCGTCTACGACGCGGTCGGGACAGGCACCGGATTCATCGGCCTGACCGACCGTCGCGTGATCATCCAGGACCGCTCCTTCATCGGCAAGCGGTACGCCATCACCAGCATCCCGTACTCGAAGATCACCAGCGTCAGCGTGGTCAGCAACAAGTCGTGGGGCGGCTCGTTCTTCTCCACCGGGGCGATCGCGATCAACGTCGGCTCGCAGACCTACGAGGTCGAGTTCCGGGGCTCGGAGAAGAGCCACCACGTGCACAACGTGATCCTCCACCACATCTCCTGACCGCGGCCCGGACCGGCTGCCGGACCGGCCTCAGCGGCGGTAGGTCAGCTCGAAGTCGAGCGTCCAGTCGACGCCGTCCGCCGACCTCTCCCACCGCGCGTCAACGGTGTCGCCGTCGGCGCTCAGCATCCCCGTGAACCGCTGGTGGAAGCCGGGCGTCCAGCCGCGCGAGCGCGGGATGCCGCTCCCTCATCTCCCTACCTCCTCCTGCCGACCTCCGGGGCTCACGCTAAGCCCGGGCTCCGACATCCGCCGGGCGACGGGGCGGCCGGCGGACGCACCGCCTGGGATACTCGTCCGCATGCGGGGGTGGTTCGGGGTCGCCAAACGGTGGTGGAACATTCGCCGGGTCCGCTGGGCACTGGTCGCGGTCGCCGCCGGCGCGGTGCTGGCCACCGGCGGCAGCGTGGCCAGCGTGGCGTGGCTCCGCAGCGGCGCCGAGGGCCACATCTTCACCGAGGCCGAGGTGCCCGAGGCGCCCGTCGCCCTGGTCCTGGGCACCAAGGTGGAGGCGGACGGCACCCCGTCGCCGTTCCTCACCGCCCGGCTGGAGCTCGCCCAGCGGCTCTTCACCGCCGGCAAGGTCCGCGCGATCCTGGTGTCCGGCGACAACATGCACGCCGACTACAACGAGCCCGGGGCGATGCGGCGCTGGCTGGTCGACCGGGGCGTGCCGAGCAACAAGGTGGTGCCGGACTACGCCGGTTTCGACACCTACGACTCGTGCGCGCGGGCCAAACGGATCTTCGGGGTGGAACGCCTGACGGTGGTGACCCAGTCCTTCCATCTGCCCCGCGCCGTGGCGCTGTGCCGGCACTTCGGCATCGACGCCAACGGCGTGGGCGACGACACCGTCCAGCGGTACGCCAAGTGGCGGATCGGCTCGACCCGCGAGTACGGCGCCTCGGTGAAGGCGGCGGTGGACGTGATCTCCGGCCACGACCCGGTCCACCTCGGCCGCCACGAGACCGGCGTCGACGACGCCCTCCGCGCCGGCTGACGACGCTCAGCGGGTCAACCGGCGGCTGCACGGCCCGCGGCTGGTGGCCGACGAGATCGAGCTCCGCCGCCACGGCCCCGGCCCGACCCACCTGGGACGCCGCCGAGGCGAGCGACGTCATCGTCACCATGGGCTGCGGCGACGCCTGCCCCGTGTTCCCCGGAAAACGGTACGAGCGACGGGATCCGCAGCGAACCGGCATCGGAATGACGGCCAGTCGTCGATGGACGTTAACGAACCCAGGTGCCTTGCGGTGTCACGCTGCCGGGATGTCGAAGCGTCCCCACGACGATGCGGGTCCCATCACGAGCTGGGGCATTCCAGGCGGCAGCACGCTGTTCGAGAATTCGCGCCGGGGCCTTGGCTGGTCGGTCTGGGCGAGCGTGATCGTCGGGTTGATAGGGCTCACCGGGACCGGCCTCGGCATCGCGTACGCCGCATGGGGCTTGGCCATCGCCTCTGCGCTGCTCTTTGTCGTCGGCGCGGCGTGGACGGGCAGCGCAGTCAGAAGCCACCGGTCCGCGCTACGCCTGGAGCGGCGAGCCCGCCGCACCCCCGGCGAGTCTTCGTGAGACTCTGCTCCCGTGGAGCTGATCTCCCGCGACGGCGGATATCTCGAACTTCGGCCCGAAGGATACGAGTTCGACGCAGCGCCACCCGCTCAAGAAGGCGAGGAGGACGATTACGATGAGTGGCTCGTCATCAGCGGCCGTGTCCGCATCGCCGACGGCCGCGAGTGGAGCTTCACCGATCCCTGCTTGACCACCGATGAGGCCGAAAGCCTCGCTGTTTGGCTGGCTGACGTCGGTGCGGGCGAGGTGGCTCTGACAACCAGCCAGGCCAAGCTCTACTTCATCGAGCCCAATCTGGCCTTCAGCCTCGAAGAGGCCACCCCCGCCCGAGCCCGGGTACGCGTCCACTTCTCCCACGAGAGCATGCCACCGTGGAATCCGCATCACGACTGGCCCGACTACCACGCATTCTTTGTCCCCTTTGACGTCAGCACGGCTGACCTCCGCACAGCAGCGCAGCAGTGGCGGATCGAGAACCAGCCATTCCCCGGGAGGACGCCGCCCAGGTCACCGCAGTAGAGATCGCTCGGCCGACAGCAACGTGGCCAGCACACACATCGTCACCGAGCCGATCCGCCCCGGGCCACTCCTCGTGGGCGAAGGTGTACCGCGCCCAGAACAGCGGTTCGTGCAATGACTCCTGCAACACCTTTGGAATCGCCACCACGCGAACTACAGGGACCACACGAGCGGCATCCCGAACTGGACCAGCGGCACGGTGCCCGCCGGCAGGCCCTCGGCCGAGGGCTCGACGCTAACCCGCGAGGCTCTTGGTCAAGATGTGCTCGCGGCGTACGCCGTCGGGCATGAGGTCGCCGAGTTCACCCATGTCACGGAAGCCGTTCCGCTGGTAGAGGGCCCAGGCGTTCTTGTTGCCCTCTACCACGGCCAGCCGCAGCGTCTGTGCGCCCAGCAGCCGGGCCCACTGCTCGACCGCCCGCACGAGGTGGTCGCCCACGCCTTGACCCCGTCCAGCGGGCGCCACGTACATCGAGATCAGCTCGACGACCTCGTCGTGGTCGGTCGGCACCCCGCTGGCCATCCCGACGGGTTCCCCGTCGAGCACGGCCACAATGTTGTACGAGCCGGGGACGGCCAGTCGTCCGCGCCAGCGCTCCTCGCGGTCGCCGTCGCCCTGCCAGTCCGCCAGTTGGGAACCGAAGGCGTACCCGGCCTCCGCCAGCGCAGTGAGCCGCAGCTCCCGCCACATCTTCCAATCGCCCTCGCCGAGCACCCGCGTATCGATCATGTGGAGGAGGGTTCCGCAGGCGCGGCGAGCGGGCAACCGGTATCTGTTTATCTCTCGGACGGCGACCGCTGGGCTGGGAAGTCATGCGTGTCGTAACGGAACCGCCGCCTGTCTGGATCATGCAGCAGCGAGCTCGCCGACCGCGAGCGGGATCCCCGATCGTCAGACGTCAAAGCGGAACCTGGCGACCGGCCGACTCACGCAGCAGGGCGGGCAGATCGCCAAGGGTAGCGATCGCAGGTCCGCCCCAGCTCGGGTCGCTGTCGTTGTGCTCCGTGGTCCGAAGCACGGTCATGCCGACCGCTGCCGCGCCGGCCAGTTCGCCGTCCGCGCCGTCGCCTACGTAGGCACACGCTGCCGGCACGACGCCCAGTCGCTCAGCTGCCGTGTGGTAGATCTCCGGGTCGGGCTTGGCCAGCCCGACGTCGCACGAAAAGATCGCGACGTCGAAGCGGTGGGCGAGCGCGCTCTGCGGCCATGCCTCGGCGGTCTCCGAGGTGGCGTTGCTGATGAGGGCCAGCGGATGCCCGTCGTCGCGCAGCGCGTCGAGCACCTCCAGGGTGGCGGTCGAGACACTGTCCAGCACCCGGCGGGCGAGGGCTCGCCGATGTCCGGCGGCCCGTGTCACCTCTTCGTTGGTTGGCGTGCCGCCGAGGCGTCCGGCGAGGATGCGAACGGTCTCCTCCACATCCCACCGGACCAGCCGGTCCCGCCAGGTGGCGTGGTACACGGCGACCAGCGCGGCCGGAGCCACCCCGACCATGAGCGCCATCTCCCCGACCACCCGGTCACGCTCGTCATCGGCGCCCTCGACCAGGGTATGGAAGAGGTCAAAGATCACTGGCCGGGACATGTGAGGATCCTACTGAGATCGTCCACCGCTGACGCCTTGCCCGCCGCCCAGAGCGAGGGCACACCCTCCTGACCTGCCGAAACAGGCCGGATTCAGACGTTGAAGCGGAACTCCACGACGTCGCCGTCCTGCATGACGTACTCCTTGCCCTCGATCCGGACCTTGCCGGCGGCCTTCGCCGCCGCCATCGATCCGGCCTCGACCAGGTCGGCGAAGGAGACCACCTCGGCCTTGATGAAGCCGCGCTGGAAGTCGCTGTGGATGACCCCCGCGGCCTCCGGCGCGGTCGCGCCGACCGGGACGGTCCAGGCCCGCGCCTCCTTGGGGCCGGCCGTCAGGTACGTCTGGAGCCCGAGGGTACGGAAGCCGACCCGGACGAGCTGGTCCAGCCCCGGCTCGGGCTGCCCGATCGACTCGAGCAGCTCGCGGGCCTCCTCCTCGGGCAGGTCCACCAGCTCGGACTCGATCTTGGCGTCCATGAAGACCGCCTCGGCGGGGGCGACCAGGGCACGCAGCTCGTCGAGGAAGTCAGCGTTGCCCAGTTCGGCCTCGTCGACGTTGAAGACGTAGAGGAAGGGCTTGGTGGTGAGCAGGTGCAGCTCGCGCAGGTGCTCCAGCTCGATCTTGGCGGCGGCGGCGCCCGCGTACAGGGTGGTGCCGCTGTCCAGGACGTCGACGGCCTTCTTGGCGGCCTCGACGGCGGCGGCCCGGTCCTTGCGGAGCTTGGCCTCCTTCTCCAGCCGGGGCAGCGCCTTCTCCAGGGTCTGGAGGTCGGCCAGGATCAGCTCGGTGTTGATCGTCTCGATGTCGTCGGCCGGGGAGACCTTGCCGTCGACGTGCACCACGTTCGGGTCGGAGAAGGCGCGGACCACCTGGCAGATCGCCGTGGCGTCGCGGATGTTCGCCAGGAACGCGTTGCCCCGGCCCTGCCCCTTGGAAGCACCCCGCACCAGGCCGGCGATGTCGACGAACGAGACCGGTGCCGGCAGCACCTTCTGCGAGGAGAAGATCTCGGCGAGCTTGTCCAGCCGCTCGTCGGGGAGCCCGACCACTCCGACGTTCGGCTCGATGGTGGCGAACGGATAGTTCGCGGCGAGCACGTCGTTCTTGGTCAGCGCGTTGAACAGGGTGCTCTTGCCGACGTTGGGCAGGCCCACGATGCCGATGGTGAGACTCACGACGAGCCAGCTTACGCGGTTCACCGCGGGCCCCGGACAGGCAGGCCCGCAGCCGGCACCGAAAAGGGACGGCGGTCACCTCGGAAACGTTGTTAGCCTGCGCCGGTGACCGAGCGACTGCCCGAGCTGTACGTCGCCGTCGACGTCGAGGCGGACGGGCCGATCCCTGGGCCGTACAGCATGATCTCGCTGGGCATGGCCGTGGCCGGCCGCCCCGAGCTGTCCTTCTACACCGAGCTACGCCCGATCTCGGACGACTTCCTACCGGCCGCGCTGGCCGTCTCCGGTTTGGACCGGGACCGACTGCTCCGCGCGGCCCCCACCGCCGAGGAGGCGATGCGGGCCGCGGCGGCGTGGGTGAACGGGCTGCGCCGGATCGGCCGTCCGGTGTTCCTGGCCGCCCCGGCGGTCTGGGACGGCATGTTCGTGCACTGGTACTTCGTCCGGTTCGTCGGGCACAGCCCGTTCGGCGCCACCGGCTCCGGCGTCGACCTGCGCAGCTACTGGATGGGGCTGACCGGGGTGGAGTGGCGGGACACCCGCAAGGGCACCATCAAGGACCAGCTCGGCCTGACGGACGTGCCGCACACCCACCATGCCGGGGAGGACGCGGCCGAGCTGGCCCAGGTCTTCGACGCCGTACGCCGCCGCGCTCAGCGGGACTGAACGGTCAGCAGCCGCGGTTCGATCCGGGTCTCCCGCACGCCGCCGTCCGCTTCCCGGGTCACCTCGTACGCGGCGACGCCCTCCCGGTCGGCCACCACCTCGGCGAGCCGGGTGCCCCGGTAGACGAGCCCCACTCCGTCGTCGGTGCAGTAGCTGGTCGGCAGCGTGCCGTCGCCCACCAGTTTGTGCATCAGCGGCCGGCGCTGCTCCTCGCCGTCGTAGTGCACGCCGTTGCCGTACGGGAGCCAGCCGAGCCCTTCGGTGAACGGCCGCAGGGTGGGTCCGTAGCTGTCGGTGGCGCCGCCCAGGTGCCAGCAGATCGAGCCGGCTGAGACCCCACCCAGCACCACGCCGGCCTGCCAGCACTCGTGCAGGACGTCCTGGAGGCCGTGCACCCGCCAGACCGCGCAGAGGTTGGCGACGCTGCCGCCGCCGACCCAGATGACGTCCTGGGCGAGCAGGTGGGTCCGGATGTCCTCGACGTTGGGCATCGGGAACAGGGCCAGATGGGAGGGGCGGAACCGGGTGCCGGCGAACGCGCCGTAGAACACGGTGTAGGCGGTGGGCTGGTCACCGACGGCCTGGTTCAGGTAGCAGATCTTCGGGGCGTCGCCGGCCTCCGCCAGCTCGGCCATCAGGTCGAAGACCGGCCCGGGCTGCGCATCGTACGGGCCGCGGCGCCGGCTGGCGAAGCCGGTGCTGGTGGCGAGGATGGTCGGTTCACTGGCGGGCATGGTCGTCCTTCCGGCGGGTGCGCTGGGATCATCCGCCGACGGCGGGTTCGTCCGCCTCGGCGGCGGCGAGCAGCGTACGCAGCAGGTCGGCCAGGCGTTGCTGGTCGTCCGGGGGCAGCGCGTCGAGGACCTGGCGCTGCACGGCCAGCCCCGCCTCGACCGACTCCTCGACCACCCGCCGGCCCTCGTTCGTGAGGCTCACCCGCAGCGCTCGCCGGTCGGCGGGATCGGGTGCGCGCCGGACCAGCCCGGCCCGTTCCAGCCGGTCGAGCCGGCCGGTCATCCCGCCGGAGGTGAGCATGAGCGCCGCGGCGAGCGCCTTCGGCGGCAGGGTGTACGGCTCGCCGGCGCGGCGCAGCGCGGCAAGCACGTCGAACTCACCCCGGCTGATCCCCCAGCCGGCGTACGCCCGCTCCTGGCGGTCGCCGACCAGGCGGGCCAGCCGGTAGATGCGACCGAAGACGGCCATCGGCTCGAGCCGCATCTCGGCCCGCTCCCGGCGCCACTGCTCGACGATCACGTCGACGTCGTCCGCTGCCACGCAGGGATTGTGCCGCACCTCGCACTTCCCATTTAACTCGACACCAATTAGCTTAGCACTAAGCTACTTAGCAGCGAGGGAAGAGGGTCGCCATGGACCGCCGCTGGGCCGACGTCGCGCTCACCGCAGCAGCCCCGACCACCTGGGGCACCACGTACCTGGTCACCGCCGAACTGCTCCCGGCCGACCGGCCGCTCTGGTCCGGCGCGATCCGGGCCCTGCCGGCCGGGCTACTGCTGCTCGCCCTCACCCGGGACCGACCACGCGGCGACTGGTGGTGGCGGTCCGCCGTCCTCGGCGCACTCAACATCGGGGCGTTCTTCCCGCTGCTCTTCGTGGCCGCGTACCGGCTGCCCGGCGGCACCGCGGCCGTGCTCGGCGCGGCCCAGCCGCTGCTGGTCGCCGCGCTCACTGTGGCCGTCCTCGGCGCACGGCCCGGCCGGCCGGCGCTGGTCGCCGCGCTCGCCGCCCCGCTGGGCGTCGCCCTGGTGGTGTTGCGGCCCGGCGCCGGCCTCGACCTACTGGGCGTCGCCGCCGGGCTGGCCGGCACCACCGCGATGGCGGCCGGGCTGGTGCTCACCCGCCGCTGGGGGCGGCCGGCCGGCATCGGCACGCTCGCCGCGACGAGCTGGCAGCTGATCGCCGGCGGCCTGATGATCGTGCCGGTCGCCGTCGTCGTCGAGGGCACGCCGCCCGTGCCGGACCGGCCGGCCCTGCTCGGGTACGCCTGGCTCGGTCTCGTCGGCACCGCACTGGCGTACGCGCTGTGGTTCCGTGGCGCGGCACGGCTACCGGTCACCCAGGTGTCGGTGCTCGGCGCGCTCAGCCCGTTGACCGCCGCCGCGCTCGGCTGGCTGGTGCTGGGGCAGGCTCTCAGCCCGATCCAGCTCCTCGGCTTCGCCGTGGCGGTCACCGCGATGGTGTCCGGCCAACTGCCGGCACGGCGACCGAGGCCGGCGGGCCGACGGAGCCGCGACACTCGGCACGGCCGGGGCGGCGGTCGATCCCACCGGCCGGCTGCGAAGTGCCGCGTCCCGGGACGCCTTCGCGAAGCGGCTCAGGCCCGCCGTGATGGCCGGCTCGCCGGCACGGTCGGAACGGACGACGGCGCGCCGGTCAGCCGGCCAGCAGTCGTGGCCACTCCGGCGCCTCGTCGCGCCACTCGGGCAACGCGCCGGGTGGCAGCTCCGCCGCCGCCGCGAGCGGCAGGGTGAACCGGTGCGCGGCGGCGGGGCCGGCCGCGTACGACTGGTCGAGCAGCCAGCGCACCTCGTCGGCCGTCCAGCCCAACCCGCCCCGGCCGGCGATCTGCCGGACCAGCCGCAGGCCGACCCGGGTGTCATCGTCGTAGAAGCGCATGCACCAGTGGTGCGCCCACATGCCGAGCGCCCGCAACCCGGCCGCGTCGAGCGAGCCGGCGAGCCGGCCGCAGGCGGTCTCCGGGAAGGCCCGCCCCGGGTCGTCGGCCCGGTCCCGCTCGATCGCGCCGTACGCGGCCGGCGCCACCACCCGCATCCGGTCGTAGAAGCCCTGCACCACCGCGCGGTCCAGCCGCACCCGCCCCGACCGCATCAGCGGGCACCTCTTCGCCCGGCCACGCTCGCCATTCCCCCGCACCTTCTCCTGTGTTCAGTGGCCGGACGGTACCGGCCACTACCGACACTTTCCGCGCCGGGATTCGTTGCCGCCCAAGGGATACCGGCCCCGACCTCGAACATCAACACCTCCCCTCCCCCCACCCACACCGGGGGCTCTTTCACGGAAAGAGGCCCCTCCGGACCCGCCATAAGCACTCTTTCCGTGAATCAGTGCCGATCTTGGGGGGGTGGGGAGGTGGGCGAGGGGACGAGGGGTGGGGAGGGGGTGGGGGCGGGCGTACGGTCAGGTCTGAATTCCGCCAGCCGAGGGCTGGACCAGCGAGGCAGGATCGGTGGCATGGAGTTGGACTTCGAGCGGTGCTACCGGGCCGTCGACAGCCGAGACCAGCGCTTCGACGGCTGGTTCTACACCGGCGTGACGTCGACCGGGATCTACTGCCGGCCGTCCTGCCCGGCGATGACACCGAAGCGGCAGAACGTCCGCTTCTTCCCGTCCGCCGCCGCCGCGCAGGGTGCCGGTCTGCGGGCCTGCCGCCGCTGCCGCCCCGACGCCGCGCCGGGCTCACCCCAGTGGGATGTCCGGGCGGACGTGGTCGGGCGGGCGATGCGGCTGATCGCGGACGGGGTCGTGGACCGGGACGGCGTGCCGGGGTTGGCGGCCCGGCTCGGCTACACCGAACGGCACCTGCACCGGATGCTCCGCGCCGAACTGGGTGCCGGGCCGCTCGCGCTGGCCCGGGCCCAGCGCGCCCAGACCGCCCGGACCCTCATCGAGACCACCGGACTCGGCCTGGCCGAGGTCGCGTTCGCCGCCGGCTTCGGCAGCGTCCGGCAGTTCAACGACACGGTCCGCGAGGTGTACGGGGCAACGCCGTCCGACCTGCGGATCGCTCGGGGGCGGCAGCCCGCAGCCGGCGGGGCGGGCACGATCACGTTGCGGCTGGCGTACCGGCCGCCGTTGCACGCGGCGGCACTGCTGGACTTCCTCGCCCTGCGGGCCCTGCCCGGCGTGGAGGAGGTACGCGACGAAACGTACCGCCGGGGGTTGCGCCTGCCGCACGGCGCCGGCACGGCCGCCCTGACGCCGGCCGACGGGTACGTGGTCGCGACGCTGCGCTTGGCCGACATGCGCGATCTTGCGCCCGCGGTGGCCCGCTGCCGGCGCCTGCTCGATCTGGACGCCGACCCGGTCGCCACCGACACCACCCTGGCCCGGGACCCCGCTCTCGCCCCGGCGGTCGCAGCGGAACCAGGCATCCGCCTCCCCCACGCCGTGGACGGCTTCGAAATGGCCGTCCGCGCCATCACCACCCAGCAGATCTCCCTCCGCTCCGCCCGCACCACTCTCACCCACCTCCTGTCGGCGGTCACCCGGCCCACCCCCACCCACCCCGTTGATCATGAGGTCGTCGCCGACCCGCCCGGCGTGTCGCGACAACAACTTCATGGTCAACCGGCGCAGGGGCTGGGGGCGTTTCCGACGGCGGAGGAGGTGTTGGGGGTTGGGGACGACGGGTTCCGGATGCCGGGGGCGCGGCGGGAGACGATCCGGGCGGTGGCGCGGGCCATCGCGGACGGGTCGCTCGATCTCGATCCGGGTGGAGATCGGGAGGAGGCGGTACGACGGCTGACCGCGCTGCCCGGGATCGGGCCGTGGACCGCCGGCTACGTGGCCATCCGGGCCCTCGGCGACCCCGACGTCTTCCTCCCCACCGACCTGGGCGTACGCCGGGGCGCCGCCGCGCTCGGCGGGCCCGACGACCCGAAGACCCTTGACGCGTACGCGGACCGCTGGCGCCCCTGGCGGTCGTACGCGGTGATCCGACTCTGGAGAGCGGCATGACCATCCTGGACAGCACGATCATCGACACTCCCGCCGGCCCGCTGAGTGTGCTCGCCGGACCCGACGGGGCGGTACGCGCCGCCGGCTTCACCGCCGAGCCGGCCGGCCTGGTTCCGCTGATGCACCCGAGTCTGCGCGGTGAACTGCGGGACCGGGCCGACCTCGGCCCGGTGACCGCCGCCGTGCGCGCCTACCTGGACGGTGACCTGACGGCGATCGACCCGGTTCCGGTCGAGCAGCACACCGGGGGCGTCTTCATGGCGCACGCCTGGCAGGTGCTGCGCGACGTGAAGCCGGGCGAGCCGGTGACGTACACCGGATACGCCGAGCTGGCCGGGCGACCGGCCGCGGTACGCGCCGCCGCGGCGGCCTGCGCCCGCAACGCCGCCGCCCTCTTCGTCCCGTGTCACCGGGTGCTGCGCACCGACGGCACGCTCGGCGGTTACCGCTGGGGCCTGAATGTGAAGAAGTGGCTGCTCGGCCACGAGGGGCGGGTGACAACAAGTTGACAGAAACGCCGTTCGCGTTTCCCGCTACCGTCGGATCGTGCCCGCGCACAGTAACGGCAACATCCCGGCGCGTCACGACGCCCGCCCCCACCCGCTACGCAACCTCTGGCGGCTGCGCCCCTACCTGCGCCCGTACGCGGTCGAGTTCGCCTGGCTGCTGATCGCCGCGCTGGCCGCCACGGCGGCGAGCCTGGCCGTACCCCTGGTGGTGCAGCGGGTGGTGGACGGTCCGGTGGCCCGGCACGACGTGGCCGGGCTGGCCCGGCTCGGCGCCCTGGCGCTGCTGCTCGGCGTGGCCGAGGCGGTGCTGATCTTCATCCGCCGGTGGACCCAGTCCTCCTCGTCGGTCGGCATGGAGGCGGCCATCCGCGCCGACCTCTACGCCCACCTGCAGCGCCTCCCGGCCGGCTGCCACGACCGCTGGCAGTCCGGCCAACTCCTCTCCCGGATCACCAGCGACCTGTCGGTGATCCGCCGGTTCCTCTCCTTCGGCCTGCTCTTCCTGGTGCTCAACCTGGTCACCTACGCCGCCGTGGTGGTGCTGCTGATCCGGCTGCACCCGTGGCTCGGGCTGCTGGTGGCGGCCAGCGCGGTGCCACTGTTCCTGATCAGCCGCCAGTTCGCCCGCCACTACCATGCGGCGTCCCGGCGGATGCAGGACCAGCAGGGGGACGTGGCCACGCTGGTCGAGGAGACCGCGCAGGGGCTGCGCACCATGCGGGCGTACGGGCGGGGGCCGGAACTGGCCGCCCGGTTCACCGACGGCGCCCGCCGGCTGCACGACACCGGCATCGGCAAGGCACGGCTGCTGGCGCGTACCTCGGCGTCGTTCGACCTGATCCCCAACCTGACCCTCGGGGTGGTGCTGGTGGCGGGGGCGGCGTCCGCCGCCCGGGGCGGGCTCACCATCGGCGGGCTGGTCGCCTTCGTCAGTCTCCAGCTCATGCTGATCTGGCCGGTGCAGTCGCTCGGCTGGATCATCGCCAACGCGCAGGAGGCGGCGACCGCCGCTGACCGGATCCAGGAGGTGCTGGACACCCCGCCGACCATCGTGGACGCCCCGCACGCCCGGTCACTGGACCGCGCCGACGTACGCGGCCGGCTGCGCTTCGAACGGGTCACGTTCCGTTACCCCGGGACGGCCGCGCCGGTGCTGCGCGAGGTCGAGCTGACCGTCGAGCCGGGTGAGACGCTGGCCCTGGTCGGTGCCACCGGCTGCGGCAAGAGCACCCTGCTCTCGCTGGTTCCCCGGCTGCACGAGGTGACCGGCGGCCGGATCACCCTGGACGGGCACGACCTGCGGGACCTGCGGCTCGGCTCGCTGCGCCGGCTGGTCGGGGTGGCCTTCGAGGAGCCGACCCTGTTCTCCATGTCGGTCTGGGAGAACCTGACCCTGGGCCGGCCGGACGCCGGCGAGGACGAGGTACGGGCGGCGCTCGCGCTGACCCAGGCCGAGTTCGCGTACGACCTGCCGTGGGGGCTGGCCACCCGGGTCGGCGAGCAGGGCCTCTCCCTCTCCGGCGGGCAGCGGCAACGGCTGGCGCTGGCCCGGGCGGTGCTCGGCCGGCCCGCCCTGCTCGTGCTCGACGACCCGCTCTCCGCGTTGGACGTGCACACCGAGGCGCTGGTCGAGGCGGCGCTGCGGCGGGTGCTGCGGGACACCACCGCGCTGCTGGTGGTGCACCGCCCGTCGACCGTGGCGCTGGCCGACCGGGTGGCCCTGCTCGACGGCGGCCGGATCGTCGCCGTCGGCACCCACCGCGAGCTGCTGGCCGGGATGCCGGCGTACCGGGCGGTGCTCTCCGCGGAGCCGGAGCGGGGCGGCGGGCCCGACTCCGTCCCGGCCGGGCAGTGGCCGGACGGCGTCGGCCTGATGCGTTCGTGAGCCGGCCGGACGGCCCGCCCCGCGTGCCCCGGCCGCGCCGCGCCGGCCGCCTCGACCCGAGCCCTCCCCGCGAGGGCGGCCTCGACCCGAGCCGCCCCCGCGACGACGGCCTCGACCGGAACGCGCCCGGTCCGCCTCCACCGCGGCCCGGACGCTCGGCCCGGCTCCGCGACGGCGGGCTCGACCCGAGCCGGCCCAGGCGCGGCGACGGCGGTCCCGACCGGGCCGGCGGTGACGAGACCGGCCCGCACGGCTCCGGCGAGGAGCTCGACCTCGTCCGGTGGCGCGGGCGGGCCAGCGACCCGGACGCCGACCGCAGCCGGGCCGAGGACGTCACGCCGGAGGCGGTCGCCCGGCTCCGGGCCCGCAGTCGCGTGCTGCTCGGCGAGCTGCTGCGCCCGCACCGGAGCCGGCTCGCGCTCGCGGTGGCGCTGCTGCTGGCCCAGAACGCCGCCGCGATGGCCGGGCCGTACCTGGTGATGCTCGGCATCGACCGGGGTATCGCGCCGCTGCGGGCCGGCGACCCCGGCCCGCTGGTCGCCGTCGCCGCCGCCTTCGTCGTCGCCACCGGCACCGGGTACGCGGCCCGGCGTGCCTTCCTCGTCCTCGCCGCCCGGATCGGCCAGGCCGTCCTGCTCGACCTCCGCCGGCGGGTGTACGGCCACTTCCTCCGCCTCGATGTCGGCTTCCACCAGCGCTACACCTCGGGCCGGATGGTGTCCCGGCTGACCAGCGACCTGGACTCGATCGCCGAACTGGTCGACGGCGGCATCGACAAGCTGGTGCTCGCCGCGCTGTCGGTGCTGTCGGTGGCCGGCATCCTGCTCTGGCTGGATCCGCCGCTGGCCGCGGCCACCCTGCTCGCCTTCCCGTTCCTGTTCTGGCTGTCCCGGTGGTTCGCCCGCGCCTCCGCCGCGGCCTACCGGCGCACCCGGGAGGCGGTCGCGCTGGTCATCGTCCACTTCGTCGAGTCGCTGCGCGGCATCCGGGCGGTGCAGGCGTACCGGCGGGAGCCGCGCAACCAGCGCATCTTCGACGCGGTGAACGACGACTACCGGCAGGCCAGTCTGGACGCCTTCCGGCTGATCGCGGTCTACTCGCCGGGCATCCGGCTGATCGGCAACCTGACCGCCGCCCTGGTGCTCGCCTACGGGGGCTGGCGGGTGCTGGGCGGCCTCACCGAGGTCGGGGTGCTCGCCGCGTTCCTGCTCTACCTGCGCCGGTTCTTCGAACCGATGGAGGAGCTGAGCCAGTTCTACAACTCGCTGCAGTCGGCCACCGCCGCGCTGGAGAAGCTGGCCGGGGTGCTCGACGAGCGGCCGGCGGTGGCCGAGCCGGAGCGGCCGGTGCCGCTGCCCGCCGGCCCGGGGCGGGGGCAGGTCGCCTTCCGGTCGGTGCGCTTCGGCTATCGGCCGGAGGCGCCGATCCTGGTGGACCTGGAGCTGACCGTCCCGGCCGGGCAGACCGTGGCGCTGATCGGGCCGACCGGGGCGGGCAAGTCCACCATCGCCAAACTGCTCGCCCGGTTCCACGACCCGGCCGGTGGCACGGTCCGCCTGGACGGGATCGACCTGCGGGACCTCGCCGACGCCGAACTGCGCCGGGCGGTCGTGCTGGTCACCCAGGAGAACCACCTGTTCAGCGGCTCGGTGGCGGAGAACATCCGGTTCGGCCGCCCGGACGCCGACGACGCGGCCGTGGAGGCCGCCGCCCGGGCCATCGGCGCGCACGAGTTCATCGCCGCGCTTCCCGACGGGTACGCCACCGACGTGCACCGGCGCGGCGGCCGGCTCTCCGCCGGGCAGCGGCAGCTCGTCGCGTTCGCCCGGGCGTGCCTCGCCGACCCGCGGGTGCTGATCCTGGACGAGGCGACCTCGTCGCTGGACGTGCCGACCGAGCGCCTGGTGCAGCGGGCGCTCGGCAGCATCCTGCGGGACCGCACCGCGCTGGTGATCGCGCACCGGCTCTCCACCGTGGAGATCGCCGACCGGGTGCTGGTGCTCGACGGCGGGCGGATCGTCGAGGACGGCCCGCCGGCCGAGCTGGCCGAGGCCGGGGGCCGGTATGCCGCCCTGCACCGCCAGTGGCGCGATTCGCTGATCTGACGGCGGGCCGGCGGCCTGGTCGGGCTGTCGACACGCGGCAGGTGATCGCATAACGCGTGGCCGGTGCGTGACCCGATGCCTACGATCGGCTGATGACCGATACGGCGAGGACGGCCCGCGCCGGTGTCCCCGAGCGTCCGAACCTGGACGGCATCGAGGAGACCTGGGCGCGCCGCTGGCAGGAGGACGGGACGTACGCGTTCGACCGCACCCAACAGCGGGAGCACGTGTACGCGATCGACACCCCGCCGCCGACCGTATCCGGCGAGCTGCACATGGGGCACGTCTTCTCGTACACCCACACCGACACCGTGGCCCGGTTCCAGCGGATGCGCGGCCGGACGGTGTTCTATCCGATGGGCTGGGACGACAACGGCCTGCCCACCGAGCGTCGGGTGCAGAACGTGTACGGGGTGCGCCCTGACCCGGCCCTGCCGTACGACCCGGACTGGCAGCCGCCGGCCACGCCGGTGAGCGAGGCGGCCCGGAAGGACCCGGTCCGGATCTCCCGGCTCAACTTCATCGAGCTGTGCGAGCGCCTGACGGCGGAGGACGAGCAGGTCTTCGAGACGCTGTGGCGGCGGCTCGGGCTCTCGGTGGACTGGTCGCTGACGTACACCACGATCGGGCGGGTGGCCCGGGCGACCAGCCAGCGGGCGTTTCTGCGCAACCTGGCCCGGGGCGAGGCGTACCAGGCGGAGGCGCCGACGCTCTGGGACGTCGGGTTCGCCACCGCGGTGGCGCAGGCCGAGCTGGAGGACCGGGAACGGCCCGGCGCGTACCACCGGCTGCGGTTCCACGGGCCGGGCGGGCGCGAGGTGCTGATCGACACCACCCGGCCGGAGTTGCTGCCGGCCTGCGTGGCGCTGGTCTGCCACCCGGACGACGAGCGGTACGCGGACCTGGTCGGCGCTTCGGTGCGTACCCCCGTCTTCGGGGTCGAGGTGCCGGTGCGCGCGCACCCGCTGGCGGACCCGGCCAAGGGCACCGGCATCGCGATGGTCTGCACCTTCGGTGACCTGGCCGACGTGACCTGGTGGCGGGAGCTGCAACTCGACACCCGCGTGGTGATCGGCCGCGACGGGCGGCTGCTGCCCGAGCCGCCCACCGGCGTGCCGGCGGAGCCCTACGCCGCGCTGGCCGGGCAGACCGTGAACGGTGCCCGGCGGACCGTGGTCGAGCTGCTGGCCGACGCGGGCGACCTGGTCGGCGAGCCGCGACCGATCACCCATCCGGTGAAGTTCTACGAACGCGGCGACCGCCCGCTGGAGATCGTCTCGACCCGGCAGTGGTATCTGCGCAACGGCGGCCGGGACGCCGGGCTGCGGGCGGAGCTGCTGGCCCGGGGCCGCGAGCTGCACTGGGTGCCGGAGCACATGCGACACCGCTACGAGCACTGGGTGGGCGGCCTGAGTGGCGACTGGCTGGTCAGCCGGCAGCGCTTCTTCGGCGTGCCCGTGCCGGTGTGGTACCGGCTCGACGACGCTGGCGAGCCGGACTGGACCGACCCTCTCACGCCGGACGAGTCGGCGCTCCCGATCGACCCGTCCGCCGAGCCGCCGCCGGGCTACCAGGAGTCGCAGCGCGGGCTGCCGGGCGGCTTCGTCGGCGACCCGGACGTGCTGGACACCTGGGCCACCTCGTCGCTGACCCCGCAGATCGTCGGCGGCTGGGAGACCGACCCGGAGCTGTTCCGCCTGGTGTTCCCGATGGACCTGCGCCCGCAGGGGCAGGAGATCATCCGGACCTGGCTCTTCGCCACGGTGGTCCGGTCCCACCTGGAGCACGGGGTGCTGCCCTGGCGGGACACGGTGCTCTCCGGCTGGATCCTCGACCCCGACCGGAAAAAGATGTCCAAGTCCAAGGGGAACGTGGTCACCCCGATGGACCTGCTGGTGCAGCACGGCTCGGACGCGGTCCGCTACTGGGCCGCCAGCGGCAAGCCCGGGATGGACCTGGCGTTCGACCCGGCGCAGATCAAGGTGGGTCGGCGGCTCGCCACCAAACTGCTCAACGCCTCGAAGTTCGCGCTCGGGCTGGGCGCCGCCGACGCGTTGCGCGCCCCGGCGACCGAGCCGCTGGACACCGCCATGCTCGCCGAGCTCTCCGGCGTGGTCGGGGCGGCGACGTCCGCGTTCGACGGGTACGACCACACCGCCGCCCTGATGACGACGGAGGCGTTCTTCTGGCGGTTCTGCGACGACTACATCGAGCTGGTCAAGGAACGCGCCTACGGCTCCGGGCGGGGTGCCGACTCGGCCCGTGCGGCCCTGGCCACCGCGCTCTCGGTGCAGTTGCGGCTCTTCGCCCCGGTGCTGCCCTTCGTCACCGAGGAGGTCTGGTCCTGGTGGCGGTACGGCTCGGTGCACCGCGCGCCCTGGCCCACCACGTACGAGGTGGGCCGGGCGGTGCAGGGCTCCGGCGACCCGGAGCTGCTGCGGCTGGCCGCCGACGCGCTGGGTCAGGTGCGCCGGGCCAAGTCGGAGCGGAAACTGTCGATGAAGGCGGAGGTGCCGCTCGCCGAGGCGCTCGGCCCGGCGGCCCTGCTCGACCGGCTCACCCTGGTCGCCGACGACCTCCGGGCGGCGGGCCGGATCAGCAAGCTCGACCTGCTCCCGGATCGCACCCCGGAGCTGGTCATCGCCTGCGCCTTCTGACGGCTCCACCAAGCGTGCAGCCCGCCGAGAAGGAGTGGTTCCTCCCTCTCGGCGGGCTGACGGGTCCGGACTCGGCCGGTCGGTCAGGTGGCCGAGCAGGCGGCGTCGAGGTGCTTCACGGCGGCGGTCAGGGGCTCGCGGCTCGGCTTCTTCTTCGGCGCCTTCGCCCAGGTGTCGGCGAGGTCCGACATCGCCGTCGCGACCTGCTCCACCGCGGCGCTGACCGCTTCGTTGGCTTCCAGGGCGTGCAGGTAGAGCGCCGCGGCCCCGGCGGAGTACTGGGCGCTGACCGCGGAGTGACCGGCCGGCGGCCCGATCTTCTCCGCGTCGGCGACCTCCTTCAGGGTGCTCTCGACATCCTTGTTGAGCGAGGCGCAGGCGGACCTGGTGGCGGCGTCCATGGCCGGAGCAGCGGTCTCAGTCGCCGTCGGTGCAGCTGACGGCGTCGCAACTGCCGTGCTGGGCGCCGCGCCGGAAGCCTCCGGGCTCTTGCCGTCGTTGCAGCCGGACATGACGAGCATCGCCACCATGGCCGGAGCCAGGAGCGCGAGCCGAGTTGAGCGCATTGATTCTCCCCGTGTCTCGTACATTTGCCGCCGCAAGCTACCAGACCCGGGATCGCCCCCGTTGTGAATATTTGTCCACTGAGGAGGTGGTCAGAAAGGGGCCCCGACGGGTGTCGACAGGGCCCCTTCCGCTCGTCTCAGCTGGTTTCGCCGGCGACGCTGAACGAGCGCAGGCGGTCGACCGCCAGCACCGTGAAGCCGACCGCGACGAGGGCGGTCAGCACCCCCGCGACCGGGACCGAGACGGTGGTGCCGAGCAGTTCGGTGGGGGCCATCCGGTCGGCGAAGGCGATCACCCACTGCTGGATGGAGAGCACCTTGCTGCCGTCCACGAACCGGCCGAGCAGGCCCTCCCAGATCAGCACATAGACCAGGCCGAGCAGCACGGGCCGCCGGGTCACCAGGCTGAGCGCCAGGAACAACGCCGAGTACGCCAGCGCGCCCACCGCCGACGCGGCGGCGAGCGCCAGCCCGAGGCGTACCGAGTCGGCGAGCACGCCCGCGACGTAGAGCGGGACGGCTACGGTGGCCGCGCTGACCCCGGTCGCCACGGCCAGCTTCGGCAGCACGATCTGCCAACGCGGCAACGGCTTGGTGAGGATGTGCACCACCGTGCCGTCGTCGATCTCGGCACCGAGCACGCCGGTGCCGACGATCAGCGAGACCACCGGCAGCACCACGGCCAGCCCGAGCCCGACCAGCACCGGCGTCCCCCACTGGCTCGGGTGGACGCCCACGCTGCGGGAGACGATCGCGAGCACCAGCAGCAACGCGGGCAGCGGGAGCAGCAGCAGGAACCGGCGCCGGCCGAAGAGCCCGCGCGCGGTGATCCAGGTAACGGTCGACATGTCAGCTCCCCACCAGGTAGGAGAAGACGCTCTCCAGCGATTCGTCCTCGGGCGTCAGCGACCGGACCCGGACGCCCCGGGCCAGCGCGATCTTCGGCAGCGCCCGGGTGAAGGCACCGTAGTCGCCAGCCCGGACGGTGAGCCCGGCCCGGCCCAGCTCCACCCCGGTCACCGACGGCTCGGCGATCAGCGCGACCGCGAGCGCCCGGTCGTCGGTGGAGCGCACCGCGAAGACGTGCGGCCGGTTGGTCATCAGCCGGCGGATGGTCCGGTAGTCGCCGGAGGCGGCCAGCCGGCCGGCGACCATCACCTGCACGGTGCCGGAGACCTGCTCAACCTCCTCCAGGATGTGCGAGCTGAACAGGATGGTCCGGCCGGCGTCGCCGAGGCGGTGCAGCAGGGCCATCATGTGCAGCCGCTGCCGCGGGTCCATCCCGTTGAACGGCTCGTCGAGCAGCAGCACCTGCGGGTCGTGGACCAGCGCGGCGGCCACCCGGGTGCGCTGCCGCATGCCCTTGGAGTAGGTGCCGATCCGCCGGTCCTGCGCGTCCGCCATCTCCACCAGGTCGATCGCCCGGCGGGCCGCCGCCTCGGGGTCGGGCAGCCGGTGCAGCTTCGCGCTGGCCAGCACGAACTCGTACGCGGAGAGGAAGGTGTGCACCGCCTCCCGCTCGCTGACCAGGCCGAGCCGCCGGTAGACGTCCGGGTTGCGCCAGGTCGGCTCCCCGTCGAGGGTGACCGCGCCCCGGGACGGGGCGAGGAAGCCGGCCATCATGTGCAGCAGGGTGGTCTTCCCCGCGCCGTTCGGCCCGAGCAGGCCGGTCACCCCGGGCCCGAGCCGCATGGTGATGTCGTTGACGGCCACCACGTTGCCGTACCACCGGGAGACCCCGGCGAGGTCGAGGGTGGACGCGGGGGTGGTCGGCGCCGCCGCCTGTGGGCCGGCACTGATCGTGGTCATCGGGCGGCCACCTTCCGGTATCGCAGCAGCAGCAGGGCGACGCAGCCGGCCACCAGCAGGATGGCCGCGGCCAGGTAGACCGGCCCGAAGTCGCCGATCAACCCCAACCCACCGGGATGCAGCCGGTCGCCCAGGGTGTAGATGCCGACGCCCTCCACGAGGCTGGACGGCGAGGCGAGCATGGCCAGCTCGTTGACCGCCCGGGAGGGCATGATCGACAGGGTGGCGACGATCGGGGCGGTCATCAGGAACGCCGCCACGATGCCGCCGGCCGCGAAGGCTCGCTTGCTGGTGAGCGAGGCGATGAGCAGCCCGACCGAGGCGAAGACCACCGCCCACAGGGCCGCGTAGAGCAGGCCGGGCAACAGGTCGAGCAGCTCGTCCCAGACCCCGCGGATCCCGGTCTTGGTGGTGAACGCGGCGCCGAGGAACATCACCAGCTGCGGCGCGCCGAGCAGCAGCCAGAGCGCGGTGCCGAGCGCGCCGAGCTTGGCCAGCGCGTAGTCGCCGCGGGGCAGCGGTCGGGAGAAGTAGAGCGGCAGCACGCCGCTGCCCAGGTCGCGCGAGACCAGCTCCGGCCCGACCACCGCGACGAAGAAGATGACCAGCCAGCTCATCGCGTCGGCGAACTGGGCGTACGTCATGACGACCTGGCCGGTCTGGGTGCGTACCGCGGTCAGCCCGGCGGCGACCACCACCACGATGCTGACCACCAGCCAGGGGAAGATCTTCGCCTTGGCGGACCGGCCGAGGCCGAACGCCGTCCGCAGGCCGTGCAGGTAGAGCGCGCCGAAGACGTGCCGGCGGCCCAGCCGGGTGCCGGTGTAGCGCTGGTACCCGATGTCGTGGATGACGCCGGTCGGCTCAGGCATGGCTGGGCTCCCTCGTGGCGAAGAGTTCGGCCACCCGGTGCCGCCGCTGGTCGAGCCGGTGCAGCGGCAGGTCCAGCTCGGCGACCGCGCCGAGGATCAGGTCGTACGTGGCGTCGTCGGCGAGCGGGACGAGCAGCAGCCGCCCCTCCCGGGACACCGGCAGGTCGAACGCGGCGAGCCGGGCGGCCAACTCCTCCGTACCCTCGCTCACCTCGACAGCGAGCACGTCGGTGGCGGAGGTCATCGCGGCGACCCGGTCGGCGCGCAGCAGCCGCCCGCCGTCGATGGCGACCAGCGTGTCGCAGATCCGCTCCACCTCGCCGAGCAGGTGCGAGCAGACCACCACGGAGATGCCGAACTCGGTGCCGATCCGATGGATCAGGGCGAGCATGGCGTCCCGGCCGGCCGGGTCGAGGCCGTTGGTGGGCTCGTCGAGCAGCAGCAGGTCCGGGTCGTGCACCAGGGCCTGGGCGAGCTTCACCCGCTGCTTCATGCCGGTGGAGTAGCCGCCGACGGCCCGGTGGCGCTCCTCGTGCAGGCCGACGTGGCGCAGCGCCTCGGAGGCCCGCTCCCGGGCGACCGTCCGCGGCAGGCCGCTGATCCGGCCGAGGTGGGTGACCAGTTCGGCGGCGGACAGGTCGGGCGGGAGGGCGTCGTGTTCGGGCATGTAGCCGACCCGGGCGCGGACCGCCGCCGGGTCGGTGGTGGGGTCGAGGCCGAGCACGGAGACCCGGCCGCTGGTCGGGGCGAGCAGGCCCAGCAGGATCTTGATCAGGGTCGACTTGCCGGCGCCGTTCGCGCCGACCAGCCCGATGATCCCCGGCTCGACCGACACCGTGAGGTCGGCCAACGCGGTGACCCGACCTCCGTACGTCTTGGTCAGCGACTCGGTCGCGAGCAGTGTCACGACGCCCAGCGTAGAAAGTGCATGCCCCTCTGGGTATCAGGAAACGCTCGGGGTTACCCCTGATTCCGCCCCGACCGGCGCCCAGGTCGGCCGGGGCGCACCGCGAATGGTCCGGATCTTCAGGTCCGGCTGGCCGACCAGCCGGTTCGAACCGGCCGTCCGGGTGGCCCGCACCCGCCCCGGGCACGCTCGATACGCTCCCGCGCCGACCGGGGAGAGCGGACGCACCAGGTCCTGGCCGGGATCGACGGAAGCGGGTTGACCAGCGCCTCCACCGGGTGCTTACGCTGGGCGGGGTCGTTCGGCGCCGCTTCGCCGGCCGCCGCCGACCGGTCGCGACCGGCGACGGTCGCGTCAACGGACGGTGGTCATGAGGTGGGGTGGCACTCTCGACCGGAGCCCGACCGGCTGCGAAACTGTGTGCCGGCCGGTGAGTTGGGGGATAGATGAGCAACGGGTGGGTGCTGCCCGAGGACGTGCTGCGGGACGCGCCGGCGTACGCGCCTCGCACCGGTGAGCTGGCCGATCTCGAGTTACTGCTGACCGGGGCGTACGCCCCGCTGGCCGGCTTCATGACCCGGGCCGACCTGGCCGCGCTGAGCCGGCGCGGCCGGCTGGCCGACGGCACGCCGTGGCCGGTGCCGGTGACCCTGCAGGTGCCGGCGGCACTCGCCGGTGGGCTGGAGTTGGACGAGCCACTGCGCCGGGCGCTGGTGCTCACCGACGGCGAGGGCGCCCCGGTGGCCGCGATGGACGTGACCGACGTCTGGCCGCTCCGCGAGGGGATGATGGGCGTCGGCGGCGCGGTACGCCGGCTCGGCGACGGCGGCCGCGGGCCGTTCCAGCGGCTGCGACGCAGCCCCGAGGAGGTCAAGGCGCTGCTGCCGCCGGGCCGGGTGCTCGGTGTCTTCGCCGACCGGCCGCTGCACCGGCCGCAGCTCGCGCAGATCGCGCACTCCGCGCGCACGTTGGGCGCACACCTGCTGGTGATGGTCCCGGTGGGCGACGAGGGGGTCGGCGGGCTGCCGTCCGAGGCGCTCGTCCGCACCGTGTTCGCCGCCCGCGACCGGATGCCCCCGGCGACCCTGGTGGCGGTGCCGCTGGCCAGGCGGCCCGACGAGATCAGCGATGCCCTGCTCCGGGCCCGGGTCGCGGCCGCGTACGGGGTGACCCACCTGCTCTCCACCGAGGGGATGCTCTCCGGGGCCGGCCTGCGGGTGCTGGTGCCCCGGGAGCTGGCGTACGACAACCGGGACGGGCAGTGGCGCTGGCGGGAGGACATCCCGCCGCGCAACCGGCGGCTGGCGCTGCGCCAGGAGGAGATCGACGACCTGCTCGACCGGGGCTTCCCGTTGCCCGAGTGGCACACCCCGCCGGCGGTGGCCAAGGAGCTGGCCCGGGCTCGCCCGCCGCGCCGGCACCGGGGCCTGGTGGTCTTCCTGACCGGGCTGTCCGGGTCCGGCAAGTCGACCATCGCCCGGGGCCTTGCCGACCTGCTGCGTGAGGGCGGCGAACGCAGCGTCACCCTGCTCGACGGCGACGTGGTGCGCCGGGAACTCTCCGCCGGGCTGGGCTTCAGCAAGGCCGACCGGGACGCCAACGTGCGCCGGATCGGTTGGGTGGCCGCCGAGATCGCCCGGCACCGGGGGGTCGGCATCTGCTGCCCGATCGCCCCGTACGCGGCGGCCCGGGCCGCCGCCCGGGAGATGGCGCACGCCGCCGGGTCGGGCTTCCTGCTGGTCCACGTCGCGACCCCGCTGGAGGTGTGCGAGCAGCGCGACCGCAAGGGCCTGTACGCGCGGGCCCGCGCGGGCCTGATCACCGGTATGACGGGCATCGACGACCCGTACGAGGAGCCGATCGACGCCGATCTGGTGGTGGACACCACGGACCTGACCGTCGAGGAGGCGGTCCAGCAGGTGATGGAACACCTGACCGAGAGCGGCTGGGTGGAGCCCCGCCTCCAGTCCGCCTGATCCGTCCCCGCCGACCGCCGGCCGTTCGCGGCCCCGGTGGCGGCGGGGTCGGCGGAGCAGCCGGGCGCTGTGTGCCGCGCCCCCTTCCCTTTCCTCTCCCCCACCTGCCCGCTAGTGTTCGGCTTTGTTGGAACACGTTCGACCACGTTGGGACGTGGTCGCGAGAGCCGGGGGTGACGACGGGTGCTGGCGCGGCAGCGGCAGGCGGCCATCCTGGAACGGGTCCGTGCCGCCGGGGGCGTGCGGGTCACCGAGTTGGCCGCCGAGTTCGGCGTCTCCGACATGACCATCCGGCGTGACCTGGAGACCCTGCACGAGCGGGGCGTGCTGGCCAAGGTGCACGGCGGGGCGACCGTCACCGGCCCCGGCTCGACGGACGAGCCCGGGTTCCGCGTCAAGTCGGTCCGGCAGTCCGCCGAGAAGGCGGCCATCGCCGACCACGCCGCGCGGCTCGTCCGCCCCGGTGCCGCGATCGCCCTCTCCGCCGGCACGACCACCGCCGAGCTGGCCCGCCGGCTGGTCGACGTGCCGGGGCTGACCGTGGTGACGAACTCGCTGCCGGTGGCCGAGATCCTGCACGTCGGCGGCCGGCCGGACCAGACCGTGGTGCTCACCGGTGGCGTGCGAACCCCCTCGGACGCGCTCGTCGGCCCGCTGGCCGTGGCGGCGCTCGGGGCCCTCCATCTCGACCTGCTCTTCCTCGGCGTGCACGGGATCAGCGAACGCGCCGGGTTCACCACCCCGAACCTCATGGAGGCCGACACGAACCGGGCCCTGGTGGCCGCGGCCGACCGGCTGGTGGTGCTCGCCGACCACACCAAGTGGGGCACGGTCGGCATCTCCTCGATCGTGGGGCTGGACGCCGCGGACGTGCTGGTCACCGACGACCGGCTGGCGCCGGACGCTCGACGGGCACTGGCCGACCGGGTGGGCGAACTGGTGGTCGTGCCGGGCACCGAGGGGGCCCGGTGAGGCGTACGCGGATCGAGCTGGCCGACGGCCGCGAGTTGATCTACTTCGACGAGCGGGACGACGCGGTCCGTGACGAGCCGGACCGCCGCGAGTTGCCCCCGCCTCCGGCGGCCTCCCAACTCCGGTACGACCCGCTGACCGACGAGTGGGTGGCGGTGGCGGTGCACCGGCAGACCCGCACCTTCCTGCCCCCGGCCGACCAGTGCCCGCTCTGCCCGTCCCGGGACGGCCGGCTCAGCGAGATCCCCGCCCCCGACTACGACGTGGCCGTCTTCGAGAACCGTTTCCCGTCGCTGAGCCAACGGGTCGCCGACGAGCCGGCCGAGATCACCCCGTTCACCCCGGTACGCCCGGGACACGGCCGATGCGAGGTGGTCTGCTTCACCGACGACCACCACGCCTCGTTCGCCAGCCTCTCGCCACGGCGGGTACGGACCGTGCTGGACGCGCTGGCCGACCGGACCGGCACGCTCAACGAGCTGCCCGGGGTGGAGCAGGTCTTCCCGTTCGAGAACCGGGGCGTGGAGATCGGGGTGACACTGCACCACCCGCACGGCCAGATCTACGCGTACCCGTTCGTGACGCCCCGGACCCGCGCGATGCTCGCCGCCGCCCGCCGGCACGCCGGGCGCACCGGCGGCAACCTGTACGCGGACGTGCTCGCCGCCGAGCGCGCCGCCGGGGTCCGGGTGGTGGCGAGCAACGAACACTGGACGGCGTACGTGCCGGCGGCGGCCCGGTGGCCGTTCGAGGTGCACGTGGCCCCGCACCGGCCGGTGCCGGACATCCCGGCGCTGGACGACGCCGAGCTGGACGCCTTCGGGCCGCTCTACCTGGACGTGCTGCGCCGCTTCGACGGGCTGTTCGGCCAGCCGATGCCGTACATCGCGGCCTGGCACCAGGCACCGGTGCGGGTCGACCGCGAGTTGGGACACCTGCACCTGCAGCTGTTCAGCGTCCGGCGGGACCGGGACAAGCTGAAGTACCTGGCCGGCTCCGAGTCGGCCATGGGCGTCTTCATCAACGACATCGCCCCGGAACGCGCCGCCGAACTGCTCCGCACCGGGTGAAAGGAAGGGCCTCTGCTTAACGCCTGAGGTAGAGCAAGGGACCCCTGTTTACACACGACGGGCCGGACAACAGGGCGCGGGGGGCCCGGGACAGGGCCCCCCGCAAGGGAAGGGACGGCTGGCTGTGCGCGACAGCCGGGAAGGCTGGCTGATCGGCACTCATGCCGCGAGGCGACGCGGTCAACCTTCCTGGGCGGGACTCGCGGCCCCGTCCACCCTGTTCAACGAGGCACGCCACCTGCGGTGACGCGGCGGGTGGAGACGAAGGAGCCCGCCGGGCCGGCGGGCTCCTTCGTGACGCGTGGACGGAATCAGGCGGCGAGCTTGCGGGCCAGGTTCTCGTCGAGCGCGTTCATGAACTCGTCGGTGGTCAGCCACGGGGCGTCGCGCGAGATCAGCAGCGCGAGGTCCTTGGTCATCTGGCCGCCCTCGACCGTGGAGATGATGACCTGCTCCAGCGTGTTGGCGAACTCGGTGACCGCCGGGGTGCCGTCCAGCTTGCCCCGGTGGGCCAGGCCCCGGGTCCAGGCGTAGATCGACGCGATCGGGTTGGTCGAGGTCTTCTCGCCCTTCTGGTACTGCCGGTAGTGCCGGGTGACCGTGCCGTGCGCGGCCTCGGCCTCGACGGTGCGGCCGTCCGGGGTCATCAGCACCGAGGTCATCAGGCCGAGCGAGCCGAAGCCCTGGGCGACGGTGTCGGACTGCACGTCACCGTCGTAGTTCTTGCAGGCCCAGACGAAGCCACCCTCCCACTTGAGCGCGGCGGCGACCATGTCGTCGATCAGCCGGTGCTCGTAGGTGATGCCGGCGGCCTCGAACTCCGACTTGAACTCGTTCTCGAACACCTCGGCGAAGATGTCCTTGAAGCGGCCGTCGTACGCCTTGAGGATGGTGTTCTTGGTCGACAGGTAGACCGGGTATCCACGGTCCAGGCCGTAGCGCATCGAGGCGCGGGCGAAATCCCGGATCGAGTCGTCGAAGTTGTACATGCCCATGGTGACGCCGCCGCCCGGGAAGTTGGCGACCTCCATCTCCATCGGGGCACTGCCGTCAGCCGGGGTGTAGGTGATGGTCACCGTGCCCGGGCCGGGGACGACGAAGTCGGTGGCCTTGTACTGGTCGCCGTGCGCGTGCCGGCCGATGATGATCGGCTTGGTCCAGCCGGGGACCAGCCGCGGCACGTTCGACATGATGATCGGCTCGCGGAAGACGACGCCGCCGAGGATGTTGCGGATGGTGCCGTTCGGCGACCGCCACATCTTCTTCAGCCCGAACTCCTCCACCCGGGCCTCGTCCGGGGTGATGGTGGCGCACTTGACGCCGACGCCGTGCTCCTTGATGGCGTTGGCGGCGTCGATGGTGACCTGGTCGTCGGTGGCGTCGCGGTGCTGGATCGACAGGTCGTAGTAGTGCAGGTCGACGTCGAGGTACGGCAGGATCAGCTGCTCGCGGATCTGCTTCCAGATGATCCGGGTCATCTCGTCGCCGTCGAGTTCCACGACCGGGTTGTTTACCTTGATCTTCGCCATCGGCCGGCGCTCCTCTCGGGGGACACGTGCTCAAGCAGTACGAGCGTACTGGAAACTCGCCGGGGCACCCCAGCCGCCCTCACCCTTCCCGCCTGCCGGTGCCACCACACCTCCGCACGGGGGAAGGGTGCGGGCCTGGATCAGCTGGCCTCGGCCGGGGCGTGCACCCACTGCACCAGCTGGAAGATCACCCCATTCGGGTCGGTCACCTGGAAGAAGCGCTCCCCCCAGGGCTCGGTCTGGGGCGGCGTCGTGATCGGCACGCCGGCGGCCTGGAGCCGGGCGCACTCGGCGTCGACGTCGTCCACCACGAAGGCGACGATCAGTCCCTCGGCCCGCTGCCCGCGCAATTCCTCGGGCTGGAGGAGGGCCAACCCGGTACGCAGGAAGACCAGGTTGAAGCCGACGCCCTCGCGGGCCAGCGAGACGAACCCGTCGGCCTCCATCTCCTGGCGGAAACCGAAGTGCTGCTGGACGAACGTGGCCGAGGCCGCGACGTCGGCGACGTTGAGCGAGACGGCGGAGGCGGTGATCTGCACGTGGACTCCCTGGAGTCGGGGGAAATACTCCGTACATTGTACATCGTACCGCGTACGACATTTTTGCCTGAGAGGATCGGGAGGTGTCCAACCACCGCAGCGGAGCCGGCGACCCGGCCCGTACCCTGCGCCTGCTCTGGCGGCAGCCCGACGAGAGCCCGCGTCGGGGTCCGCGCCCGGGCCGCTCGCTGGACGACATCGTCACGGCCGCCATCGAGCTGGCGGACGCCGACGGGCTCGACGCGTTGACCATGCGGGCGGTCGCCCAGGCGGTCGGCGTGGCGCCGATGAGCCTCTACACGTACGTTCCGGGCAAGGCCGAGCTGCTCGACCTGATGCTGGACGCCGGCTACACCCGGATGCCCCGACCCGACCGGTCCGGCGAGCCCTGGCGGGCACGGGTGGCGGCGCTCGCCGGGGACAACCGGGAGCTGTACACCGCCCACCCCTGGGCCACCGAGGTCGCCACCGGCCGGCCGCCGCTGGGCCCGGGCATGATGGCCAAGTACGAGTACGAACTGCGCGCCTTCGACGGCACCGGCCTGGACGACGTGCAACGGGACGCCGCGTTGACCTACGTCCTCGACTTCGTCCGGGCTGCGGCCCGCTCGGCAGCCGAGGCACGACTCACCCGTCGGGAGACCGCGTGGAGCGATGAACAGTGGTGGGCGGCGAACGGCCCGCTGCTCGCCCGGGTGCTCGACGAGCGGCGGTACCCCACAGCCGTACGGGTGGGCGCCGCGGCGGGGGCCGCGCAGAACGCCGCGTACAGCCCGGACCGCGCGTACCAGTTCGGTCTGGCCCGGGTCCTCGACGGCCTGGGCGTCCTGATCGACGGCGGCGACGGCCCGCGCCGCTCCGGCGCGGACCCGGCCGACTGATCCCCGGTCCGGACGCGAAAACGCCCCGCGACCATCGGTCGCGGGGCGCTCCGGGCAGCTGGGGTTACATGTTGGCGATGTCGGACTGCTTGGCGCGGACCGCCTCGGCGGCCTCCTTGAGGCTGGCCAGCTCGTCGGCGTCCAGGTCGGTCTCGACGACCCGCTTGACGCCCTCGGCGCCGATCGCGGCCTCGACACCCAGGTAGACGCCGGAGATGCCGTATTCCCCGTCGACCCAGGCGCAGACCGGCATGACGTCGCCCGAGTCCTCGGCCACGGCCTTGGCCATCCGGGCGGCGGCGGCCGACGGGGCGTAATACGCGGAGCCGGTCTTCAGCAGCGCGACGACCTCGGCGCCCCCGTTGCGGGTCTTGACGACCAGCTCCTCGATCTGCTCGGCCGGCATGACCTCGCGCAGCGGCTTGCCGTCGACGGTGCTCTTCGACGGGACCGGGACCATGGTGTCGCCGTGCGAGCCCAGGGTCAGCGTCTTCACCGACCTCACCGGCACGTTCAGCGCCTCGGCGACGAAGTTGGTGAACCGGGCGGTGTCCAGCATGCCGGCCTGGCCGAGCACCCGGTTGCGCGGGAACTGGGTGGCGATCTGGGCCAGCGCGGTCATCTCGTCCAGCGGGTTGGAGACAACGATGACGACGGCGTTCGGGGCGTACTTGGCGACGTTCTCGGAGACCTGGCGGACGATCTTGGCGTTGGTCTCCAGCAGGTCCATCCGGCTCATCCCCGGCTTGCGGGGCAGGCCGGCGGTGATGACGACGACGTCCGAGCCCTCGATGGCCTCGTAGCCCTCGCCGTTCGGGCCGGTGGTGACGCCGACGACCTTGGTCTCGAAGCCCTCGACCGGGCGCGACTGGTTGAGGTCCAGCGCCAGGCCCGCCGGCTTGCCCTCGACGATGTCGGTGATCACGACGGTGTCGAAGACGTCGTACTCGGCCAGGCGCTGCACGGTGGTGGAGCCGTAGAAGCCGGCCCCGACGACAGTGACCTTCTTACCCATGGTCGTCCCACTCCCTGCTACCAGTCGGTTTTCCGGACCGTATCAGCCATCCTGGCACCGATCGGGCCAGGGGCGGACGGTTATGACGCGGTTGGGTGGTCGGTCACATCTGCCGCTCGGCGCGCTCCACCACATTGGTCAGGAGCATGGCCCGGGTCATCGGCCCGACACCGCCCGGCATTGGCACCAGCTTGCCGGCCACCTCGGCCACCTCGGGGTCGACGTCGCCGGTGTAGCGGCCCTTGCCGTCCGCGCCGATCACCCGGGTGATGCCGACGTCGACGACCGTCGCACCGGGATTGATCATGTCGGCGGTGAGCAGGCCCGGCACGCCGGCCGCGACGATGACGATGTCGGCCGCGCGGGTCTGCTCGGCCAGGTCCAGCGTGCCGGTGTGGCACAGGGTCACGGTGGCGTTCTCGCTGCGCCGGGTGAGCAGCAGGCCGAGCGGGCGACCGACGGTGTTGCCGCGGCCGATCAGGGCCACCTTGGCGCCGCGCAGCGCGACGTCGTGCCGGCGGAGCAGTTCCACGATGCCGCGCGGGGTGCAGGGCAGCGGGGCGTCGTAGCCGAGCACCAGCCGGCCCAGGTTGACCGGGTGCAGGCCGTCGGCGTCCTTCTCGGGGTCGATCATCTCCAGCGCCCGCTGGGTGTCCAGGTGGGCCGGCAGCGGCAGCTGGACGATGTAGCCGTGGCAGGCCGGGTCGGCGTTCAGCTCGGCGAGGACGGCCTCCAGTTGCTCCTGGGTGGCCTCTGCGGGCAGCTCGCGGCGGATCGAGGCGACGCCCACCTCGGCGCAGTCGCGGTGCTTGCCGTTGACGTACGCCTGGGAGCCGGGGTCGGCGCCGACCAGGACCGTGCCGAGCCCGGGGATGGTTCCGCGCTCCGCCAGCGCCTTGACCCGCGTCCGCAGCTCGTCCTTGATCTCCGCCGCCGTCGCCTTGCCGTCCAGGATCATCGCCGTCACGCCTGGATCGTCTCACGTCCCACGGCCACCCGAACGATGACGGCAAATGGTGACCCTCCGTGACGTGTTTTTCGTCACCCACCGTCACAGAAGTGTGCCTCGCGCCACATTGCGAGACGGACACCAGATGATCAACCGGGACGCGGCGGACGGCCGACCAGCAAGCACGTGAAGGCGTCGAGAGGGTGCCTCGAACCCGCTCCATCGGCCGCAAAACGCGGCACTGACCAGCTATTTCATCTCCACTCCCATACCAGAGGTCCACCGCTGGGCCAAGACCGGGGCGGGCACTCCGTTACCACATCGCAACGCTCTCGTTGCCGAAACGGCCCGCGACGACCTACCGTTGCCGATCGTTGCGCAGCGTTACCCAACGCCGGGCCTGACTGCGCAGCGTGAGGAGATGAGGAGACTCCAATGCGTGTTCGTAGGCTCGCCGCCTGGACCGCCCTCCCGCTCGCGGTGACCCTGGGCCTGGTGGCCTGCGGCTCGGGCGGGGGCAGCGGCGGCAAGAGCGACCCCAACGCGGCTGTGCGGATCGAGATCGCCGAGCCGCAGCACCTGCTGCCGACCAACACCAACGAGACGAGCGGCTCACAGGTGCTGTCCGCACTGTTCAGCCCGCTGGTCGACTACGACCAGGCGAACAAGCCGTACGAGGTGGCGGCCGACTCGGTGACGTCGTCGGACAACAAGGTCTGGACGATCAAGCTGAAGCCCGGCTACACGTTCCACAACGGCGAGCCGGTCACGGCCGACAACTACATCGACGCCTGGAACTACGGCGCGTACGGCCCAAACGGCCAGAACTCCAGCTACTTCTTCGAGAAGATCGCCGGCTACGACGACCTGCAGGGCGAGCAGCCGAAGGCCACCGCGCTGAGCGGCCTGAAGAAGGTCGACGACCTGACCTTCACCGTGACGCTCTCCCAGCCGTACGTCGACTTCAAGAGCATGCTCGGCTACACGGCCTTCTACCCGCTGCCCAAGGCGGCCTTCTCCGCCCCGGGCGTACTCGCCGAGGGCTACGAGCAGGCGCCGATCGGTCAGGGCCCGTTCAAGATGAAGGGCACCTGGCAGCACGACGCCAAGGTCGAGGTCGAGAAGTACGACGCCTTCCCCGGCGAGAAGCCGAAGGTGGGCGGCGTCGAGTTCCGGATCTACCAGCAGCTGACCGCCGCGTACGCGGACGTGCTGTCGGACAACCTCGACGTGATCAAGACGATCCCGACCGAGAACCTGTCGACCGCCCCCACCGACCTCGGCGACCGGTTCCAGCAGAGCCCGGCCTCCTCGCTCCAGGTGCTGGCCTTCCCGACCTTCCAGAAGGAGTTCAGCAACCCCGACGTGCGCAAGGCCATCTCGATGGCGATCGACCGGGAGGAGATCACCAAGTCGATCTTCAAGGGCTCGCAGCAGTCGGCCCGCTCGTTCGTCTCGCCGGTGGTCGCCGGCTACCGGGACAACACCATCGGCGCGTCCGGTGAGTTCGACCCGGCCAAGGCCAAGGCCCTGTACGAGGCCGCGGGCGGCCCGAAGAAGATCGAGCTGTCGTACAACGGCGACGGTGGCCACAAGGACTGGATCGACGCCACCTGCAACCAGCTCAAGGCCAACCTGGGCGTGGAGTGCGTCGGCACCGCCGAGCCGAAGTTCGCGGACCTGCTGACCAAGCTCAAGCAGAAGCAGCCGGTCGGCCTGTTCCGGATGGGCTGGGTCATGGACTACCCGTCCATGGAGAACTACCTCGGCCCGCTGTACAGCACCAACGGCTCGTCGAACTACTACGGCTACAGCAACCCCGAGTTCGACAAGCTGCTCGCCGAGGGCTCCAGCGCCCCGAGCGAGGACGAGGCGATCAAGAAGTACCAGGCGGCGGAGGACCTCCTGGCCAAGGACATGCCGGTGATCCCGCTCCGGTACGGCCAGAACAACTTCGGCCACTCGACCAAGGTCAAGAACGTCGAGGTGGACCTGTTCGACCGGGTCAACCTGCTGAAGATCGAGGCCGCCAAGTAACACCCGTACGCCGGGTCGGGCCGCCACACCGGGTGGCCCGACCCGCGCGAGCGGCGTACCTTCCGCCCCTTCCAGAGAGACTTCAGGATGTTCCGCTTCATTCTGCGGCGACTGCTCCAGATGGTTCTCGCGTTCTTCGGGACCACGCTGATCGTCTACGCGCTGATGTTCGCCGGCCAGGGCGACCCCATCCAGGCGCTCGCTGGGGAACGACCCGTCACCGCGGCCCAGCGGGCATACCTGACCGAGAAATACCACCTCGACGCCACCGGCGTGGGTGGCTTCTTCTACCGCTACTTCGACTACCTCAAGAACCTGCTCCAGGGCGACCTCGGGCAGTCGCTGACCGGACGGCAGATCGGCGACATCCTCGCCACCGCCTGGCCGGTCACCATCAGGCTGGCGCTGATCGCCATGGTCGTCACCATCGTCATCGGCGTCACCGCAGGCGTGATCGCCGGCATCCGGCGGGCCAGCATCTTCGACAACGCGACGCTGGTGCTCACCCTGCTGGTGCTCGGCATCCCGACCATCGTGCTCGCCCCACTGGCCCAGTTCCTGCTCGGCGTCAAGTGGCCGCTCTTCCCGCCGACCGCCGGCGCCGAACCGAGCCTGTACGCCCTGCTGCTGCCCGGCATCGTGCTCGGCTCGCTCTCGCTGGCCACCGCGCTGCGGCTGACCCGGACCTCGGTCGCGGAGAATCTGCGCGCCGACTACGTGCGCACCGCCCGGTCGAAGGGTCTGGTCAAGCGCCGGATCGTCAGCGTGCACGTGCTGCGCAACTCGCTCATCCCGGTGGTCACCTTCCTCGGCGTCGAGCTGGGCAACCTGATGAGCGGCGCGATCATCACCGAGGGCGTGTTCAACATCCCCGGTGTCGGTTTCAACCTGTTCCGCGGCATCCGCACCGAGGACGGCCCCCTGGTGGTGGGCATCGTCAGCGTGCTGGTCGTGGTCTACCTCGTCTCCAACCTGGTGGTGGACGTCCTGTACGCCGTACTCGACCCGAGGATCCGCTATGAGTGACACGCTGCAGCAGGTGGGCGCGCCGCAGAAAGCGCGCAGCCTGGCCGGTGACGCCTGGCGCGACCTGCGTCGCAACCCGATCTTCTGGATCAGCCTGACCCTGGTCGTGCTGGTCACCGCGATGGCCGCCGTCCCGTCGTTGTTCACCGCCAACGACCCGCGCGACTGCCTGCTCTCCCGGCAGCACGCCGGGCCGTCCGGCGGGGCCATCCTCGGGTACGACTTCCAGGGCTGCGACACGTACTCCCGGGCGGTCTACGGCGCCCGTGCCTCCCTGCTGGTCGGCGCGCTCTCCGCGCTGTTCACCGGCGTGATCGCGCTGACCGTCGGGATGTTCGCCGGCTACTTCGGCGGCTGGGTCGACGCGGTGCTCTCCCGGGTGACCGACATCGTGCTCGGCATCCCGCTGCTGCTCGCCGCGATCGTGATGCTCAAGCGGGTGCACAGCGACGGCTCCACGGTCCGGATCGCCGCGGTGATCTTCGTGCTGGCGGCGCTGGGCTGGACCACCGCGGCCCGGGTGGTCCGCTCCTCGGTGATCACCGCCAAGGAGCAGGACTACGTCGCAGCGGCCCGGATGCTCGGAGCCGGCAACGGTCGGATCATGTTCCGGCACATCCTGCCGAACGCACTCGCGCCGGCGATCGTGGTGCTCACCATCGCGCTCGGCTCGTTCATCGCCGCCGAGGCGACGCTGAGCTTCCTCGGCATCGGCCTCAAGGCTCCGACCATCTCCTGGGGCATCGACATCGATGCCGGCCGGGTGCACATGCGCGAGGCGGCGACCCCGCTGGTCGTACCCTCCGCCTTCCTCGCGCTGACCGTCCTCGCCTTCATCATGCTCGGCGACGCGATCCGCGACGCCTTCGACCCGAAGCTGCGGTGACCTCATGACCCAGTCCGCTGTCCGGCCGGTGCCGGCCACCCCCACCCCGCCGGGTGGCCACCTGCTCGAGGTACGGGACCTGCACATCGAGTTCCGCACCCACGAGGGCGTGGCCAAGGTGATCAACGGGGTGTCGTACCACCTCGACCCGGGCGAGACCCTGGCCGTGCTCGGTGAGTCCGGCTCCGGGAAGTCCGTGACCGCCCAGGCGATCATGGGCATCCTCGACACCCCGCCAGCGCACATCCGCTCCGGCCAGATCCTCTACCAAGGCCGGGACCTGCTGACCCAGTCGGAGGAGCAGCGCCGGCAGGTGCGCGGCAAGGAGATCGCGATGATCTTCCAGGACGCCCTCTCCGCGCTGAACCCGGTCTTCCCGGTCGGCTGGCAGATCGGCGAGACGCTGCGCCAGCGCGAGGGGATGTCCCGCGCCGACGCCCGCCGGCGGGCCGTCGAGCTGATGGATCTGGTCAAGATCCCGGGCGCGGCGAAGCGGCTCGGCGACTACCCGCACCAGTTCTCCGGCGGTATGCGGCAGCGCGTCATGATCGCCATGGCGCTCGCCCTGAACCCGAAGGTGCTCATCGCCGACGAGCCGACCACCGCGCTGGACGTCACCGTGCAGGCCCAGATCATGGACCTGCTGGCCGACCTGCGTCGCGACCTGAACATGGCGATGATCCTGATCACCCACGACCTCGGCGTGGTCGCCGGGGTCGCGGACCGGATCGCCGTCATGTACGCCGGCCGGATCGTCGAGCACGCCGACGTGCGCTCGCTGTACCGGACGCCGGCCCACCCGTACACCAAGGGACTGCTGGCGTCGATCCCGCGGCTGGACGTACGCGGCCAGTCGCTGTCGACGATCAGGGGGTTGCCGCCGAACCTGATGCGCATCCCCTCCGGTTGCCCGTTCCACCCCCGGTGCCCGTACGCGCAGCAGGTCTGCGTGGACGAGGTGCCGCACGACCTGGCCCTCGGCGAGGGCCGGACCAGCGCGTGCCACTTCGCCCAGGAGGTCCGTGATGACACCGACCGCTAGCCCGACCAAGGTCCGCGGCGAGACGATCCTCGCCGTCGACAACCTGGTCAAGCATTTCCCGATCACTCAGGGCGTGGTCTTCAAGAAGCAGGTCGGCGCGGTCAAGGCGGTCGACGGGGTCAGCTTCGAGCTGCGCCGCGGCGAGACGCTCGGCGTGGTCGGCGAATCCGGCTGCGGCAAGTCCACCCTGGCCCGGCTGCTGATGCGGCTGGAGAAACCGACCGCCGGCCGGGCCACCCTGGAGGGGAAGGACCTGTTCAAGTCCTCCGGTGCGGAGCTACGCCGGCTGCGCCGCAACATGCAGATGGTGATGCAGGACCCGTACACCTCGCTGAACCCGCGGATGACGGTCGGCGACATCATCGGCGAGCCGTTCGACATCCACCCGGAGGCGGCGCCGAAGGGCAGTAAGCGCGGGCGGGTGCAGGAACTGCTGGACGTGGTCGGCCTCAACCCCGAGCACATCAACCGCTATCCGCACCAGTTCTCCGGCGGCCAGCGGCAGCGCATCGGCATCGCCCGGGCGCTCGCCCTGCGGCCCGAGATCATCGTCTGCGACGAGCCGGTGTCGGCCCTGGACGTGTCCATCCAGGCCCAGGTGATAAACCTGCTGGAGCAGCTTCAGGACGAGTTCGGGCTGTCGTACATCTTCATCGCGCACGACCTGTCGGTGGTCCGGCACATCTCCGACCGGGTCGCGGTGATGTACCTCGGCAAGATCGTGGAGGTCGGCACCGAGCAGGAGATCTACGAACGGGCCACCCACCCGTACACCCAGGCGCTGCTCTCGGCGGTGCCGGTGCCCGACCCGGACGCCCGGGCCGATCGGAAGATCATCCGGCTGACCGGCGACGTGCCGAGCCCGGCCGACCCGCCGTCGGGCTGCCGCTTCCGCACCCGCTGTTGGAAGGCGCAGGACATCTGCGCGACCAAGGAGCCGTTCGCGGTGCTGCGCGCGGCGGACCCGCACCCCTCGGCCTGCCACTTCGCCGAGGTGCGCCCCGCCGCCTGAGCTGGGAACCCGCGGCGGTCGTTCCCGACCGGGGCGGCCGCCGCGGGTCGTCCCGGTCAGCGCCGCGGCGGCCCGCAACCCGAGTCGGGGCTGGCCTGGAAGTCCGATCCGGTACGGCTGACCAGTGCGGTGATCCGCGGCTCGCCCTCGACCGACAGCAGCCACGTCGAGACCGCGGCGTCGACGTAGCCGATCGGCAGCTGCCGCCAGTTCGTCGACCGGCCGTGAATGTCCGACAGTTGGCGGGTCAGGTCCGCCAGGGCGGCGTCCACGCTGGGCCCCCGTCCGGGACCGATGGCCCAGGACGCGATCCCGCCGAAGTCGCAGGAATAGTCGGCAGCCGTGCCCGGCCGCCAGAAGCCGGACGAGTCGACCACCGTCACCGCCTCTTCCCGCTTCTCCATGTTCGAGCAGCTCAGCCGCAGCTGCCCGGGCGGCGCGGTCAGCGTCCAGACCGTGGGTGACGCGGGCACGGGGTTTCCCTCGCCGCCGTGGGTCCACCCGATGCGCAGGTAGGTGCCCGCCGGGACGGTGCCGCCAACCCGGATCGGTACGCCGGCCCGGCCCGTGCGGACCGTCGTCCCGGAGACCGTCACGCCGTCCGGACCGCACCGCACGTCGACCGGCTCCGCCTCGGGTCCGGCGGAGGCCCCGGCCGGCGCGGCCGTAAGTGCCGCCTCAGCCGGCGCGGCCGTCCGTTCCGCCCGGGCCGGCGCGCACCCCGCCACAAGCAGCAGCCCGCCCACCGCCACCGCAGCCGCCATCGTCCTCATCGTCCTGCCTCCGTTCGCCGCCCGGACCGAAACCGGCGCCGCCGGCCCAGCCCCTCAGACGCGGCGCCCCGGCACACGGTTCCTGGCCCGGCTGCTCTCGTCGCGGTGAACGACCGATGCGATCCGGCGAACGGCCTCCCGGCCCGCGGGGTGGACACGAGGCGGGCCCCGCCCCCGGAGGAAGAGGGGACGGGGCCCGCGGCCGCGCCCGAAGGCCGGCCGGCCTTCGGCGGTCAGTGTTGGGACAGGTCGGACGCCCAGACCCCGCAGCCACGGGTCGCGACGTAGGCGTGCCGACCGCGCCGTCTCGGCGTCCACGCCGACGATCGATGGCGCGCCGGGCCGCTATCTGGAGAGGGCGCCGAGCGCGCGACAGAAGGTGATCAGCACCAGACGCGGGGAGGGTCAGGCAGCGGGCGGCGGGGCCCGGGTGGGCAGGGCGCCGCGCGGCGGCAGCGGTACGGCCGGCGACCGGTAGCGGATCGGAACCACGGCCTGGTCGGACGGGCCAGCGACGCGCACGGGCACGGCCAGGAGGAGATCGTCCGGTCCGTCGGTGAGTACGACGCCAGCGCGGTGGTCACCGCGGTTTCCGCCGGAGACTGCCGTCCGCGCATCCGACGGAGCGTCGAGGTGCGCGGGGCGCGCCACGACGACTCGGGGGTCGCCGGGGGGAGGGGCGGGACGGTCCGGCGTCGCGGCCGGCGCGTCTACGACGACCGGCCGATGCGCGGCGGTGACCACCGCGCCGGGCTCAGGGGTCTCCGCGCGGGTGGGCACACCCAGGCCGACCAGGACGAGCGCCAGCGCGACGACGGCGGTCAACCGGTCGAGCACGCGCATGGGCGGACCTGTCGGTAGGAGGGGAGCCGCTCCCGCGGGCGGCGCGAGGGCCGCGGGCGGGAACCGACCGAGAGGGAACGGGAAGGATCGATCGCTCAAACCACGCTAGCAACAACGCTCACGGCCGGGCAATGGCGAGACGCTGTCCCTACGGCTGGTCAGCGCCCCCGACCTGACAGGGCCCCGGCTGAGGGTGACAGCACGTGCGACGGGGGCGCCGCCGTCGGCCGCGCCCCCGTCGCCGCCGGGAATCAGTGGAAGAAGTGCCGGGTGCCGGTGAGGTACATCGTCACGCCGGCCTCCTTGCAGGCTGCGATGGTCTCGTCGTCGCGGATCGACCCGCCCGGCTGGACGATCGCCCGGACCCCGGCCTCGATGAGGATCCTCGGGCCGTCGGCGAACGGGAAGAAGGCGTCCGAGGCGCAGACCGACCCGCTGGCCCGGTCGGCGCCGGCCCGGCTCACCGCCAGGCGCGCCGAGTCGACCCGGTTCACCTGGCCCATCCCGACGCCGACGGTGGCACCGTCCCTCGCCAGCAGGATCGCGTTGCTCTTCACCGCACGCACCGCCCGCCAGGCGAACGCGAGGTCACGCAGGGTCGCCTCGTCGGCGGCCTCGCCGGCGGCCAGCCGCCAGTTGGCCGGGTCGTCGCCCTCGGCGTCGACCCGGTCCCGCAGCTGCACCAGCACGCCGCCGGTGACCTGCCGCCACTCGGCCGGCAGCGGGGCGAACTCCGGGGCGTGCAGCAGCCGGAGGTTCTTCTTGCCCTGCAGGATCTCGACGGCGCCGGGCTCGAAGCCCGGGGCCACCAGCACCTCGGTGAAGATCTCCACGACCTGCCGGGCCAGCTCGACGGAGACCGGCCGGTTGACCGCGATCACCCCGCCGTACGCGGAGACCGGATCGCAGTCGTGCGCCCGGCGGTGTGCCTCGGCCACGTCCGCCCCGACCGCGATGCCGCACGGGTTGGCGTGCTTGATGATCGCCACCGCCGGCTCTCCGGGGAAGTCGTTCGCGGCCCGCCACGCGGCGTCCGCGTCGACGTAGTTGTTGTACGACATCTCCTTGCCGTGCAGCTGCTCCCCCTGGGCCAGGCCGGCCGGGCTGGCCGGATCGGCGTAGAGGGCGGCCGCCTGGTGCGGGTTCTCGCCGTAGCGCAGCACCGCCTGCCGGCGCAGCGCCAGGCCCGCGAACTCCGGCCACCCGTCCGCCGCCGGTGCCAGGCCGGCCGCGAACCACTCGGCGACGGCCACGTCGTACTCGGCGATGTCGGCGAACGCCCGGGCGGCGAGCGCCCGACGCTGGGCCAGGGTGAAGCCACCCTCGGCGAGCGCGGTCAGCAGCGCCGGGTACGCGGCCGGATCGGTCACCACAGCGACCGAGGCGTGGTTCTTGGCCGCGGCCCGGACCATCGCCGGACCGCCGATGTCGATCTGCTCGACGCACTCGTCCTGGCTGGCGCCGGAGGCGACCGTCGCCTGGAACGGGTAGAGGTTGGAGACCAGCAGGTCGATGCCGGCGATGCCGTGCTCGGCGAGCTGGGCGGCGTGCGCGTCCTTGCGCAGGTCGGCGAGGAGGCCACCGTGGATCTTCGGGTGCAGGGTCTTCACCCGCCCGTCGAGGATCTCCGGGAAGCCGGTCACCTGCTCGACCGGGGTCACCGGCACGCCCGCGCCGGAGATCGTCGCCGCCGTGCTGCCGGTCGAGACGATCTCCACCCCGGCCTCGTGCAGGGCCCGGGCCAACTCGACCAGACCGGTCTTGTCGTAGACGCTGACCAGCGCCCGCCGGATCGGGCGGCGCATGTCCTGAGTGGAACTCACGGGATCCTGACCTTTCTGCCGGTGATCGTCCAACCTTCGCGGACCAGCCGACCGACCTGCTCCACGAGCTGGCGCCGCTCGGCCTCCTTGATGCGCTCGGTGAGCGCCTCCTCGTCGTCGTCTTCCCGCACCGGAACGGCGACCTGGGCGACGATCGGGCCGGTGTCCATGCCGGCATCGACGAAGAACAGGGTGGCGCCGGTGACCTTCACGCCGTAGGCGAGGGCGTCCCGGGGGCCGTGGATGCCGGGAAACGCCGGCAGCAGGGTGTTATGGGTGTTCAGGTAGCGGTCACCGAACGCGGCCAGGAAGCGCGGGCCGACCAGCTTCAGGAAACCGGCGCTGATCACCAGGTCAGGCCGGTGCTCCGCGACGCGCGCGGTGAGCGCGGCGTCCCAGTCCTCGCGGGACACATGGTCCTTCAGGCGCTCGACGAAGGTCGGCACCCCGACGGCGGCGGCCCGGTCCAGGCCGGCGATCCCGTCGCGGTCGGCGCCCACCGCCACCACCCGCGCTCCGTATCCCGGGTCGGCGGTGGCGTCCAGCAACGCCTGGAGGTTGCTGCCGGAGCCGGAGACGAGGACGACGAGGCGGGCGACGGACGCGGGCTCGGTCACCCAGCCACCCTATCGGGCAGGTCGGAGCGTCCAATTGCCGGGCGGCGGCGCGCGCGGCTGATCTCCGGGTGGCGCCGGCACGATACGCTGCCGTCTCCCGGTGCCGGGCGTACGCCCGGCCCGGCGTCGGCATCGTGACCTTGGTTCCGGGCCTGTGACGTCCCCGGTGCTGGGCCGCAAGATGATCGGCAACAACCGACCAGACAGTCGAACCCAGTTTGGAGCACCCCGCAAATGCAGCCCGGTTACCCCGGTCAGGACCCGTACGGCCAGCAGCCGCAGGATCCGACCGCCCCGCAGCAGCCCCACGACCCGTACGCGGCGCCGCAGTACGGGCAGCAGCCCGCCCCCGGCCAGCCCTACGGACAGCAGCCCACCTCGGGCCAGCCGTACGGGCAGCAGCCCACCTCGGGCCAGCCATACGGGCAGCAGCCCTACCAGGACCCGTACGCGCAGCAGCAGCAGCAGCAGCCGTACGGTGCCGCGCCGTCGTACGGCTCCGGCTACCCCCAGCAGCAGCCGCAGGGCCAGCAGAACACGCTGGGCCTGGTGTCGATGATCCTCGGTATCGCGTCGATCCCGCTGGTCTGCTGCGTCTACCTCGGCATCCCGGTCGGCATCGCCGGCGCGGTCACCGGCTACCTGGGCCGGCAGAAGGCCGCGCAGGGGCTGGCCAGCAACGACGGCCAGGCCAAGACCGGCCTGATCTGCGGCGCCATCGGTGCCGGCCTGGGCGTCCTGCTGCTCATCCTGGCCGTGGTGGCCAACTTCAGCCTGCCCGGTCAGTAATTCAACCCGGCCCTCAGGGGCGTCCCGGAGCGTCCGGGGCGCCCCTCGCCGTTTCCGCCCCCGTCCGTTTCCGCCGCGGGGTGGCCTCGCGGGTCAGGATCCTGGTGGCGACGGCACCGAGCAGCGCGCCGACGCCGACGACCGCCGTGGCGACCCCGGCCACCTGCCACCACACCGGACCGACCTCGGCCAGCCGGCCGCCGCCGAGCGGACCACCGGAGATCGCCGCGGCCACGCCGAGCAGCACCCCGGCGACCGGGCCGGCGAGCGCCGCCGGCACCAGCAGTTCCGGCCAGCCGATGGTCACCCGCTCCTCGGCCGCGACCCGCGCCAGCCGCCGGGCCAGCAGCCAGCCGGCGGCCATCCCCGCCAGCACCGGCACCGCGAGCAGTCCCACGCCGAGCCCGTCCACCGGTCCTCGCGGCAGCCCGGCCAGCAGCGGTACGGCCGGCAGCGCGCCGAGGGCCACCTCGCTGGTGCGTACGGCCGTGCCGGTGCCGACGGCGAACCCGGGCCCGAGCAGGTAACTGGCCGACCAGACGGTGGCGTTCGGGGCGTAGGCGAGGCTGACCAGGGTGATCCCTGCCTGACCGGCCACCCCGGTCCGGTACGCCCCGATCATGTCGGCCGCGTCGCCGCCTCCGGTCGCCACGGCGAGCCCGGCCGCTCCGGCGCCCGCGCCGAGCAGCAGCAGCCCGGCGACCAGGCCGGTACGCACCCCGTCCCGGAGCGGCGGCGCCGACCGCCGGGCCAGCAGCACCGAAACACCGGTGGTACGCACCGCGCCGACCAGGGCGGCGAGCGTGCCGAGGAGCGCGAAGGCCAGCCCGGCCCGGATCGGGGACACCCGCGGACCGCCGGCGCTGACCGCGATCGCGGCGAGGGCGCCGAGCAACGCGTACCCGATGCCGACGGCGACCGCGACGGTGAGCGCCTGTCGGGGCGAGCGACCGCCGCGGGCACCGACGGCCCGGGTGACGTGCACGCCGGCGCGGGTGAGCCGCCAGACGGCGAGCGCGGTCAGGGCGAGCGGTGCCAGGCCGAGCGGCCCGGCGGGGGTCTCCAGCGGCACCCCGTGGCCGAGCAGCCAACCGGCGAGACCGGCCCGGAGCGCGCCGGGCAGCGAGCCGGCGTCCTCGCTGAGCTGGGCCAGACCGAGCACCAGGGTCACCGGCAGCCACGACGTCAAGGCGGCCCAGCCGGCCGCCACCCCGGCGGCGACGGGCAGTGGGGCCCGGCCGCGCGGTGCTTCCCCCGACCGGGGCGCGGGCACCCGGGGCCGGGCACGACCGGCCGGCCGGGCGTCGGCGGCGACACCGGCGCCGGTACGGCGAGGCTGGTCAGGGGTGACGGATGACATTGTCTCTACTCTGGCATGCCGCGCGGGCGGCGGCAGTCCGATACCGCCCCGGTGCCACGGCGAGTTCCGTGATCCACCCGGTTGGCGGCGCCGATCCGGTTAGCCTCGGCCCAGGGCGCGACCTGTTTGTCGCGGCGCCGAGGGCTCGGAGGAAGCCGTGAACGCTCCGTATCCGCCGCCACCGCGGTCGACCGCCGGCCGGGATCTGACCACCCTCTGGGGCGTGGTGGGGATCGTTCTCAGCCTGCTGTGCTGCGGTATCTTCGGCATCCTCTTCGGCTACCTGTCGCTGCGGGACGCGCGGCGCTTCGGGCGGTCCCGGCTCCTCGGCTGGCTGGCGATCGCGTTGGGAATCATCAACATCATCGCCAGCGCGGTCATCCGGACCCGGGGCGGCCACCAATACCCGTACTGGTACCGCTGAGACAGCGAGGGGGCCGACCGGATCCCGGTCGACCCCCTCGACACGTCACGCGGCCGCTCAGCGGCCGGACATGATCTCCCGCATCAGCTTGGCGGTCTCGGTCGGGGTCTTGCCGACCTTGACGCCGACCGCCTCCAGCGCCGTCTTCTTCGCCTCGGCGGTGCCCGCCGAGCCGGAGATGATCGCACCGGCGTGGCCCATCGTCTTGCCGGGCGGGGCGGTGAAGCCGGCGATGTAGCCGACCACCGGCTTGGTGACGTTGGCCTTGATGAACTCGGCCGCCCGCTCCTCGGCGTCGCCGCCGATCTCGCCGATCATCACGATGGCGTCGGTGTCCGGGTCCGCCTCGAACGCGGCCAGGGCGTCGATGTGGGTGGTGCCGATGATCGGGTCACCGCCGATGCCGACGCAGGTCGAGAACCCGATGTCACGCAGCTCGTACATCATCTGGTAGGTCAGCGTGCCGCTCTTGCTGACCAGGCCGATCCGACCGCTGCCGGTAATGTCGGCCGGGATGATGCCGGCGTTGGAGGCACCCGGGGAGGCGATACCCGGGCAGTTCGGGCCGATGATCCGGGTCCGCTCGCCCTTGGCCACGTTGTACGCCCAGAACGCGGCGGTGTCGTGCACCGGCACGCCCTCGGTGATCACCACGGCCAGCTCGATGCCGGCGTCGATCGCCTCGATCACCGCGGCCTTGGTGAACTGCGGCGGCACGAAGATGACCGTGACGTCGGCGCCGGTCTCCTTCATCGCGTCCGCGACGGTGGCGAAGACGGGCAGCGCGGTGCCGTCGAAGTCGACGGTCTGGCCCGCCTTGCGCGGGTTGGTGCCGCCGACGACGTTGGTGCCGGCGGCCAGCATCCGCCGGGTGTGCTTGGAACCCTCGGAACCGGTCATCCCCTGCACGATGACCTTGGAGTCCTTGGTCAGCCAGATAGCCATGATCAGACCCCCGCAGCCGCCAGCTCGGCGGCCCGCTCGGCCGCGCCGTCCATGGTGTCGACCCGCTGGACCAGCGGGTTGTTCGCGCCGTCGAGGATCGCCCGACCGGCCTCGGCGTTGTTGCCGTCGAGGCGGACGACGAGCGGCTTGGTGACCTGCTCGCCCCGCTGCTCCAGCAGCGCCAGCGCCTGCACGATGCCGTTGGCGACCTCGTCACAGGCGGTGATGCCACCGAAGACGTTGACGAAGACGCTCCGGACCGCGGGGTCGGAGAGAACGATCTCCAGACCGTTCGCCATCACCGCGGCGCTCGCGCCACCGCCGATGTCGAGGAAGTTGGCCGGCTTGACGCCGCCGTGCCGCTCGCCCGCGTACGCCACCACGTCGAGGGTGGACATGACCAGGCCCGCGCCGTTGCCGATGATGCCGACCTCACCGTCGAGCTTGACGTAGTTGAGGTCCTTCTCCTTGGCGGCCTGCTCCAGCGGGTCGACCGAGGCCTGGTCGACCAGGGCCTCGTGGTCCGGGTGCCGGAACGCGGCGTTCTCGTCGAGGCTGACCTTGGCGTCCAGCAGCAGCAGCTTGCCGTCCTTGGTCGTGGCCAGCGGGTTCACCTCGACCAGCGTGGCGTCCTCGGCGACGAACGCCTGCCACAGCTTCACCGCGACGTCGACGACCTGGTCGGCCACCTCGGCCGGGAAGCCGGCGGCGGTCACGATCTCGCGCGCCTTCGCCTCGTCCACGCCGACGTTCGCGTCGATCGGGGCCTTGACCACCTTCTCCGGGGTCTCGGCGGCGACCTGCTCGATGTCCATGCCACCGGCCACGCTGGCGATGCAGAGGAAGGTGCGGTTCGCCCGGTCGAGCAGGTACGAGAAGTAGTACTCCTCGGCCACGTCCGCGGTCACGGTGATCATGACCTTGTGGACCGTGTGACCCTTGATGTCCATCCCGAGGATGTCGGTGGCGCGGGCCACCGTCTCCTCCGCGCCCTCGGCCAGCTTCACGCCGCCGGCCTTGCCACGGCCGCCGACCTTCACCTGCGCCTTGACGACCACCCGGCCGCCGAGGCGTTCGGCGATCGCGCGGGCCTCCTCCGGGGTAGTGGCGACGCCGCCGGCGAGCACGGGCAATCCGTGCCGCTCGAACAGGTCCCGCCCCTGGTACTCGTACAGGTCCACGATTGCGCGTCCCGTCCCGTCTCCGCGGCGCGCCGTCGCGCCGCCACCAGCTTCGGAAAATCAGTTTGACGCCTGTCTTCAGATGAGACAGGCCATTTGCCGCAGCCTAACGAGGTGGGAACCGGCGGCAATCGAGCGGGTGCGCGGTGTGTGGTAATGCACAACCACCCATGCGTCGGGTCAGCCCACCCGGCACCGACCGGCCGCGTACCCGACGACGGCTCGCATGATCTCGTCCTCGGAGCGGTCGGCGAAGTTGGCCGTGGCGGTGAAGCCGGTGCCGAAGAACGCCTGTTGCAGCCCGGAGTCCAGGTCGGTGAAGACCCCCAGGCCGGAGGCGGTACGCGGATCCCGCGGCTTGACGCAGACCATCTTCTCCAGCGCCCAGCGCCGCAGGTAGATCCGTTCGATCGCCGCCCAGGGCAGCCAGATCGCCTGCCCCCGGGTCGGCCGCGTCTTGATCCACAGCCCGTCCGGGCCGACCGCCAGCACCGGGCCGCCGGAGGAGACGAGCCAGAGTTGCAGGCCCACCACCAGCGCGAAGAACAGCATGATCACCGGGATGATGAGCAGCACCGAGGCGTCTCCGGCCAGGCCCAACGGGCAGGCCATCACCAGGCCGACGAGCAGCGTGATGCCGCCGAGGGCCAGCCCCCGCTTGCGCAGGCTCGGCCGGGCCACGAACGGCAGGTCCTCCGGGATCCGCTTCGCCGTCCGCGTCGCCGGCGCCTGCCACGGCGGCGGCTGCGCCGGAACCCCACCCGGATGCGCCGGCCAACCCGGGTACGCCGGCTGCTGCGGCGGCGCCGGCCAGCCCGGGCCTGGCTGCTGGGGCGGTACCGGCCAGCCCGCTCCGGGCTGCGGCTGCGGCTGCCCCGGCCAACCCGGACCCGGCTGCTGCGGTCCCGGTGCCGGCCAGCCCGCTCCGGGCTGCGGCTGCGGCTGCCCCGACCAGCCCGGACCCGGCTGCTGGGGCGGTACGGGCCAGGCGGGCTGGCCCGGCGGCGGCGTCCATCCGCCGGCGGGGTTCGGCTGCGGGTGGGGCGGCTGGGTCACGGCGGCCTCCGGCGGGATAGTCGACCGCGGGACGCGGTAGTGGGCAGGCACACGATACGACCTCGGTTCCGGCCGCGCGGCCCCGCGAACCGCCCGCCCGGGACCTCGTGGCACCCGCACCCGGGCACCCCGGTCCGCGCCTGTCCAGGGAAGGAACGGCGGCCTGCGGCCAGCCCCGCGAGACCGCACGTACCCGCGTCCGGACGCCGCACGTCAGCCGTCCGGGGGATGTTGGAAGACGGGCGTAACCCCCTTGTGGGGGCGTCGTTGAGTCTGATGTCGGAGCGCTGGTCAGGCGCGATGACGGGAGACGGCCGATGCCCTGTCGGTCGAGGGGTGGCGGCGGGGCATCGTGCATAGAGGGGCCGGGCGTGTGAGGGGTGCGTCCGGCCCCTCCCCCCTGTCCGCATTCTGCTCCGCATACGACAAAGGGCGGTGTCCCCGCGTCGGGACACCGCCACTCGCGCCGGCTGGCGCCGATCAGGTGTGCGGGTGCGCCGGTCAGCCGACCGGCTGGGCGACGTTCCCCCGGACCCACTCGACGATGGACTGGGTGGTGGCACCCGGGGTGAAGATCTTCGCGACGCCGAGCTGCTCCAGCTCGGGGATGTCGGCGTCCGGGATGATGCCGCCGCCGAAGACCACGATGTCGGCCGCGTCGCGCTCGCCGAGCAGTTCGAGCACCCGCTTGAAGAGGGTCATGTGCGCGCCGGACAGCACGGAGAGGCCGACCGCGTCGGCGTCCTCCTGGATCGCGGTCTCCACGATCTGCTCCGGCGTCTGGTGCAGGCCCGTGTAGATGACCTCCATGCCGGCGTCGCGCAGCGCACGCGCGACGACCTTCGCACCGCGGTCGTGGCCGTCCAGGCCGGGCTTCGCGACGACGACCCGAATACGAGAGCTCATCAGCGCACACCTTTCACCGGCTCCGGCACTGTCACCTGAACGAACGGTAACCCGGCCGGTCTGGGGCCGGAAACCCGGGCGGCACCCCTAGGCCTGTGTCCCGGCTCTCGGCTCGACGAGAACCGGGCAGCGACGCCGTAGCGGCCAGCCGCACACACCGGAAGTCGGACACCTCCGCCGAACGGTCACTGTACGCTACGAACGGCCAGTCAAGGGGCCATCCGATCGGCGGCACGAGCCATGACAAGAGCGGATGTAAACGGACATAACAAAACGCCAATTCGGCGCTTTGGCTTGTGACTGGAGTGGCGGTTGGCTACCGTGTCCACGGTTGTCATCAGGTCCACGGACGGGTGACGACGCGGTCGCCGGACGTTCGACGGAGGTTCACCGAACGGTCGGCGGTCGCATCGGAATCCCGACAACGGAGGGTGTGCGTGCGCCAGCGCCTGTCGTCTGAGCCCGATAGATATCGCGGCCGTCGCCGCGTACCCACCCCACCCCGCAGCCGCTACGCGGCAGTCGTCACCACCGCCTTCGTGGGAGCCGGCATCGTCGCGCTCGGCGCGAACGCCCTCCCCGACGCCAAGAGCGTCAACCCGTCGGTCCTGGACGAGCTCAAGCAGGCCTCGGTCACCAGTCAGGACGCGGCGGCCCGCGCCGACAGCGCCGACCGCGCCACCCGGGCCGGACGGACGGACAGCAAGGCGACCGACGAGCGGGACGTCTGGCTGCTCCCGCTGCACAACTACGACTTCAAGACGCCCTACGGGATGAACTGGGGCAAGCTGCACACCGGCATCGACCTGGTGGCCCCGGAAGGCACCCCCTACCTCGCGATCCACGACGGCACGGTCACCAAGGCCGGCTGGTTCGGCGGCTACGGCTACACGGTGATCGTCCAGCACGCGGACGGCAGCGAGGCCATCTACGGCCACTCCTCGGCGATCAGCGTCACCGAGGGCCAGCAGGTCAAGGCCGGCGACCAGCTCGGCCTGGTCGGCAACACCGGCCACTCCTACGGCTCACACCTGCACCTGGAGATCCATGTCAAGGGGCAGCCGTTGGACCCGGTGCCGTGGCTCGACGAACGCGGCGTGAACATTCAGCTGCAGATCGAGGAGATCTACAGCGACGTAGCCGCGTCCTGACGCTGCGTATCGCCCGTTGGCCGCCCGGATCAGTCGATCCGGGCGGTTTTCTTTCGGCAAAGTCTGCCGGATCACACCTGCAACTGTGAGCGGCGCCACGGTCACGCATGATCCTTTCTGCCCCCAAACGGCGCAGAGCGGGATGGGCCGGGCAGGTCGCCGCGCCATCATGGCCCGTCACCCCGGAGCCGGCACCGGTCACAGTCCGGGCTGACACCAGTATTTCGAGGTCACGTGCCCCTCGAACTGATGAAGGTCCCCGTGCAGGAAGACAGCTCCACCCAGCAGGAAGACGGCTCCGTCCAGAACGAGAACGTCCGGGACACCCCCGGCCGGCACCGGCTGCGTACGCGCACGGCTCGGCGTGGCACCTACCTCGTCATCGGCGCGGTCGCGCTGGCCGGCCTCGGCGTCGGCGGCGTCGCCCTCGCCACCACCGAACGCGGCGTCCCGGCACCGACCCCGGCGGCCGTCGACTTCGACGCCCGGGGCCGCGCCGAGGCCGCCGCCCGGGCCGACCGCTCCGCCCGCGAATCGACCGCCCCGGTCACCCCGTCCGCCATCCCGGCCAGTCCGTCGGTCGCCCCGGCCAGCCCCTCGCCGAGCCCGACCACGGCGAGCCCCAAGCCGAAGCCGACGAAGACCGCCACCACCAAGCCGACGCCCAAGAAGACCGCCGCGCCGAAGCCCGCGTGGGTCATCCCGATGGCCGGTGCCGAGATCACCTCCTGCTACGGGCCGCGGTGGGGCACCCTGCACGCCGGCATCGACTTCGCGATGCCCAACGGCACGCCGATCCGCGCCGCCGCGGCGGGCACCGTGGTCAAGGCCGGTGACGCCGGCGACGGGTACGGCAACTCGGTCTTCATCGACCACCACAACGGCTACCTGACCCACTACGCGCACCAGAGCCGCCTGATCGTCAGCGTCGGCGACAAGGTGACCGCCGGTCAGGTCATCGGCTACGAGGGCGCCACCGGCGACGCCACCGGCCCGCACCTGCACTTCGAGGTGCACCAGGGCGCGATGTGGCACCAGATCGACCCGGCGCCCTTCCTGCGCGCCCGCGGCATCGACGTGGCCTGCTGACCGCCGCCACGGCGCGAGGCGAGGCCCGGCCCGACGTGTTGTCGGGCCGGACCTCGCCGGCCGGAGTCGTTCAGAGCTTGTCGATCGGGGCGTGCCGGAGCACCAGCCACAGGGTCTGGTCACCGAAGTCGATCTGCGCCCGGGCACCGGGGCCATGCCCCTCCACCGCCAGCACCCGGCCGAGGCCGTAGCGCTGGTGGTTCACCCGGTCCCCGACCGACACCTTCGGTGCCTGCTTCAGCTCGCTGGCCGTGGAGAGCCGGCTGGCATCCACCCCGAGTCGCTTCGCCAGCTGGGTCGCCTTGGGCGTACCCCCGGTGAAGCCGCCGGTCGCGCGGTCCGCGCGGCCGCCGACGCCCCCGCCGCCACCGGCCCACGAGGTGTACGAGCCCTCGGTGCGCTCCCAGCGGACCAGCGCCGGCGGCAACTCCTCCAGGAACCGCGACGGCGGGTTGTACGCCGGCTGCCCCCAGGCCGACCGGGTGACCGCCCGGGACAGGTAGAGGCGCTGCCGGGCCCGGGTGATCCCCACGTACGCCAGCCGCCGCTCCTCCTCCAGCTCACGGTTGTCGCCCAGCGAGCGCAGGTGCGGGAACACGCCGTCCTCCAGGCCGCTCAGGAAGACCACCGGGAACTCCAGGCCCTTGGCCGTGTGCAGCGTCATCAGGGTGACCACGCCCTGGTGGTCGGGGTCGTCGGGGGGAATCTGATCGGCGTCGGCGACCAGCGCCACCTGCTCCAGGAAGCCGGCCAGGGTGGCCCGCTCCCCCTCCTCGCCCAGTGCCTCGATCCGCTCGGTGTACTCGCGGGCGACGCTGACCAACTCCTGGAGGTTGTCCACCCGGCCGGCGTCCTGCGGGTCCAGGCTCTCCTCCAGCTCGGTGAGATAGCCCGAGCGGGTCAGCAGCGCCTCCAGCACGTCCTCCGGGGTGCCGGTCTCGGCGAGCTCGCGGGCGGAGTCGAGGAGCGCGACGAACTCGGCGATCCCGTTGGCGGCCCGGGTGGAGATGCCGGGCGCGTCCTTGGCCCGCCGCAGCGCTGCGCCGAAGGAGATCCGGTCCCGGCTGGAGAGCGCCTCCACGCACGCCTCGGCCCGCTCGCCGATGCCCCGGCGTGGGGTGTTGAGAACCCGGCGCAGGCTGACCGTGTCGTCGTCGTTGACCACCGCGCGCAGGTAGGCCAGCGCGTCGCGGACCTCCTTGCGCTCGTAGAAGCGCACCCCGCCGACCACCTTGTACGGCAGGCCGACCCGGATGAACACCTCCTCGAAGACGCGGGACATGGCGTTGGTGCGGTAGAAGACGGCCACGTCGCCCGGGCGGGTGTCACCGGCGTCGACCAGCCGGTCGATCTCCCGGGCCACCCAGTCCGCCTCGGCGTGCTCGGTGTCGGCCACGTAGCCGACGATCTGCTCGCCGGCCCCGGCGTCGCTCCAGAGCCGCTTGGGCTTGCGGGAGGTGTTCCGGTCGATCACCGCGTTGGCGGCGTTGAGGATGGTCTGGGTGGAGCGGTAGTTCTGCTCCAGCAGGATCGTCCGGGCGTCGGTGAAGTCGCGCTCGAACTCCAGGATGTTGCGGATGGTCGCACCCCGGAACGCGTAGATCGACTGGTCGGCGTCGCCGACCACGCACAGCTCCGCCGGATCGACTCCCTCGGTGCCGGAGACCAGCTCCTTGATCAGCACGTACTGGGCGTGGTTGGTGTCCTGGTACTCGTCGACGAGGACGTGCCGGAACCGGCGCCGGTAGCTCTCCGCGACGTGCGGGTGCGACTGGAGCAGGTGCACCGTCGTCATGATCAGGTCGTCGAAGTCCAGGGCGTGCGCCTCGCGCAGCCGCCGCTGGTAGAGCGTGTAGGCCTCGGACAGGGCCCGCTCGTTGGGTCCCTTGGCCCGGGTCGCGAACTCCTCGGGATCGACCAGCTCGTTCTTCAGGTTGGACACCTGGGCCGCCAGACCTCGCGCCGGGTAGCGCTTGGGATCGAGGTCCAGTTCCCGGGCGACCAGTTGCATCAGCCGCCGGGAGTCGTCGGCGTCGTAGATCGAGAAGGTGGACTTCAGGCCGGCGTGCTCATGCTCGGCGCGCAGGATGCGGACGCAGGCCGAGTGGAAGGTCGACACCCACATCAGCCGGGCGCGCGGGCCGACCAGCGCGGCCACCCGGTCCTTCATCTCGCCGGCGGCCTTGTTGGTGAACGTGATCGCGATGATCTCGCCCGGGTGCACGTCCCGCGCGCCGAGCAGGTACGCGATCCGGTTGGTCAGCACCCGGGTCTTGCCGGAGCCGGCGCCGGCCACGATCAGCAGGGGGGAACCGGCGTGGGTGACCGCATCCCGCTGCGGACCGTTCAGCCCGGCGAGGAGGTCCCGCGGGGCCGAGCGCGCCAGGTTGCCGCGCGGCGAGGGACCGGCCTCCGTCCGGTCCGGGGCGCTGCCCGGCGGCTCGGTGGCCGGATCATGGCCGCCCGCCGAGCCGGGATCGTCGCCCCCGGGCCGGTGCGGCGGGGTCGGCCGGGAGTCCGGCGTGGGCGGGGATGTGGGAATGTCGAAGAGAGGATGCATCGCATGGCGAGTCTATGCCGTCGGCCGGACACTTCCGGCCCGCGCCGAGCGGGGCGGGACGAAGCCGTCACCGAGGCACCCACCTCGCACCAGTTGGCGGGATTCCTTGCGCGTCGCGCCCACCGGTCGGCATACTCGACGACGTGTTCGGTCAGCGCTTCTACTTTTACTACGGCACCGGGAGTCCGGCAGCCGTAGGTCGCGCCTGATCAACAGACCTGCGAAAGCCCCGGGCTCCTGGAGCCCGGGGCTTTTTCGTCCCGGGATCCGGGCACGGGGCCCGAGACCCGGAGGGTACGACGATGATGACTGACGTGGTGGAGTCCAGCGGTAGCCTGGCGCGGCACGACCGGCCGAACGAGACAGACCCGACCGGGGCCGCGACAGCCCGGACCGGCACCGACGACTCGGCCGCTGCCGAGCGGATCGTGGCCATCCGGGAGCGCATCGACGAGATCGACCGCACCATCGTCGCGCTCTGGCAGGAGCGCGCCGCCCTGTCCCAGGAGGTCGGAGCCACCCGGATGGCCGCCGGCGGGACCCGGCTCGTGCTCTCCCGGGAGCGGGAGATCCTGGAGCGGTTCCGTCAGGCGCTCGGCGCGGACGGCACCCAACTCGCGCTGCTACTGCTGCGTGCCGGCCGCGGACCCCTGTGAAGCGGGCCGCCGGGATGACCGGGCTGCGGTCGGGCGGCCCGGCCGGACCCGGATACGACGAACCGCCTGCCGGCGTCGGGCTGACGTCGGCAGGCGGTCCGGAGGGATCACGCCTCGTGGGTGGCCACGATCTCCCGCCGCTCGGCGAAGTGGCAGGCGCTCGGGTGGTCCGAGCCCCGGCGGATCTGGAGCAGCGGCGCCTCCTGGGCGCACACGTCCTGCGCCTTCCAGCAACGGGTGCGGAACCGGCAGCCCGACGGCGGGCTGATCGGGGAGGGAACGTCACCGGTGAGCCGGATGATCGCTTTGCTCTCCCGCACCCTCGGGTCCGGCACCGGCACCGCCGAGAGCAGTGCCTGGGTGTACGGGTGCGTCGGCCGCTCGTAGATCTCGTCCTCGGTGCCGATCTCCGCGATCTTGCCCAGGTACATCACGGCGACCCGGTCGGAGAGATGACGCACGACCGACAGGTCGTGGGCGATGAAGACGTAGGAGAGACCGAACTCGGCCTGGAGCTTCTCCAGCAGGTTCATCACCTGCGCCTGGATCGACACGTCCAGGGCCGACACCGGCTCGTCGCAGACGATGATCTCGGGCCGCAGGGCGAGCGCCCGGGCGATGCCGATGCGCTGCCGCTGGCCGCCGGAGAACTGGTGCGGATAGCGGTTGATGTGCTCCGGGTTCAGGCCGACCAGGTCGAGCAGCTCCTTGACCTTGCCGCGGCGCGACCCCTTGGGAGCCACCTCGGGGTGGATCTCGAACGGCTCGCCGATCAGGTCACCGACCGTCATCCGGGGGTTGAGCGAGGTGTACGGGTCCTGCATCACCAGCTGGATCTGCCGGCGCAGGCGCCGCAGCGCCGCCCCGGAGAACTTGGAGATGTCCTGGCCCTTGTAGAACACCTGGCCGGAGGTCGGCCGCTCCAGGTTCATCAGGACCCGGGCGAGCGTGGACTTGCCGCAGCCCGACTCGCCCACCACGCCCAGCGTCTCGCCGGCCCGCAGGTCGAAGGAAACGCCGTCGACAGCCTTGACGTGACCGATGGTCTTCTTGAACACGATGCCCCGGGTGACCGGGTAGTGCTTGACCAGGTCGCGGACCTCGATGATGTTCTCAGTCACGGCTCACCAGCTCCTCGGCGAAGTGGCAGGCGCTGGCTCGGCCGCTGCCGAGCCGCAGCAGCGTGGGCAGCTTTTCCCGGCACACCGGCTGCGCCATGGGGCAGCGCGGGTTGAACGCACAGCCCCGCGGGATGTTCGTCAGGTTCGGCGGAAGGCCCTTGATGGTCCGGAGCTCCTGCCCCTTCTCGTCCATCCGCGGGATCGAGTTGAGCAGGCCGAGGGTGTACGGGTGCGCCGGCTTGGCGTACAGGTCGTACACGTCGGCTTCCTCGACGATCCGGCCGGCGTACATGACCGCGATCCGGTCCGCGACGTCGGCGACCACGCCGAGGTCGTGGGTGATCAGGATCATGCCCATCCGCCGCTCCCGCTGGAGCTCGCCGAGCAGGTCCATGATCTGGGCCTGCACGGTAACGTCCAACGCGGTCGTCGGCTCGTCGGCGATCAGCACCTCGGGGTCCAGCGCCAGCGACATCGCGATCATGGCGCGCTGCCGCATACCGCCGGAGAACTGGTGCGGGTAGTTGTTGTACCGGCCCTTGGCGTTCGGGATCTTCACCTGGTCGAGCATCTCGATCGCGCGCTTCTTGGCGTCCGCGCGGCCCATGCCACGACGGACGCGGAACTGCTCAGCGATCTGGAAACCGACGGTGAAAACCGGGTTGAGGGCGGAGAGCGAGTCCTGGAAGATCATGGCGATGCCTTCGCCCCGGATCCGCCGCCGCTGCTCGGAGGACATCGTGAGCATGTCCTTGCCGTGGAAGCGGACCTGGCCACCGGTGACGAAACCCGGCGGGGTGTCGAGGATGCCCATGATGGTCTGCGCGGTGACGCTCTTGCCGGAGCCGGACTCGCCGAGCACGGCGAGGGTCTCCCCCGCGTCGACGTGGTACGTCACCCCGTTGATGACCTTGGCGACGCCGTCCCGGGTGCGGAACTCCACCCGCAGGTCGTCGACCTCGAGCAGGCGACCCGAGGGGCGGCCGGCGGCGTTCGCCGCGGATTGCTCGGACACGAGAATGTCGGACAACTCAGTTCCCCTATCGAAGCTTCGGGTCGAGGGCCTCGCGGACCGTCTCGCCGAGCGTGACGAAGCTCAGCACGGCGGCGACGAGGAACGCGGCGGGGAAGAACAGCAGGTTCGGCGCGACCCGGATGTAGTTCTGCGACTCGCTGATCATGATGCCCCACGACACGACCGGGCTCTTCAGGCCGACGCCCAGGAAGGAGAGCGTCGCCTCGGCGCCGATGAACGAGCCCACCATGATCGTCCCGTAGACGAGCAGCGGGGCGAGACAGTTCGGCAGCAGGTGTTTCAGCACGATCCGGCCGGTGCCGGCGCCGAGGGCGCGAGCCGCGACGATGTAGTCGGCCTGCTTGGTGGAGAGGACCGAGGATCGCATCAGCCGCATCAGCACCGGCCAGCTCAGCACCGTGAGCGAGATGATCACAAGGAACATGATCTTCGGCTTGCTGTTGTTGGTGCCCGAGCCGTTGAAGGTGGTCAGGATGACGATGGCACCGAGCACGAAGGGCAGACCGAAGAAGACGTCCGCGACCCGCGACAACAGCGCGTCGACCCAGCCACCACGGTAGCCGGCGAGCATGCCCATCGAGCCACCGATCAGCATGGTGCCGGCCACGGAGAGCAGGGCGACCAGGATCGACGCCCGAGCGCCGTAGATCACCCGCGCGTACACGTCCCGGCCCTGCACGTCGTAGCCGAACCAGGCGTGCCCGGAGGGCTTGTCCAGGCTGCGGGAGAGCGCGCCGTTGACCGGGTCGCCCGAGGTGAACAGCGACGGGAAGGCGGCCATCACGACCAGGAGCAGAATGAACGCGGCGGAGATCCAGAACAGCGGCTTACGGCGCAGGTCATACCAGGCGTCGCCCAGCAGGCCGCGCGGCTTGTCCTGATTCGCCGGCCCGGCGTTCGCCGTAGCGGTCTCGCCTGGCATCGGGGGGGTGCTGACGATCGATGCGACGGAAGGGTCACTCATAGCGGATCCTCGGGTCCAGGGCGGCGTAGAGCAGATCGACCAGCAGGTTCATCAGCAGATAGACCACTACCAGCACGACCACGATGGAGACAACGGTAGCGCTCTCCTTGGTGACGATCGACCGGTAGACCTCGCGGCCGATGCCGTTGATCGCGAAGATGCCCTCGGTGACGATCGCGCCACCCATCAGGGCACCGAGGTCGGTGCCGAGCAGCGTGACCACCGGGATCAGCGAGTTGCGCAGCAGGTGCACGCCCACCACCCGGCGCATCGGCAGACCCTTGGCGATGGCGGTGCGGACGTAGTCCGCACGGCGGTTCTCCGCGATGCTGGTCCGCGCCATCCGGGCAACATACGCCATGGAGGCGCTGCCCAGCACGAAGCCCGGGATGATCAACTCCGAGAACGGCATCGCACTCGAGACCGTCGGGCTGACGATCTTCCACTGCACGCCGAAGAGCCACTGGAGCACGAAGCCCACCACGAAGACCGGCAGCGCGATCAGGAACAGGGTGGAGACGAGCACCAGGTTGTCGAGGAACCCGTTACGCCGCAGGCCGCTCAGTACGCCCGCGGTGAGGCCGATGACCGCCTCGATGGCCAGGGCCACCAGGGCCAGCTTGAGGGTGTTCGGATAAGCGGTCGCGATGACGTCGTTGATCGACCGCCCGCCGAACGTCTCGCCGAAGTCGCCCCGCAGGAGGTTCTGCATATAGATCGCGTACTGGGTGAAGACGTTCTCATCCAGGTGATACTTCGCCGTCATGAAGTCGATGTAGGTCTGCGGGCAGCGGCGTTCGCCGCACTTGCCGGCGAACGGGTCACCCGGCACGGCCCAGACCAGGGCATAGATCATGAACGTGGTGCCGATGAAAACCGGCACGAGTTGGAGTAGCCGTCTGACTAAATAACGGCCCATGGGGTGGTCCTCCAGACAGGGGGCGTCGGACGAGGGATGCCGACGTTCGGCGGTCAGATGCGAAGGCGGATGTTGTAACACCCGTTCGCGGAACGACCCCGGGTCGGGCCCACCGGATGTGGCGAGCCCGACCCGGGGGTCTAGACCGTTCGGATCAGAGCACGACCGAGGAGAGGTCCAGCTCACCGACGTTGGTCAGTTCCAGCTTCTTGATCTTCTCCGAGTGGCCGGACTGCTGACCGTAGTAGTAGACCGGGATGCTCGGAACTTCCTGGTCGACGATCTTGAGCAGCTCGGCGAACTTCGCGTGCGAAGCCTCAAGGCTGGGGGCGGCGCTGGCCTCCTTGGCCAGAGCGTCGACCTCCTTGTTGCTGTAGAGGCCGTCGTTGGAGGAGCCGCCGGTGACGAAGAGCGGGTTCACCCAGTTCTCGATGTCCGGGTAGTCCTGCTGCCAAGCGGCACGGTACGGGCCGGTCATCTTGTGGCCGTCAATGTTGGACCGGAAGACCGCGAAGGTCGGCACGCCCTCGGCCCGCGCGTTGATGCCCAGGTTGGTCTTCACCTGCTGAGCAACGGCCTCCATCCAGTCCTTGTGGCTGGAGTCGGCGTTGTAGAAGAACACCATCTCGCCCTGGAAACCGCCGGCCTCGGCGAGCAGCTGCTTGGCCTTCTCCGGGTTGAACTCGCAGACGGTGCAGTTCTTCTCCGGAGCACCCGGGGTCAGCGGGTTCGCCCAGCTGTCGGCGGGCTTGCGGGTACCGAAGAAGATCTTCTCAGAGATCTCCTGCCGGTTGACGGCCAGCGAGACCGCCTGGCGCAGCTTCACGTCCTGGAAGCGCTTGTCGTAGAGCGGGAAGGCGATGAACGCGGTCGACGGGGTGACCGTGTTCAGCCAGCGGTCGCCCAGGTCGCTCTTGTACTTCTCGCCGGCGAGCGCCGAGGTGGGGATCGTCTCCAGGAAGTCCAGGTTGCCCGCCAGCAGGTCGGTGTAGGCGGCGTTCTCGTCCTGGTACAGCTTGACGTTGATGTCCTTGATCTTCACCTTGTCGCGCAGCGTGTAGTCGTCGAAGCGGGTGAGCTTGACCTCGACGTTGTCCTGCCACGACACGAACTTGACCGGGCCGTTACCGATCGGCTTCTTGCCGAAGTCCTCCGGCTTCTGGGTGAAGAAGGCGTCCGGCAGCGGCATGAAGGCGCTGTAGCCCAGCTTGGTCGGGAAGACCGCGGTCGGCGCGCCGAGGGTGACCTCGAAGCTCCAGTCGTCGAGGACCTTGAGGCCGGACATCTCCTCCTTGTTCGGCTTCGGGGCCTCCTTCGGGCCGTCGCCGTCCGGGTCGTCGGTGTGGACGTCGTCGTAGCCCTGGATGTCGGCGAAGAAGGTGCCGTTGGAGGCGCCGTTCGGCGAGTAGGCAGCCCAGTTCCAAGCCTTGACGAAGTTCTCGGCCTTGACCGGGGTGCCGTCGTGGAACTTGGTGTTCTGCTTCAGCTTGATGGTGAAGACCTTCGAGTCCGTGGTCTCGATGGAGTCCGCCACCGCGTTCTGCGGCGCACCGCCGTTGTTCGGGTACTCGACCAGGCCGGTCCACAGCCAGTCGATGAACCTGCCACCACCGGTCTCGGTGGTGTTCGCCGGCACCAGGGGGTTCTGCGGCTGAACGTTGTTGATGACGATGCTGCCGTCCGCGCTGTTGTCGCCGCCTTCGTCGCTCCCGCTGGAGCAGCCGGACGCGACGAGCGCGAACGCCGCGCCCACGGCGAGCGCGCCGCTCGCCCGCTTCGAGACTCTCATTCCGAGGGGCCTCCTCTTTCTAACCTGGTTCCGTCGTGAACTTCACGCACGTCTTGGGGGGTGACACCAACCGCCGACCCGAACCGCAGGTCGCCGGCTTACCGCAGAGGAAATCGGGACGCCCCCAGGGGTACCGATCCGCCGGGCACCACACCCCGGCGAGAACATCACCCAGGGCCGACGAACACTCAACGTCACCTGGTTGCGACGTCGTGTGATCGGCGGACCCGACGAGGTGCCCCACACCGGAGGCGAGGTGCTGCCACTGTGACACCCACCGGCCCGTTCCGTGAAGGTGCCGTTATCAAGCCGTTAGTTGGCCGCCACGTTGCCGATACTTGAGAAAAGATCATGAAACGCGCCGGTCGTACCGCTCTGAACAGGTAAGACACGGTCACACCGGGCGCTACCCCCACGTAGGCTCGGTGGCTGTGAGCTTCCCTGCCTCCGCTCCGGCGCTCCCCGACATCCGCCGGGCGCTGGCCGTATTTGCCCATCCGGACGATGTCGACTTCGGCTGTGCGGGCACCATCGCTGGCTGGGTGGATGAGGGTATCGAGGTGGCGTACGTGGTCGTGACCCGGGGAGACTCCGGCGGGTTCGACAACACTCCGCGTGACGAGATGCCCGCCCTGCGCGAGGCGGAGCAGCGGGCGGCGGCCGCCGTGGTCGGCGTACACCAGGTCGACTTCCTCGACGGGTACCCCGACGGCCTGCTCGCCTCCGGCCCGGAGCTGCGCCGCGAGATCACCGCCGCGATCCGCCGGTTCCGGCCCGACCGGGTGGTCACCAGTTCCCCGCTGCGCCGCTGGGAGCTCCTCACCGGCCCGAGCCACCCCGACCACCTGGCCGTCGGCGAGGCCACCACCTGCGCGGTCTACCCCGACTCACGCAACCGCTTCGCCTTCCCGGAGCTACTCGCCGAAGGGCTCGAACCCTGGGTGGTCCGGGAGATCTGGTACGCGGGCGGCCCGGCGCCGGACCACGCCGTCGACGTGACCGACCAGGTCGACCGGAAGATCGCCGCGATGCGGGCACACCACTCACAGACCGCGCACCTGGACGTGGCGGCGTGGGTGCAGGACCTGCTCGGCACGATCGCCGGCGACGCCGGGCTCCCCGCCGGCCGGCTGGCCGAGGCGTTCACCGTGCTGCGCACCGAGTGATCGGAACCGGTCGGCACGCACCGGGTGGTGAGGCGGAGTGGTCAGACCAGCCGGCGGTCGGCCGCCCAGCGCGACAGCTCGTACCGGTTGGACATCTGGAGCTTGCGCAGCACGTTGGAGACGTGCGTCTCGACCGTCTTGATCGAGATGTACAACTCCTTGGCGATCTCCTTGTACGCGTACCCCCGGGCCAGCAGCCGGAGCACCTCACGCTCGCGGTTGGTGAGCTGGTCCAGCTCCGGATCGGCGACCGGCGCGTCCGGCCGGGCCGCGAACGCGTCCAGCACGAACCCGGCCAGCCGGGGACTGAACACCGCGTCCCCCTCGGCCACCCGGCGGATGGCGTCGGTCAGCTCGTCCGGCGAGATGGTCTTGGTGACGTAGCCCCGGGCCCCGGCCCGGATCAGCCCGATCACGTCCTCGGCCGCGTCGGAGACGCTCAACGCCAGGAACCGCACCTGCGGGTGGGTACGCCGCATCGCCTCCAGCACCGCCCGGCCGCCGCCGTCCGGCATGTGCACGTCGAGCAGCACCACGTCCGGCTGGGTCACCGTGATCCGGCTGACCGCCTCGGCCACCGTGCTGGCCTCGCCGACCACCTCGACGTGCCCGCCGAGCTCGGCGCGTACGCCGGCCCGGAACATGGCGTGGTCGTCGACGAGAAACACCCGCAGCCGCCCGTCCCGGGGCGCCGCCGCCTCAACCGGTCCCTGCTCGATCATGGTCACCTGTCCCTTTCCGCCGTGGAGCCGGAGCCGCTGATCGGCAGGATCAGCCGGACCTCGGTCCCCTCCCCCGGCCCGGACCGGATCTCCGCCCGGCCGCCGTGCCGCTTCATCCGCCCGATGATCGAGCCCCGGACGCCGTGCCGGTGATCCTCCACCGTATCCGGGTCGAAGCCCTTGCCCCGGTCCCGTACGAAGACGCTGACCTGATCCGGCTCCACCTCGGCATAGAGCGACACCGTGCTGACCCCGGCGTGCCGGGCCGCGTTGACCAGTGCCTCCCGGGCCGCGGCGACCAGCGCGCCAACCCGCTCGTCGGTCTCCCGGTCGCCCACCACCACCGCCTCCACGGTGATGGCGAAGGTGTCCTCCACCTCGGCGGCGGCCTGCTCCAGCGCCGCGGCGAAGCGCTCCGTCGGCGAGGCGGTCGGCTTGTAGAGCCAGTTCCGCAGCGACCGTTCCTGGCCCCTGGCCAGCCGCTGCACGGTCTTGACGTCGCTGGCGTTGCGCTGGATCAGGGCGAGGGTGTGCAGCACCTGGTCGTGCACCATCGCGGCCAGCTCGGCGCGTTCCTGCTCGCGGATCCGCCCCTCGCGCTCCGACCGCAGCTGGTTCCAGGTACGCCAGAGCACCGGCCCCGTCACGACGCCGACGCCGGCCAGCCCGACCAGCGCGAAGATCACACCGTTGAGCACCGCGTCGAAGTTCTGCACCGGCGAGTAGACCGCGGCCACGCCGATGATGCCGACCGCGACGAGCACCCCGCCACCGACGAAGCGGAGCACGAACGCACGCCGGTCGCTCTCCTCCACCACCGCGCCCAGCCAGGGCACCGCCATCGACCCGCTCCACTGCTGGCGGCGTTCGGGCGCGGACTGGTGCCAGATCACGCCGGCGCCGACCGCGATGATCGCTACCAGCCAGCCGGCGGTGCCGGCGGCGCCGACCGAGTGGAAGGCCATCATCTGGACCAGCAGCACGCCCAGCCCGATCGCCACGAAGGGCAGGAGCTGGGCGAGGTCGCGGCGGGGCGGGACGGCGGTGTCGCCCGGGCGGGGCGGGACGACCGCCCAGAAGGCGGCGTACAGCAGCAGCCCGAGACCGTTCAGCCCGAGCAGCACCATGAAGGCGATCCGGACGCGGAGCACCGAGATGCCGAGGTGCTCGGCGATGCCGGCGGCCACCCCGGCGGCCAGCCGGTGCTCGGTGGCCCGGTAGAGCCGCGGGGGGTGTGGGGTCACGGTGCTGCTGATCGGAGACTCCCGGGGTCGGGCGGGCGGTCGTGGCGGTGGCCGGCCGGCGCCGGCGCCGCTTCGATCGTCACACGGCCGGGCCGCCGGCGACCATCGGGACGCCCCCGACATTCGGAGCCCCGAGATCTCAGGGTGGCGTCAGGGTCGGGGCCGGAGGACGCTCGGGTGGAGCGCGCAGCAGGATCAGAGGTATGACCGAGGAAGCTGCCCGTCCGCCCCAGCCCGGGGCGATGCCACCGGACGGGCCACCGCCACCCCCACCGGCCGGGCCGCCACCGGGCGGGCCGGCCGCCGGCTCCGCGCCGTTCGGGCCGCCACCCCCCGGGTACGCCCCACCGCTTGGCGGTTTCACCTCCCGGTACGGGCTGGTCCGGCCGCGCGACGGCCGCTACCTGGCCGGCGTCTGCGCCGCCATCGGTCGGGCCACCAACACCGACCCGGTGCTGTGGCGGGTGATCCTCGCCGTGCTGGGCTTCTTCGGGGGCATCGGCATCCTGGTCTACGTCACCGCCTGGCTGCTCATTCCCAGCGAGGGGGACACCGCCTCCCCGGTGGAGTCGATGCTCGGCCGGGGCCGGTCGAGCATGTCCCCGGTCACCGTGATCGTGCTCAGCATCGTGGTGGCGGTCGGCTTCGGCTACATCGTCACCAATGCCACGCGGGCGGTGCTGCTCGGCGCGTTGATTCTCATCGGGGGCGCGCTGCTGCTCAACCGCCAGCCGCGCGACACGGCGCAGCGGCCGCCCGCTGGTCCGGCGCCGCAGGCGGGCTGGCCGGCGTCCGGTCCCAGCGCGCCCGGCGCCGGGCCGTCCTGGGGCCCGGCCGGACCGACGGGCTGGGCCGGGCCGCGCGCCGCCGGTCCCGCCGGTCCGGCCTGGCCGACCCCGGGCAGCGCTGCCCAACCGCCCTGGGCCGAGCCCGCGGGGCCGGCGGCCCGGCCCGCGGCCAGCGCCCAACCGGCCTGGCCGACGCCGGGCGGCACCGCCCAACCGGCCTGGCCCGGTGCCGGATCCACCGTGTCACCGGTGCAGCCCGGGGCCGGCGCCCCGGGTCAGGTGGGTGGCGAGCGCGCCGCCTGGTCGGATCCCGAGCGCACAGCCGCCGGGTACCGCCCCGAAGCGGGCGCGGAGCCGACCGTCCAGGTGCCCGCCGAGCCGACGGCCGCGGAGGCCGCCGCCGGGCAGCCCTGGCCGGCGACCGGTTACGCCGCGGGTTCGACCACGAGCCCGGGTGACCGGACCACCGAGACATGGCGGAGAGAGGCGCCGACCTGGCCGGGCACGCCCACGACCGGCGGTGCCCCGCTCGGGCCGCCCGGGTCCGTGCCGCCCCCGTCGCCGGCGGGCGCGCCGACGCCCGGCGGATACCGCCCGCCCTTCGCGCCGCGCGGCCCGTACGCCGGGGCGTACCCACCGCCGCCACCGGCCCCGCCACGGCCAGCGAGGGCGCCGAAGCGGCCGAAGGAGCGCTCGGCACTCGGCGCGATCACCTTCTCACTGATCTTCCTGGCGCTCGGCGTGGTCGCCGTGCTCGACCTGCTCCACGTCTTCCCGATCGGCGCGGCCGGGTACTTCGCCGCGGCGCTGGCCACCATCGGGCTCGGCCTGCTGGTGGGCACCTGGTTCGGCCGGGCCCGCTGGCTGATCGCGCTCGGCCTGGTCACCGCGACCGCGCTCGGCATCGCCACCGTCGCCGAGTCCTACGACCGGGGACGCGGGATCGACGGCACCGTCACCTGGGCGCCGGTCGACTACCAGGACCTGGCCGTCCGCTATCGGAGCAACTTCGGAGACGCGGTGCTCGACCTGCGCTCGGTGGACTTCGCCGAGAAGAACACGGAGGTCACCGTGGATGTCAACTTCGGCAGGCTGACCGTGATCGTGCCGGCGAAGGTCGACGTCACCACGGTGGCCGACGTGAACGCCGGGGACGCCACCGTCTTCGGCAAGCACACCAGCGGGTTCAACGGCCCGACGTGGGAGACCACCGACCTCGGGCCGGACGGCCGGGGCGGAGGCACCCTGCGACTGGTCATCCACATGAACGCCGGAGACCTGGAGGTGACCCGGTGAAGGCCCACCGCACCGACATCGTGTCGTTCGCGTTCGGGCTGGTCTTCCTGGCCCTCTCCGTATGGTGGCTGCTCGCCCGGATCCTCGGACTCACCCTGCCCCCGGTGGGCTGGTTCCTGGCCGGCGCGCTCATCCTGGTCGGGCTGCTGAGCCTGCTCGGCGCGCTCCGGTCAGGACGGCACGCCGACGCCGGGGCCACCCACCAGGCGCCGGACTCCACCGTCGCCGCGCCCTACCTGGACAGCGCCCCGACCAGTGGCGCGACCACCGCCCCCGGGGCGGACGAGCGGGCCACCGACGTGGTGACCGACGCCCCCGTCGAGGCACGCCAGGACCGCCCCGCCGAGGTGGCGTACGGGTCGTCGGTCGAGGCGCTGTCGGCCGCCGGCCCGACCTCGACCGGCGGCTCGGAGGACCCCACCCGCGAACTGGGGGTGCCGCCGAGCGGACCGGCCGGCCCAAGCTCGCCGGCACCTTCGCCGGCCCCGCTCGGGGACACTCCGGACCTAGGCTCCGAACCGGTGACCCGCGAGCTGCCCGCCGCCGACCCTCCGCAGTGGCCGGCCGGCGGCCCGCGTACCGACGGGGAGGAGCCGGGCCGCGACGAGCGCTCGACGGGCTGACCGCGACGGTGCGGGGCGCTGGCGGCGACGCATATGCTGGCTGGCGGAGATCCCGCCTCCGTCGGCCGGCCCGCCCCGTGGCGATCGGCTGTCCGGGGTCGCGGCGCGACGTCAGCCGCGTCGAGCCCGGACGGCCGTGGCCGCAGCCGGCATTCCCGGTCGCCGGGGCCCGTCCGCGGCCCCAGCCCGGCCAGGTCGCCGTGGCGGTCCCGCCGCTTCCCGCCTCTACCTCGTCAGGAGTCCGCCAGACATGACCCAGTCCCCCGCCGTGCGTACCCCCGGCCCGCCCGGCCCGGTGCGCGTCGGCGAGCGCGCCGCCCGTACCCTCGTCGCCGAGTTGGCCCGCCGCAACGACCCGAAGGCCGGCCTGCTGGTCGGCGCGACCCCGGAGTCCGCGGTGCTGGCCGCGGCGATCGACGCGCTGCTCCCCGGCGACCGGCTCACCGTCGTGCCGGCGGAGGGTTCCGCGGCCGCGCTCCGCGAGCACGTGGCGGCCCAGGGCCCCTGGGTCGCCGACCGGGTACGGGTCGCCGACACCCTCGCCGGCGCGGACGCCGCCGAGGTGGTCATCGCCGCCGAGCCGTTCACCGGCACCGCCGCCGAGACCCGGGCGGCCGTCGACGGGTTGTCCAAGTACCTCGCCGAGGGCGCCGTGCTGAGCGTGGCCGCGCCGCTCTTCCGCACCGAGGGTGCCGGGGCCGAACTGGACCGCCAGGGCCTGCTGAACGGTGTCCGCACCGACCTGGTGCTGCGCAACTCCCCGCCGGTCCGGGTGCACCATCTCCGCTTCACCCCGGCGGCCGTCGCGCTCGCCGCCCAGCTCTCACCGGCGTACCGGCCATCGAGCGTGCCGATCACCCGGAGCATGCACATCGACTCCAACGGCGTGGCGGCGGCCGGGATCAGCCTCGGCCTGGCCGCGCTCGCCCGGGTGACCCGGCCGAAGTCGAAGCTCTGGTTGCTGCCGGCGCTGGCCGCCGCGCCGGTGGCCGCGTTCTTCCGGGACCCGGAGCGGGACGTCCCGGAGGATCCGGCGGCCGTGGTCGCCGCGGCGGACGGCCAGGTCCTCTCGGTGCAGCGGCTGCACGACGAGCGCTTCGGCGACGACGAGTGGCTGCGGATCGCGGTCTTCCTCTCCGTGCTGGACGTACACGTCAACCGCTCCCCGGTGGCCGGCAAGGTGGTCGACTACTTCGTCGCGGACGGTGGCTTCGTCAACGCGATGAAGCCGGACGCCGAGCACAACGTCGCGGCGTACACGGTGCTCGACACCGAGCACGGCACGGTGGTGGTCGCGCAGCGTACCGGCCTGATCGCCCGACGGATCGTGCAGCGGGCACCGGTCGGCGCGCTGCTGGCCAGGGGCGAGCGCTTCGGTCTGATCCGGTTCGGCTCGCGCACCGACGTCTACCTGCCGGCAGACGCGGCCGAGCCGCTGGTGGGGCCCGGCGACAAGGTGGTCGGCGGCTCGAGCGTGATCGCCCGCTGGAACTGATCCCGGAACCGAGGAAGGGGCACCGCTCGTCGCGGCGCCCCTTCCTCGTCGGCAGGAGTCAGGCGGTGCGGCGCTGGTGCAGCCACAGCACCGGGCCGCTGACCAGGTAGCCCACCACCACGAGGGCGAAGGTGAGCCGGATGTCGACCAGCGCGCCGAGCACCGGGGCCAGCCAGAGCCACGGCGGCAGCTTCACCAGCCGGGCGAGCTTCGCGTACGGGAAGCTGGAGACCATGGCGAAGGCGAGCAGCGCCACCCCGCCGACCAGCACCCGGCCGGAGACCGGCACCCCGATCGCCACGGTCAGGGCCAGCACGGCCGCCGCCATGGTGGTCGGTACGCCGCAGAAGAACCGGCCGTCCTTCGGCGAGACGTTGAACCGGGCGAGCCGGATCGCGGCGCAGGCCGCGACCAGGGCGCAGGCGACCGCGGCGGCGGCCGGCCGGACCGAACCGGCCAGCGAGGCGTAGACCACCACCGGGGCGGCGATGCCGAACGAGCACATGTCGGCCAGCGAGTCCATCTGGGCACCGAACGGGCTGGCCACGCCGAGCCTGCGGGCGAGCGCGCCGTCCAGCCCGTCGAACACGACGCAGGCGATCAGGCAGAGCGCCGCGGTCCGGACCTCGCCCCGCATGGCCAGGAAGATCGCCAGCATGCCGAGCATCAGGCTGCTCAGGGTGCAGGCGTTGACCAGGGCGAACTTGGCCCGACGGGCGGCGGTGCGGGCACCCGGCAGCAGCGGGATCACCATCGCCGGCGGCTCGTCGACCACCGCCGCGGGGGCGAGGGCCGGGCTGACCGGCATCACCGCCTCGACCTCCGGGTCGAGGCGACCGTAGCGAAGGCGCTGGCGATCGGTCCGGCGGTGGTCGGGGGCGACCAGGTCGGCCGCGGGTGCCGCACCGGCATCGCGGCGGCCCACCCGGACCAGCAGCACCTGGCGGGCGAACGTGCTGCTGCGGCGCAACCCGCCCGCCCAGCGACGCCCTGCGGGGCGCGGACTGTCAGTCGTACGACGCCGGCGCCATGGGGCTCTCGGCACGTTTTCCTCCATCACCGGATCGGCTGGCCGCCAGCGGGGCGGGTGGTCCGGCTGTCTCGTGCCGGGCCTTTCTGGCCCGGCAGCCCATTTGCGGAGTACACCATTGCACAGGGGACAGGGGCTTGGCGATAGCTGCCGGCGGCACTTATAACTCCCTTAACCGCGCGAACCGCTCAGGCCTTCCCATCGCGGACGTCATCGCCCGTTTCCATCGGCCAACCCCTGACTTTCCGACTCTACCGGAGGCATCCCACCTCGACCGGGCGAGCGCCCGTCACCTGCCCCGGCAGCCGGTTGCCAGGGCCGCCACGTCGGTCATCGGCAGATCGCTGACCTGCTCGGGAGCGAACCACGCGGCCCGGGCGGTGGAGCCGCCCGCGAGTTCGGTCACCACCGCCTCGGTCGGGGCGTCGACGCGTACCCGATAGATCACCCGGACGCCGTGCCAGTCCAGCGGTCGCCCCTCCGGGCCGAGCGCGGCGGGATTGTGCAGGTTGTCCACGCCCAGCAGGTCGACCACCCGGCCGAGCTGGCCGGCCTCCTCCACCAGCTCGCGCAGCAGCCCGGCCGCCGGCTGTTCGCCGTGATCGGTGCCGCCGCCGGGCAGGTGCCACAGCCCGGCCCCCGGATACCCGTCAGCGATCATGGTGAGCAGCACCCGCCCGGCCGGGTCGGTGACCAGCCCGTACGCGGCGAAGCGCTGGCGGCGATCGACGGCGGGGGCAGCCGGGGCAGGCGGCAGGGCCCGGGGCAGTTCGGCCGGCAGGGGAAGGACGGGAATCCCGAGCAGCTCGGCGGTGAACGGCATCAGCGGCAGCCTCGCCGCATCGTCCGGCGTGAACCAGCCCAGTTCGTCGCTGCCGCCGGCCGGCTCGGGGCGGAGCGCGCCGCCGCGCGCCTCGAGGTCGAAGACCAGCCGGTCGGTGTGCACCGCGACGCCTACTTCCCGAAAGACGGCCACGTCCGCGACGGCGGCCCGGATCGAGCCCACCGCGACGGCGAGCCCGGTCTCCTCGGCGAACGCGCGCACCACGGCACGCTCCGGGTGCTCCGCGTGCTCGATGCCGCCACCGGGCAGCTGCCACACCCCCGGATACGGGGATCCGGTCGACCCGCGGGCCAGCAGCACCCGTCCGCGGTCGTCCCGCAGCACCCCGTACGCCCCGATCCGCCGCCGCTCCGCCACCCCGCACCATCTCCCCGCTCGCCCACCCCGTCGATCATGAGGTTAGCGGCACCGCCACGGATTCACCGTGCCGTCAACCTCATGATCGGCAAGGCGGGTCAGAGAAGGTGAGCGGCTTGGACGGCTTCGGCGGTCACCTCGGTCAGGCGGTCGGTGGGGAGGGCGCCGAGCTCCTCCCGACGGAACCAGCGGGCCTCACAGGTGGATCCCCCGACGTCGGTCACCGTGGGCGGGGCCGGCTGGTCGACGACCACCCGGTAGAAGGCACGCACGCCGTGCCAGTCGATCGGGTAGCCCTCCGGGCCGAGCGAGGCGGCGTCCCGGTGGCTGGCCACGCCGAGCAGCTCGACCAGGCGGCCGGTCTGCCCGGTCTCCTCGACCAGCTCACGGATCAACGCGGCGCCCGGCTGCTCGCCGTAGTCGGTGCCGCCGCCGGGCAGATGCCAGCAGCCGGCACCCGGATACCCGTCGGAGACCCGGGTGAGCAGCACCCGCTCCTCCGGGTCGGTCACCACCGCGTACGCGGCGAAGCGCTGCGCCCGGTGCAGCCCGTCCGGGCCGGGAACCGCGTAGAACGAGGGGAACTCCGGGGTCTCCTCCGGCACGACGTCGGCGGTGGCGGAGGGCAGGCCCAGGGCCCGTGCGGTGAACGACCGCAGCGGCAGCACCCGGGCCTCGTCGGGGCTGACCCAGCGGGCCAGGTCGGTCGGGTGGCCGACCCGGTCGGCGAGCGTCCCGCCGCGCACCGAGACCGTGTAGAGCAGGCGGTCGGTGTGGATGGTGATGCCGCGCTCGGGCAGCGCCCGCATGTCGGCGATCACGTCCCGGAGACCGGAGACCGCGACCGAGAGGCCGGTCTCCGCCGCGGTCTCCCGGACCACGGTGTGGTTCGGGTCCTCACCGTGGTCGACCGCCCCGCCGGGCAGGGACCAGGTGCCAGGTGTGCCGGAGCGCCGCGATGCACGGACCAGCAACACTCGGTCGTCTGAATCGGCACAAACTGCGTATGCCGCGATCCTGCGCAGCGGCTCCAGCATGGTAGTCACGGGAGGAAATTCTCCCCCGGTGGGGTTACCACCATCGAAAATAGTCGGATTCCTGACTCTCGGCTGGCGTCTCAGGGATCGGTCAGGGTAGGAGTCCGGGCGGTCACCGAGGCCCCCGAACGCCCGAGGCGGGACCGTTGGGGTATGACCTACCAGAGCACCCCTCAGGCCCCGTACAAGCAACTCCGCCGGCCCGTCACCGATCGTATGGTCGCCGGTGTGTCCAGCGGCCTCGGCCGCTACTTCGCGGTCGATCCCACCCTGGTCCGGGTCGGCTTCGCCGTCGCCACCATTTTCACCGGCGGGGTCGCCGCGCTGGCGTACCTGGTCATGTGGTTCCTGATGCCCGAGGAGCCGACCGGCGCACCCGCCTGGCCGCACCCGGCGGGCACCAGCCCGGGCTGGCCCCCGGTCCCGCCGGCCGGGCCGCCGGCGGCCGGTGCCCCCACGCACCCGGGCCCCGCGCCCCAGGCCGGACCGATGCCCCAGGCCGGACCGACGTTCCAGGCCGGACCGGCCCCGCAGGCCACGCCCCAGGCCGGACCCGTGCCGCAGGACGTGGCGACGACCCCGCAGCCCGGGCCGGCGCCGCAGGCAACGCCCGCGGCGGAGGACGAGCCGGCGGCTCAGCCGCCGACGCCGCCGGCGGCCTGAGCCGGGGTCACTCCCACTCGATGGTGCCCGGCGGCTTGCTGGTCACATCCAGGACCACCCGGTTGACCTCGGCCACCTCGTTGGTGATCCGGGTGGAGATCCGGGCGATCACGTCATAGGGCAGCCGGGACCAGTCGGCGGTCATCGCGTCCTCGCTGGAGACCGGGCGCAGCACCACGGGATGCCCGTAGCTGCGCCCGTCGCCCTGCACGCCGACGCTGCGCACGTCGGCAAGGAGCACCACCGGGAACTGCCAGACATCCCGGTCCAGGCCCGCGGCGGACAGCTCCTGCCGGGCGATGAGGTCGGCCTTGCGGAGCACCGCGAGCCGCTCCTCGTCGACCGCGCCGACGATCCGGATGGCCAGCCCCGGGCCGGGGAACGGGTGCCGCCAGACCATCGCCTCGGGCAGCCCGAGCTGCAGGCCGAGCGCGCGGACCTCGTCCTTGAAGAGCGCGCGCAGCGGCTCGACCAGGGCAAACTTCAGGTCCTCCGGCAGGCCGCCGACGTTGTGGTGGCTCTTGATGTTGGCGGTGCCGGTGCCGCCGCCGGACTCGACCACGTCCGGGTAGAGGGTGCCCTGCACCAGGAACTCGACGTCGCCGTGCGAGACGATCTCCCGGGCGGCGGCCTCGAAGACCCGGATGAACTCCCGCCCGATGATCTTGCGCTTCTGCTCGGGGTCGATCACCCCGGCCAGCGCGCCGAGGAAGCGCTCCCGGGCGTCGACCACCTTGAGCCTGATGCCGGTGGCCGCGACATAGTCCTTCTCCACCTGCTCGGCCTCACCCGCGCGGAGCAGGCCGTGGTCGACGAAGACGCAGGTGAGCTGATCACCGACCGCCTTGTGGACCAGCGCCGCGGCGACCGAGGAGTCGACACCACCGCTCAGCGCGCAGATGACCTCCTTGTCGCCGACCTGCTCCCGGATCCGGGCCACCTGCTCGTCGATGATGTTCTCCGGCGTCCAGGTGGGCTCGATGCCGGCGATGTCGTAGAGGAAGCGGGTGAGCATCTCCTGGCCGTGGGCGGTGTGCCCGACCTCCGGGTGGAACTGCACGCCGGCCCGCCGGCCCGCCAGGTCCTCGAACGCGGCGACCGGCGCGCCGGCCGACTCGGCGGTGACCGTGAAGCCGGCCGGCGCCTCGGTGACGCAGTCGCCGTGGCTCATCCAGACCGGCAGGTCGTCCGGAAGGTCGCGGAGCAGCACGCCGGCCTCCGGGCGGGCGTGCAGCGGGGTGCCGCCGTACTCCCGGTTGCCGGTCCTGGCCACCGTGCCGCCCAGCGCCCGGGCCATCGCCTGGAAGCCGTAGCAGATGCCGAAGACCGGGACACCGGCGTCGAACATGCCGGCGTCGAACTGCGGCGCGTCCGGCGCGTAGACGCTGGCCGGGCCGCCGGAGAGGATGATCGCGGCCGGGTTCTTCGCCAGCATCTCGGACACCGGCATGGAATGCGGGACGATTTCCGAGTAGACCCTCGCCTCACGTACGCGACGCGCGATGAGCTGGGCGTACTGGGCTCCGAAGTCCACCACGAGGACGGGGCGAGGGGTGCTCATGCGCAGCAAGCCTACCGACAGTCACCGCCGCTCCGGGCACGCCCCGGCCGGGTCGCGCCGTGAGGTCGTTAACAAGGGGCCCGTGCTATACCGCAGGCGTTAACAGGGGGCCTTCCTTACCGCAGGGCGGCGGGGGCGTGCGCGGGGACGGCGGGGTGGTGTGGGGCGACCGGGGCGAGGCGCCGGTACGCCGACCCGAGCGGCGGGCGCGGGTCCTGCTCGCCCCGGTTGGGCCAGCACGACATGGCCCGCTCGGCCTGCGCGGTGATGGTCAGCGACGGGTTGACCCCGAGGTTGGCCGACACCGCCGCGCCGTCCACCACGTGCAGCCCCGGGTGCCCGTAGACCCGGTGGTACGGGTCGATCACCCCGCGCTCGGGGGTGGACCCGATCACCGCCCCGCCGAGGATGTGCGCGGTCATCGGGATGTCGAACGGCTCGGTGAGAGCGCCACCGGGGGTACCGCCGATCTCCTCGGCGAGCAGCCGGGCGGCCTGGTTGCCGGCCGGGATCCAGGTCGGGTTGGGCACGCCGTGTCCGGGTCCGGAGACCAGCCGCCGACCGAACAGGTCCCGCCGGAACCGGGTGGTGAGCGAGTTGTCCACCGACTGCATGACCAGCGCGATCACGGTCCGCTCGGACCAGCCGCGGACGGAGAGCATCCGGGCCGCGAGCCCGGGCCGCCGGAGCATGCCGCCCAGCCACCGCCGGACCCGGTGCGGGCCGCCGTCGACCAGCATCGACTGGAGCAGGCCCATCGCGTTCGAGCCCTTGCCGTAGCGGACCGGCTCGATGTGGGTCTGCGGATCCGGGTGGAAGGAACTGGTGATCGCCACCCCCTCGGTGAGGTCGAGCCCGCGCCGCCGCGCCTGGCGGAGGTCGACCGAGGCGCCGAGGATCGCCTCCGAGTTGGTCCGGGTCAGCTCGCCGAGCCGGGGCGACAGCCCGGGCAGTGCCCCGGTGGCCCGCATCTCGTGCAGCAGCCGCTGGGTGCCGAGCGCGCCGGCCGCGAAGACCACCTGGTCGGCGTGGATCACCTCGCGGCCCCGGCGCAGCCGGGCGCCGGTGCGCTCGGTGTGCACCGCGTACCCGCCGCCGGTGGCCGGCCGGACCGCGGTCACCGTGGTCAGCGGATGCACCTGGACTCCCAGCCGCTCGGCCAGCCAGAGGTAGTTCTTGACCAGGGTGTTCTTCGCGCCGTGCCGGCAGCCGGTCAGGCACGCGCCGCAGTGGGTGCACCCGGCGCGGTCCGGCCCGGCCCCGCCGAAGTACGGGTCGGTCACCCGCTCGCCGGGCCGGCCGATGTGCACGCCCACCGGGGTGGCGTGGAAGGTGTGCCCCACCCCCATCCGCCCGGCCACCGCCCGCATCGCCCGGTCCGCGCCGGTGACGATCGGATACGTGGTGACGCCGAGCATCCGCTTCGCCTGGTCGTAGTGGCGGGCCAGTTCGTCGCGCCAGTCGGTGATGTCCCGCCACTGCGGATCGGCGTAGAACGCGTCGAGGGGCTCGTAGAGGGTGTTCGCGTAGACCAGGGAGCCGCCGCCCACCCCCGCCCCGGAGAGCACCAGGACCCCACCGCCCGCCTTCCGGTCGGCCGGGCGCAGCAGGTCGATCCGCTGGAGGCCGTAGCAGCCGAGCCTCGGGGCCCACAGGAAGCGCCGGACCCGCCAGGACGTCTCCGGGAACTCGTCGTCGGCGAAGCGCCGGCCGGCCTCCAGGACGCCGACGGTGTAGCCCTTCTCGGCCAGGCGGAGCGCGGTGACGCTGCCACCGAAACCGGACCCGACGACGATCACGTCGTACCGCATGAACGCATCATTACCGACGAGTAGCCATAGCGCCAGCAAGAGATTTTCACGGATCATGCAGGGCGCTCGACGATGCGGGGAGCCGGGCGTACGACCGCCGGCACCCCCGTGACGTGGCCGAGCGACAAACGGGGGAAGGGGTTCACGATGACCGGCGCGAAGCCGAGACGACGGTGGCTGCTGGGGCTGGCCGCCCTGGTGGCCGTACTGCTGGTCGCCGCCGGCGCGGCGGTGGTCACCCGGCTGGCCTCCCGCCCGTCCCCCGGCGGATCGCCGGGTCCGGTCGCCGCCCCCACCTCGCCCAGCGTTTCACCCACGCCGACCCCGGCCAGCCCCACCCCGCCGCCGGGCGCCGACCTCACCGGCCCGCTGAACCTGCTGCTGGTCGGGGTGGACACCCGGGTCACCGTGCCGGGGTGGGAGCCGCACGGCGACGCGGTGCTGGTGCTGCACGTGCCGGCCGGGCTGAACCGCGCGTACCTCTTCTCCCTGCCCCGCGACCTGGTGGTGGACATCCCGGCCTACCCGAAGTCCGGCTACCCGGGCGGTCGCACCAAGCTGACTCACGCGATGAGCTACGGCAGCCGGGTGCCCGGCGACAAGGGCCACCCCAGCGCCGCCCAGGGGTACGAACTGCTGCGCACCACGGTCAGCAAGTACACCGGCCTGCGCATCGACGCGGGCGCGGTGATCACCTTCGGCGGGTTCGACAAGCTGGTCGACACCCTCGGCGGCGTGGACCTCTACGTCGACCAGCGGGTCACGTCGATCCACCGCCGGCCCGACGGGCGGCTGCGGAACCTGAGCGGCAGCACCTACACCGGGCCGCAGATGGTCTACGAGAAGGGCAACCAGCACCTGACCGGCTGGCAGGCGCTGGACTACGCCCGGCAGCGCTACACGGCCGGCGGCGACTACACCCGGCAGCGCCACCAGCAGCAACTGATCCGGGCGCTGGCCCGGAAGATCCTCGACCAGGGGCTGGCCCGGAACCCGGACCAGGTCGAACAGGTGGCGGACGCCCTCGGCGACACCCTGGTGTACGTCGGTGGCGGGCGCCGGCTGATCGATTTCGCGTACGCCCTGGGTGGGCTCTCCGCGGACGCCTTCGTCCTGGTCGGGCTCCCGGGCGACGCGGTCAGCAGCGGCGGCTCCTACCGGGGCGAGCAACTCCTGCCGGTGGGCCGGCAGTTCCTCGCCGCCCTACGCGACGGCACCACCGACCGTTTCCTGGAGGCGCACCCCACCCTGCGGGTCAAGACCTGAGTCACAGCGGCTTCGGGGCGGGTGGGCGGTCGGTGCCGTAGAGCCAGGCGTCGAAGAGCTTGCCGAGCTTCTTGTGTGAGACCCGCTCGGCGAGGGCCACGAACTCCGCGGTGGTGGCGTTGCCGTTCTTCTTCTCCGCCGCCCAGGTGCGCAGGATGGTGAAGAAGTCGCTGTCCCCGACGGCCACCCGCAGCGCATGCACGGTCATCCCGCCCCGGTCGTACACCGACCGGCCGAACAGGTTCGCCACCCCCGGCTTCCCCGGCGGCGTACGCCAGACCTGCCCCGGCGCGGTGGCGTACCGCTGCTCGAAGGTGTGCTGGACGGTGGACTGCCCGCTGTGCTCGGCCCACAGCCACTCGGCGTACGTGGCCAGGCCCTCGTTGAGCCAGATGTCCTGCCATTTCTGCAGCGACACGCTGTTGCCGAACCACTGGTGGGCCAGCTCGTGCGCGACCACCCCGGTGTTGTCGCCCTGCTTGAAGAAGCTGGCCGCGTAGACCGGACGGGTCTGCGCCTCCAGCGCGTACCGGATCCGGTCGTCGGCGACCACCACGCCGCCGTACGCGTCGAACGGGTACGGCCCGAAGACGCTCTCCAGGTAGTCGGCGACCTCTGTGGTCCGGGCGATCGACCGGTCCGGGGCGCCCTCGGCCACCTTCGTGCTGACCGCGCTGTACACCGGCCGTCCGTTGTGCTCCCCGGTGGTCACCCGGAACTTGCCGATCGCCACGGCGGTCAGATAGCTGGCCATCGGCGCGTCCTCCGACCAGGTCCAGGTGGTCCAGTCGCCCTTGGTGGTCCGGCCCTTCGGGACTCCGTTGCTGATCGCGGTGAGCCCCTTCGGCACGGTGATCTCGAAGTCGTAGGTGGCCTTGTCGGAGGGGTGGTCGTTGACCGGGAACCAGGTGCTCGCCGACTCGGGCTGGCCGACCGCGATCGCGCCGTCCGAGGTGTGCAGCCAGCCGCCCCCGCCGAGCGCCTCGTTGGCCAGCGCCGCCGGCTCGCCGTCGTACCGGATCTCGGCGACGAAGCCGTTGCCGGCGGTGAGGCCGGTGGCCGGGGTGACGACCAGTTCGTCGTCGGTGCGCGCGTGGCCGGCCTTGTCCCCGTTCACGGTGACCGACCGCACGGTCAGCCCGGCCAGGTCGAGGTTGAACGCGGAGAGGTCCCCGGTCGCGGTGGCCCGCAGCGTGGTGGTGCCGGTGAGCCGGTTCTTCGCCGGGTCGTAGCGGACCCGGACGGTGTAGTGGGCGACGTCGTAGCCGCCGTTGCCGTAGCTCGGGAAGTAGGGGTCGCCGGCCCCGGCCGCGCCGGGCGCGAAGCTCCGCGGGCCGCTCTGCGCGGGCCGCGCCGCCGGCTCCGCCCGGTCCGCGCCGGTCGAGCCGCAGCCGGCGAGCAGCAGCGTGCCGGAAACCAGCAAGCCCAGCCGTCGTCGTCCACCACGCAGCGCCATCGCCTCGACCCCTCCTCGGGCACGACCGTCGCGGCCCCGGCCGGCCGCTCCGCCCGCGGCAGCCTACCCAGCAACGATCACGCGCGCGTCACGGCAGGGCGGGTGCGGTGGCGCCGACCAGCCAGGCGTCGAAGAGCGGGCGCAACGGGCGGCCGGCGACCCGCTCGGCGTACCCGACGAAGTCCGCGGTGGTGGCGGTGCCGTCCCGCCGTTCGGCCAGCCAACCGCGCAGGATACGGAAGAAGGTCTCGTCACCGACCGCGCGGCGCAGCGCGTGCACAGTCAGCGCGCCGCGCTGGTATACCGCGTCGCCGAACATCGCCGCCCGACCCGGGTCCACCGACGGCTTGGTCCAGTCGGTCACCGCGTACCGGTCGGCGAAGGCCCGCGCCACGCTGCGGACGCCGTCGTGCTCGTTCCAGAGCCATTCCGCGTACGTCGCGAAGCCCTCGTTGAGCCAGATGTCGCTCCACCGGGACAGCGAGACGCTGTCGCCGAACCACTGGTGGGCCAGCTCGTGCGCGACCACCTCGGTGTTCGGCCGGCCGCCCCGGAAGAAGCCCGGCCCGTAGACGGGTCGGGTCTGGGTCTCCAGCGCGTACGAGATGCGCGGGTCGGCGACCGCGATCCCGCCGTACGCGTCGAACGGGTACGGCCCGAAGCGGTCGGCCAGGAAGTCGGCGATCTCGCCGGTACGCGCCAGCGCGGCGGCGGCCGGCCCGTCCGCCGGCAGCCCGGCGGCCACCGCGGTGACCAGCGGCTTCCCGGCGTGCGTGCCGGTCGACACCCGGTAGTCGCCGATCACCAGGGTGGCCAGGTAGCTGGCCATCGGGGAGCCCTCGGACCAGTGCCAGGTGGTCCAGCCGTCCTGGCTGGACTGTCCCCCGGGCACCCCGTTGCTGAGCGCGGCGAGCCCGTCCGGGACGGTCACGGCGAGGTCGTAGGTGGCCTTGTCGGAGGGGTGGTCGTTGACCGGGAACCAGGTGCTCGCCGACTCGGGCTGGCCGAGCGCGATCGCCCCGTCCCCGGTGGCCTGGAAGCCGCCGTCGCCGAGTTCGCTGGAAAGCGGTCGCGGCACGCCGCCGTACGCCACCTCGACGGTGAACCGTTTCCCCGCCGGCAGGCCGTGCGCCGGGGTCACCACCAGCTCGTTGCCGTCGCGCCGGTGTTTCGCCGGGGCGTCGTCGACGCGTACCCGGTCGACGGTGAGGCCGGCGAGGTCGAGGTGGAACCGGGACAGGCCGGTGATGGCGGTGGCGGTGACGGTGGCCTGGCCGGTGAGCCGCTTGCCGGCCGGGTCGTAGCGGACCTTCAGCGTGTAGTGGTCGACGTCGTAGCCGCCGTTGCCGGCCCCCGGCACGTACGGATCCCCGACGTCAGCCGCCCCGCCCCGAAACGCCCCACCGTCGTCCCCGCTGCACCCGCCCCCCAACGCCGCGACAACCCCCACCACCGCCGCATACCCCCGCCATCCCCGCCACCCCCGCCATCCCCGCCTCACGGGCCGAGCCTAAGCCGACCCCGCCCCGTCGATCATGGAGTTGTGGCAGATGACGAACCGGAGATCCGGGACATCCCAGGAACCACAACTCCATGATCGGCAACAGGGTGGGGGGGGGGGGGGCGGGGGGTGGGGGTGGGGGGGTGGGGGGTGGGGGTGGGGTTAGCGGTCTAGGAGGAGGTTTACTTTTTGGAATTCCTTCAGGTCGCGGTAGCCGCACTTGGCCATCGCCCGGCGCAGGCCGCCGAAGAGGTTGAGCTGGCCGTCCGGCTCGTCGGCCGGGCCGAAGAGCAGCTTCTCCATCGAGCCGAGCGGCTGGCCGGCCACCTCGAACGCGCCCCGGGGCAGGGACGGGTGGCTGGCCGCCGAGTGCCACCAGGCGCCGCCGGCCGGGGCCTCCTCGCAAAGCGAGAGCGGCTCGCCGAGCATCACCGCGTCGGCGCCGCAGCCGAGGGCCTTGGCGATGTCCCCGGAGGTCTGGATGTCGCCGTCGGCGATCAGGTGCACGTACCGGCCGCCGGTCTCGTCCAGGTAGTCGCGGCGGGCCGCGGCGGCGTCGGCGATGGCGGTGGCCATCGGCACCCGGATGCCGAGCACCGACTCGGTCGTCGACCAGCCGTCGCCGCCGATGCCGACGATCACGCCGGCCGCGCCGGTGCGCATCAGGTGCAGCGCGGTCTTGTAGTCGGTGCAGCCGCCGACGATGACCGGCAGGTCGAGGTCGGCGATGAACTCCTTGAGGTTCAGCGGCTCGTCGGTGGTGGAGACGTGCTCGGCGGAGACGATGGTGCCCTGGATGACCAGGATGTCCACACCCGCGTCGAGGATCACCGGGGCGAGCGCGAGGGTGTGCTGCGGGGAGACCCGCACGGCCACCGTGCCGCCGCCGGCCCGCAGCTCGCGGACCCGCTCGGCGATCAGGTCGGGGCGGATCGCCTCGGCGTAGACCTCCTGGAGCCGCCGGGTGGCCCGGGCGTCCTCGTCCAGGCCGGCCAGCTCCTCCAGCACCTTGGTCGGGTTCTCGTACCGGGTCCAGAGGCCCTCGACGTTGAGCACGCCGAGGCCGCCGAGCTGGCCGAGCCGCACCGCCGAGGCGGGACTCATCGTCGCGTCGGACGGGTGCCCGACGCAGGGGATGCCGAACTGGTACGCGTCGAGCTGCCACGCGGTGGAGACGTCGTCGACGTCGCGGGTACGGCGGCTCGGCACGATGGCGATGTCGTCCAGGTGGTAGCCGCGCTGCGCGGTCTTGCCCAGCCCGATCTCGACCACGTCACGCATGGAGACTCCAGGTGGTTGGGGGTGTTGGTCAGCGAGTGTGGTAGTTGGGCGCCTCGACGGTCATCTGGATGTCGTGCGGGTGGCTCTCCTTGAGCCCGGCCGCGGTGATCCGGATGAGCTGGCCACGCCGGTGCAGCTCGGGGATGCTCTCGGCACCGGCGTACCCCATCGCGAGCCGCAGCCCGCCGACGAGCTGGTGGGCCACCTGGGCCAGCGGGCCCCGGTAGGGCACCTGCCCCTCGACGCCCTCCGGGACCAGCTTCTCGTCGCTGGTCACGTCCTGCTGGAAGTAGCGGTCCTTGGAGTACGACTTGGCCTGGCCACGGGACTGCATCGCACCGAGCGAGCCCATCCCCCGGTACGCCTTGTACTGCTTGCCGTTGATGAAGATCAGCTCGCCGGGGCTCTCCTCGCAGCCGGCCAGCAGGCTGCCGAGCATCACCGTGTCGGCGCCGGCCACCAGGGCCTTGGCGATGTCGCCGGAGTACTGGATGCCACCGTCGCCGATCACCGGCACGCCGGCCGGGCGGGCCGCCCGCGCGGCCTCCATGATCGCCGTGACCTGCGGCACGCCCACCCCGGCCACGATCCGGGTGGTGCAGATGGCCCCCGGGCCGACCCCCACCTTGACGCCGTCCGCGCCCGCGTCCACGAGCGCCTTCGCGCCGGCGTACGTGGCGATGTTGCCGCCGACGATGTCGATCGCCACGTCCTTCTTGAGCCGGGCGACCATCTCCAGCACGGCGCGCTGGTGGCCGTGGGCGGTGTCCACGATCAGCACGTCGACGCCCGCGTCGACGAGGGTGCGGGCCCGCTTGTACGAGTCCTCGCCCACGCCGATCGCGGCGGCGACCCGGAGCCGGCCGGCGGAGTCCTTGGTGGCGTTCGGGTACTGCTCGCTCTTGGTGAAGTCCTTGACGGTGATCAGCCCGCGCAGCTTGCCCGCGTCGTCGACGATCGGCAGCTTCTCCACCTTGTGCTGGCGCAGCAGGTCGAGCGCGTCGTCCTTGCTCACCCCGACCGGGGCGGTGACCAGCGGGGTCCGGGTCATGATCTCGCGGACCGGGGTGGCCGGGTCGGAGACGAAGCGCATGTCGCGGTTGGTCACGATGCCGACGAGCTGCCCCTGGCCGTCGACCACCGGCACGCCGGAGATGCGGTAGCGCCCGCAGAGCGCGTCGACGTCGCGGAGGGTGTCGTCCGGGCTGGCGGTCACCGGGTTGGTGATCATGCCCGACTCGGAGCGCTTCACCAGGTCGACCTGGAGGGCCTGGTCCTCCGCCGAGAGGTTGCGGTGCAGCACGCCGATGCCGCCCTGGCGGGCCATGGCGATCGCCATCCGCCCCTCGGTGACGGTGTCCATCGCGCTGGACAGCAGCGGGACGTTCAGCTCGATGTTGCGGCTGAGTCTGGTGCGGGTGTTGACCCGGCTGGGCACGACGTCCGACTCGCCGGGCTGGAGCAGCACGTCGTCGAAGGTCAGCCCGAGTGGCACCACCCGTGCCGAGCCGGCCGGCAGCTCGGGCAGGTGACCGGCCAGCTCGCCGCCGTCGACGCCGGCGGGAAGGTCGGTGCTGGGCGAATTCTCCACGATTGCTCCCCTGAGCTGGTCGGACGGGTTTCGGCGCGAGGCGGCGCGCGCGGGCACCGGCGGACGCCGCGTGACGGCGCGTCGCTTCATCGTACCCACTGTGCTGTGCCGGCCTGGGCAGCGGCGGGCCGGGGCGTAGGCCCCGCCACAGGTGCCCCAGGGGCGGACTTTCCGGTGTGCCGGGGTCTACGGTGAGGGGGTGCACGACGAGCCCATCGACCCGTTCAACGGCGACCCGGCCGATCCGGCTGCCGGCCTGCACGACCCGCGCGAGGACGACCCGCTCGACCCGCTGACCGAGGTCGAGCGACAGGACGTCCTGGAGGATCTGGCCGACCTGGAGATCTATCAGGCCCTGCTCCAGCCGATCGGGGTACGCGGGCTGGTCATCGAGTGCGAGGACTGCCGCGAGCCGCACTACTTCGACTGGGACCTGCTCCGGGGCAACCTGCGCCACCTGCTCGACTCCGGCCGCCCCCGGGTCCATGAGCCGGCCTACGACCCGGACCCGGACCACTACGTGAGCTGGGACTATGCCCGGGGTTACGCGGACGGCGTGCACGACACCCTGACCGAGGGCACCGAGGACGAGGCCTCCGCCGAGGAGTGACCAGCCGGCTCAGGCGACCAGGCCGGCACGGAAGCCCGCCGCCACGGCGTGCGCCCGGTCGCGGGCGCCCAGCTTGCGGAAGAGCCGGCGCGCGTGCGTCTTGACGGTGTCCTCGGAGACGAACAGCTCCCGCCCGATCTCCGCGTTGCTCTTGCCCTCGGCCATGCCGAGCAGCACCTGGAGTTCCCGCTCGGTCAGCCCGACGGCGTTACGTGCGCCGGCGCGCTGCGCGCCGTTTGCCGGGGCCGTCTCCGGCTCGCCACCGGCCGGGTCGGCCGGGTCGTCGCCGCGCTGCGCCGGGACCATCGTGGGCGCCCCCTCCGCGGGGCCCGCCGACCAGGCCGGCGCCGGCCCGCCCTGGGTACGCCCCGGTGTGGCCGGTCGGGCCGCCCCACCGACCGCGGCGGCGTCCCGGGCCGGGTCGGTCACCCGGTGCCGGGCCGGTCGCCCCGGGGCGGCGAGCAGCAGCAACGCCTTCGCGACCGCGCTGGTCAGATCGTGGTCGGCACCCTGGATGAGCCCTCGCGCGCCGGCGCTGATGGTGGCCGCCGCCGCCTCCGACTCCTCGGCGCCGAGCAGCAGCACCGCGGCCTGCGGCGCGCGGGCGAGCACCCGGCGGACGAAGCCCGCGCTGTCCGGCCGGGTGAGGGCGGTGTCGGCGAGCACCACGTCGACCGGGCGCTCGGCGAGCCGCAGCATCACCTCGGGATCGGAGACCGCCGTCCGGACGGCACCGGCCAGCCCGAGCCGCGCCGCCGCGGAGGTCAGGTGCTGGGCCGCGAGTGGTGTCCGAACGCACACGAGAACGCTACGCACTGTGGTCTCCTCTCCGCCTCAGAGCAGACCACGACGGGGTCGGCCAGGGAGGAGGTTCCGGGCAATCATCCGAACTTTTCCGGCAGATGGGGCATATGACGCGAGTTGCCCGAGGTTTCGATCACAGAGGTGTGAGCGCGGGACCCTCCGGGTACCGAGGGGGCCAGGCCGGAACGGTGGCCCGCGCGGACCGACGCGCGGGAGGAGGGGTGCTGATGTCGAACGTACGCAGACTGCCTGGACCCATCATCGACCTCTGGGACTGGCAGCGCCTCGGCGCCTGCCGCGGACGGGACAGCGCGCAGTTCTTCCACCCGGAGGGTGAACGCGGCTCGTCGCGCCTGCGCCGCGAGTCCGGCGCCAAAGCCGTCTGCCGGGCCTGCCCGGTGCGGGCCGAGTGCGCCGCGCACGCCCTCTCGGTCCGCGAGCCGTACGGCGTGTGGGGCGGCTTCAGCGAGTCGGAGCGGCTCCGGGTGCTCGCCCTCGGCTGGGAGGACCTGGCCGACCGCCGGCAGACCCGGGTCGACGTGGCCCGGCTGGAGGCCCGCCTCGGCGCGCCGCACAGGTCCACCGTGCCGCAGCAGCGCCGGATCGCCTGACCGGGGGGTCATCGGCCACCGGCGGCCGGCGGTCCGCCCTCCTCGGCCCCGCGCCGGCGGTGGTGGCCGATTCCCGCCCGCCCGGCTCAGCCCACCGTGACCCGGACCGTGTGCCAGCCGGTGGCCCCGTCCGGCGCGACCGGGCGGGGCTCCTCCGGCTGCGTCGCGCCGTCGGCGTCGGTGGCCCGCACCTGGAGGGTGTGCTCGCCCGGGCCGGCGTCCCACCGCCACGACCACTGCACCCAGGTGTCCACCGAGACCGTCGGGGCGAGCGTCGCCTCCTGCCAGGGGCCGCCGTCGACGCGTACCTCGACCTTCTGGATGCCCCGGTGCTGGGCCCAGGCCACCCCGGCGACCACGACCGGCCCGGCGGTGAGCCGGTTCCGTGGGCGGGGCGTGTCGATCCGGGACTGGGTCTTGATCGGCCCCTGTGCCGCCCACCCGCGCGGCACCCAGTACGCGTCGAAGTCGGCAAAGCTGGTCAGCTCCAGCTCGGTCACCCACTTGCACGCCGAGACGTAGCCGTAGAGCCCGGGGACGACCATCCGTACCGGGAAGCCGTGCTCGACGGGGAGCGGCTCGCCGTTCATCCCGACCGCGAGCAACGCGTCCCGCCCGTCGCGCAGCACCGCCGTCGGGGTGCCACAGGTCCAGCCGTCGACCGAGCGCCCGACCACCTGGTCCGCGCCCTCCTCCGGGCCCGCCTCGTCCAGCAGTTCCTTGATCGGTACGCCCAGCCAGCGCGCGTTGCCGATCAGGTCCCCGCCCACCTCGTTGGAGACGCAGGCCAGGGTGACGTACCGCTCGACCATCGGCCGGGCGAGCAGGTCGGCGAAGCTCAGCTCGATCGGGTGCCGCACCCGGCCGTGGATGCGCAGCCGCCAGGTCGCCGGGTCCACCTGAGGCACCACCAGGGCGGTGTCGATCCGGTAGAAGCCGCTGTTCGGGGTGACGTAGCGGGCGAGCTGGGCCAGCGACAGGTCCGCGCCGGCCGGCACCGCCGGGGCGGGGGCGGACGGCGCGGGCAGGACGACCGCCCGGCGGGCCTCCGACACGCCCCGCCGGCTGGCCAGCCAGTGCCCGCCCACCCCGGCCACCGCCGCCGCACCGGCCAGCGCCCCCACGCCGCGCAGGAACCGCCGCCGGCCGTCCGGGTCGACCTCCGGCTCGGCACCGTCGCCCCGGTCGTGTGCGGAGGGCGACGCCCAGGCCCACAGGTCAGGCGAGAGCGGGCCGGCCAGCAGCAGCCAGAGTGTCAGCGCGCCCAGCCCGGCCCCGACCAGCGAGGGCAGCGCGGCGAAGGCGCCCGCGCCGGCCCGGGTCAGCGCGGCGGCCACCCCGAGGGCGGCGAACACGGCGATGCCGGCCAGGCCGATCGCCAGGCGCCGGGCCGCCAGCACGCCGACCAGCGCGGCGAACGCGGCCAGCAGCACCGCCGTCCCGACCAGCAGGGCGATCTTGTCGTACGTGCCGAAGAGCGCGATGGCGAACTGCTTGAGCGGCTCGGGCACCAGGTCGACGACGAGCCCGCCGACCGCGATCAGCGGTGCCGAGCGGGGACCGGTGAGGACGGCCACCGGTTCGGCGGCACCGATCGCCACGGCCGCGGCGGTGATCCCGGCCAGCGCGGCCTGGCCACGGGAGGGGCTGCTCACGCCGACCAGTGTTGTCGATCGGACGGGCCTTCCGCCATCCACGTCAGCGTTCCGTAAGCAATACGGATCAGGGCACACCGCCCCGGGAGGCGGTGTGCCCTGATCGACTGCCGTTACGCCCCTGGGATCAGAAGCCCGGGCCGTGCTGGTGGCCGTGCCCGTGGCCGTGACCACCGGCGGCGGCCGGCTCGGCCTTCTCCGGCTTCTCCACCACCAGGCTCTCGGTGGTGAGCAGCAGGCCGGCGATCGATGCGGCGTTGGTGACCGCGTTGCGGGTCACCTTCACCGGGTCGAGGATGCCGGACTTGACCAGGTCGACGTACTCGCCGACGGCGGCGTCGAGGCCGTTGCCCCACTCCTGGGCGGCGACCTTCTGCACCACCACGTAGCCGTCGTGGCCGGCGTTCTGGGCGATCCAGCGCAGCGGCTCGACCAGCGCCTTGCGCACGATCGAGACGCCGACCTTCTCGTCACCGGTCAGGCCCAGGTCGTCGTCGAGCACCGGCAGGATCTGGGCCAGGGCGGCGCCGCCACCCGGGACCGTACCCTCCTCGACCGCGGCCTTGGTCGCGGCGATGGCGTCCTCGATGCGGTGCTTGCGCTCCTTCATCTCGACCTCGGTGGCCGCGCCGACCTTGATCACGGCGATGCCGCCGGAGAGCTTCGCCAGCCGCTCGGCCAGCTTCTCCCGGTCCCACTCGGAGTCCGAGGCCTCGATCTCCTTGCGGATCTGGGCGACCCGGTCGGCGACCTCGCTGGCCTGGCCGGCGCCGTCGACGACGGTGGTGTTCTCCTTGTCGACCACCACCCGGCGGGCGGTGCCGAGCACCTCCAGGCCGACCTGGTCGAGCTTGTAGCCCAGCTCCGGGGCGACCAGCTCGGCGCCGGTCAGGATCGCGATGTCCTGGAGCATCGCCTTGCGGCGGTCACCGAAGCCGGGGGCCTTGACCGCGCAGACCTTGAGGGTCTTGCGGAGTGCGTTGACCACCAGCGTCGAGAGCGCCTGGCCCTCGACGTCCTCGGCGATGATCAGCAGCGGCTTGTTGTTCTGGAGGACCTTCTCCAGCAGCGGCAGCAGCTCCTCGATCGCCGAGATCTTCTGCGTGGTGATCAGGATGTACGGGTCCTCCAGGACCGCCTCCTGCCCCTCCACGTCGGTGACGAAGTTCGGCGAGATGAAGCCCTTGTCGAACTGGAGGCCCTCGGTCACGTCCAGCTCGGTGACGAGCGCGGAGCCCTCCTCGACGGTGATGACGCCGTCGCGGCCGACCTTCTCCATCGCCTCGGCGATCAGCTCGCCGATGGTGGCGTCCTGCGCGGAGATCGTCGCGACGTGCGCGATCGACTCCTTGCTGGCCACCTCGACAGCCTTGTCGAGCAGCGCCTCGGAGACCTTGCGGGCCGCCGCGTCAACGCCCCGCTTGAGGCCGGTCGGGTTGGCCCCGGCGGCCACGTTGCGCAGGCCCTCGCGGACCATCGCCTGGGCCAGCACGGTCGCGGTGGTGGTCCCGTCGCCGGCGACGTCGTTGGTCTTGGTCGCCACCTCCTTGACCAGCTGCGCGCCGAGGTTCTCGTACGGGTTGGTGAGCTCGATCTCCTTGGCGATGGTCACGCCGTCGTTGGTGATCGTGGGCGCACCGAACTTCTTGTCCAGGACGACGTTGCGCCCGCGCGGGCCGAGGGTGACCTTGACCGCGTCGGCGAGGGCGTTGACGCCGTGCTCCAGCAGGTGCCGGGCGTCGTCCGAGAAGCTGAGGATCTTCGCCATCAGTATCCCTTCGAAGCGACGTTGCCCCGGCCCGGCGAGCCGGACCGGGGCAACGACACTGATCGGTTGCTTACTTCTCGATGACCGCGAGGACGTCGCGGGCGGAGAGCACCAGGTACTCCTCGCCGGCGTACTTGACCTCGGTGCCGCCGTACTTCGAGTACAGAACGGTGTCGCCGACCTTCACGTCGAGCGGCACGCGGTTACCCTTGTCATCGATCCGGCCCGGGCCGACAGCGAGGACGGTGCCCTCCTGCGGCTTCTCCTTGGCGGTGTCGGGGATCACGATGCCCGACGCCGTGGTGGTCTCAGCCTCGTTCGCCTGGACCACGATCCGGTCCTCGAGCGGCTTGATCGCAACCTTGGTCGCGGTAGTCACGGGCATACCCTCCTGGGGTACTGGTTTCGTTGCTGGTCGACATGCCGACCAGCGTCAATCTGCCACATGCCACCGGGCGGGGCCGTCGTCGCGGGTGCCGGTCCGCCTGGCGTTCAACCCCCGGACACCTGGGCCCGGGCGTTGGCACCCTCAGGGTGAGAGTGCTAATCGCAGGTTATGCCTCGGCTAGCACTCCGTCAAGGAGAGTGCCAACGTGTCGCGCCGGACACGATGATCCACTCCGGGTGCGGCAGCTGTGGCCTCCTCCAGCCGTGAAGACCGCCGGATGCCGCAAACCGACTCGATCAAGCGGCCGGGACAATGGCCGGGTGGATCTGGACCAGCTCGCCGCCCTGCGTACCCCCGAGGGGTCGGCCGCGCTCGCGGCGGCCGCCGAGGTCGCCGGCGGCGATCCGCTGACCGCGGCGGCCCGGCTCCGCTCGGCGGGATACCCGGCCGGGCTGGCCGCCGCCGCGCTCACCCAGGCCGAGCTGCGCCGCCGGGCCGCCGGCAAGTTCGGGCCGGAGGCCGCCGGCATGTTCCTCACCCGCCCCGGGCTGGAGCAGGCCACCCGCCGGGTGGTCGCCGACCGCCGGGCCGCACGGCTGCGCGCCGCCGGGGTGCGCACCCTGGCCGACCTGGGCTGCGGCCTCGGCGCGGACGCGCTCGCCGCCGCCCGCGCCGGCATCCGGGTGTATGGGGTGGAGGCCGACCCGGCGACCGCCGCGATGGCCGCCGCGAACGCCGAGGCGGCCGGGCTGGCCGAGATGTTCACCGTGGAGTGCGGGGACGCGACGGCGTTCGACGTCACCCGGGTGGAGGCGGTCTTCTGCGACCCGGCCCGCCGGGTGGCCGGCACCGGCCGGCGGATCTTCGACCCGAACGCCTACTCGCCGCCCTGGGACTTCGTCACCGGGCTGGCCGAACGGGTGCCGCGCACGGTGGTCAAGGTGGCCCCCGGGCTGGACCACGCGCTGATCCCGGCCGGTGCCGAGGCGGAGTGGGTCAGCGTGTCCGGCGACCTGGTCGAGGCCGCCCTCTGGTGCGGCGAGTTGGCCGAGGTCCCCCGCCGCGCCACCGTGCTGAAGGAAGGGCCCCCTGTCAACGCCTCCGGTAGAGCAGGGGCCCCCTGCAATCAACTCACCGGCAGCGGCGAGGTCGAGGCACCGGTGGGGCCGGTCCGGCGGTACGTGTACGACCCGGACCCGGCCGTGGTCCGCGCGCACCTGATCGCCGAACTGGCCGTGGAACTGGGCGCGACCCTGGCCGACCCGAGCATCGCGTACCTCTACGCCGACACCCCCGTGGCCACGCCGTACGCCCGCTGCCTGGAGGTCACCGACGTGCTGCCGTTCTCGCTGAAGCGGCTGCGCGCCCTGCTCCGGGAACGCCGGGTGGGCCGGGTGGAGATCCTCAAGCGCGGCTCGGCGCTGGAGCCGGAACGGCTGCGCCGGGACCTGAGACTGGCCGGCGACGAGGCGGCCAGCCTGGTGCTGACCCGGGTGGCCGGCGCGCCGACCGTGCTGCTCTGCCGGCCGCTGCCCGCCGGCTGACCGGTTTCCGGCGACGGAGCGGCCTCCCGCGCCGGGCTCCCGACGGTTTTCCGCTCGCCCGTCACGCCGTGCCGGACTAGCTTGTCGGGCATGGCGGGACAGGGCACTCCGGCGACGGCGCTGCTGGCGAAGCGCAAGATCATGCACAGCACCCACCCGTACGACGTCTCGCCGGACGCGCCGAACTACGGCGCGCTGGTCGCGGCGGCCCTTGGCGTGCCGCCGGACCGGGTATTCAAGTCGCTGGTCACCGAGGTCGACGGCGGGCTCACCGTGGCGGTCGTCCCGGTCACCGGGGAACTGGACCTCAAGGCGCTCGCCGCCGCGGTCGGCGGCAAGCGGGCCACCATGGCGGACCGGAGCGTGGCCGAACGGGCCACCGGCTACGTCCGTGGCGGGATCAGCCCGCTCGGCCAGCGCAAACGGCTGCCCACGGTGGTCGACGCGTCGGCGCTGGACCACCCGACCGTCTACGTCTCGGCGGGCCGCCGCGGCCTGCAGCTGCAGCTCGCCCCGACGGATCTGGTCGCCCTGACCGACGCCGTCACCGCGCCGATCGCGGCCGACTGATCCACTTCAGACCATCGCCGTCCGGCGTTCCCGCACCTCACGGCGGGAGCGCACGCCGTGAGGTGCGCGCCGGGTGACAGTGGCGTTGCTGAATTGTTACTGCCACCAACAAACTTCCGACCTCGGCACTCTTGCGTGTCCGACAAGAGGAGGAATACGTTGCCGGACACAACAAAAGCACCGACCACTACTCCCACCCTCGGAAAGGACCCGTGCAGATGCGCAAGGGCTTCCTCACCTTCGCCGCCGTCGGCCTCCTGGCCACCGGCAGCATGGCCGCCTGTGGTGACAACGGCGGCTCCGACCAGGCCGGTGGCTCGACCGACAAGAAGCCGAAGATCGGCGTGATCCTCCCGGACAGCAAGTCCTCGGCCCGCTGGGAGACCGCGGACCGCAAGTACCTGGAGGAGGCGTTCAAGGCCGCCAGCGTCGACTACGACATCCAGAACGCCCAGAACGACAAGAACGCGTTCCAGACCATCGCCGATCAGATGATCACCAACGGCGTGACCGTTCTGATGATCGTCAACCTGGACTCCGGCACCGGCAAGGCCGTGCTGGACAAGGCGAAGTCCCAGGGTGTGGCCACCATCGACTACGACCGGCTGACGCTGGGCGGCTCCGCCCAGTACTACGTCAGCTTCGACAACGAGGCGGTCGGCAAGCTCCAGGGCGAGGGCCTGGTCAAGTGCCTGACCGACAAGGGCGTCAAGAACCCGGCGATCGCCTACCTCAACGGCTCGCCGACCGACAACAACGCCACCCTGTTCAAGAACGGGTACGACTCGGTGCTCAAGCCGAAGTTCGACTCGAAGGAGTACACCAAGGCCGCCGACGACTCCGTGCCGGACTGGGACAACGCCCAGGCCGCCACGATCTTCGAGCAGCAGCTCACCAAGGCCGGCGGCAAGATCGACGGGGTGCTCTCCGCCAACGACGGCCTCGGCAACGCGGCCATCTCGGTGCTGAAGAAGAACAAGCTCAACGGCAAGGTCCCGGTGACCGGCCAGGACGCCACCGCCGAGGGCCTGCAGAACATCCTCGCCGGCGACCAGTGCATGACCGTCTACAAGGCGGTCAAGAAGGAGGCGGACGCCGCCGCCGAGCTGGCCATCGGGCTCGCCAAGGGGGAGAAGAAGGACACCGGCCAGACGGTCAAGGACCCGGAGGGCGGCCGGGACGTGCCGGCCGTGCTGCTGGAGCCGAAGGCGATCTACAAGGAGAACGTCAAGGACGTCGTCGACGACGGCTACGTGACCAAGGACGAGCTCTGCAAGGACGCGTTCGCCAAGCTCTGCACCGACGCCGGCATCAGCTGACCCTTCCGTACCCGCATCAGGCGGCGCCGCCCGGCACGGGACATCCGTGCCGGGCGGCGCGTCGCCGGACGGGATCCGAGATCTCCCCTCCGTCCGAAGGAGACCCCCGTGTCCGCAACCCCCCTGCTGGAACTACGCGGGATCGACAAGAGCTTCGGTCCCGTCCAGGTGCTGCGCGACGTCGCCTTCACCGCCCACGCGGGCGAGGTGACCGCGCTGGTCGGCGACAACGGTGCCGGCAAGTCGACCCTGGTCAAGTGCATCAGCGGCATCTACCCCACGGATGCCGGTGAGTTCCTCTTCGACGGCCGGCCGGTGAGCATCCACGGCCCCCGCGACGCCGCCGGGCTCGGCATCGAGGTCGTCTACCAGGACCTCGCGCTCTGCGACAACCTCGACATCGTGCAGAACATGTTCCTCGGCCGGGAGAAGCGCACCGGGATCGTGCTCGACGAGCCGACCATGGAGCAGCTGGCCGCGGAGACGCTCGCCGGGCTCAGCGTGCGTACGGTGAAGTCGCTGCGCCAGCACGTCTCCAGCCTCTCCGGCGGCCAGCGCCAGACCGTGGCCATCGCCAAGGCGGTGCTCTGGAACAGCAAGCTGGTCATCCTGGACGAGCCGACCGCCGCGCTCGGCGTCGCGCAGACCGCCCAGGTGCTGGAGCTGGTCCGCCGGCTGGCCGACAACGGCCTGGCGGTGGTGCTGATCTCGCACAACATGAACGACGTCTTCGCCGTCTCCGACCGGATCGCCGCGCTCTACCTCGGCCAGATGGTCGCCCAGGTGAAGACCACCGACATCACCCACTCGCAGGTGGTCGAGCTGATCACCGCCGGCCGCTCCGGCAGCCTCGGCCTCCCCGCCGACCCGGCCCCGGGCAGCAACGGCAACGGCGCCGAGCCCGCCGACCCCACCCCAGGAGCCGTCCGATGACCACCACCGCCGTCAAGAAGGAAGGGCCCGCCGCGGTCGCACCGGCGCCCACCGTCGGCAGCCACCTCCACAACTACTGGGCCCGGGTACGCGGTGGCGACATCGGCGCGCTCCCCGCCGTCGGCATGCTCGCCGTGCTCTGCGTCGGCTTCGCGATCGCGCGCCCGTCCTTCCTCACCGCCGGCAACTTCGCCAACCTCTTCACCCAGGGCGCGGCGATCACCCTGATCGCGATGGGGCTGGTCTTCGTCCTGCTGCTCGGCGAGATCGACCTCTCCGCCGGCTTCGCCAGCGGGGTCTGCGCCGCCGTGCTGGCCAACGTGGTGACCGTGTTCGGCTACCCCTGGTACGTCGCGGTGCTCGCCGCGGTCGCCACCGGCCTGGTCATCGGCACGCTCCTCGGCTTCCTGGTGGCGAAGATCGGCATCCCCTCCTTCGTGGTGACCCTCGCCGGCTTCCTCGCCTTCCAGGGCATCGCGCTGATGCTCATGAAGGAGGGCGCGAACATCTCGGTGCGGGACGACGTGCTGCTGGCCATCGCCAACCGGAACCTTCCCCCCGCCCTCGGCTGGGTGCTGGCCGCGGTGGCGGTCGCCGGCTACGCGGCGACGCAGCTGCGCCGGCACTGGCAGCGCTCCGCCCGCGGCCTGCTGACCGACCCGATCGCGGTGGTCCTCACCCGGATCGGCGCGCTGGCGCTGATCCTGGGTGTCGCGGTCCTCATCCTCAACCTGGAGCGCAGCCGTAACGTCCTGATCACCTCGCTCAAGGGCGTGCCGATCGTGGTGCCGATCATCGCGGTGCTGCTGATCGTCTGGACCTTCGTGCTCCAGCGCACCAGCTACGGCCGGCACATCTACGCCGTCGGCGGCAACCGGGAGGCGGCCCGCCGCGCCGGCATCAACGTCGACCGGATCCGGATCTCGGTCTTCGTGATCTGCTCCGGCATGGCAGCCATCGGCGGCATCGTGGCGGCCAGCCGGGCCAACTCGGTCGACCCCAACACCGGCGGCAGCAGCGTCCTGCTCTACGCCGTCGGCGCGGCGGTCATCGGCGGCACCAGTCTCTTCGGCGGCAAGGGCCGGGTCCTCGACGCGGTGCTCGGCGGTGCGGTGATCGCCGTCATTGACAACGGGATGGGCCTGATGGGATACAGCTCGGGCGTCAAATACGTGGTCACCGGCATCGTCCTGCTCGGGGCCGCCGCCATCGACGCGCTGTCCCGGCGGCGGGCCGCCGCCACGGGCACCCGCTGACCCCGCTTACGGAAATGGCTGTGGCAATGCGCGCAGGACCGAGCCAGGACGAGATCCGCCGGCAGAACCTGGGCGCACTGCTGCGGTACGTACACGTGCACGGCGCCACCACCCGCGCCGAGCTGACCACCGCCCTCGGGCTCAACCGCAGCACCATCGGCGCGCTCACCGCTGACCTGGCCGGCGCCGGCCTGGTCAGCGAGGGGACGCCGAAGGAGACCGGCCGGGCCGGGCGGCCGTCGCTGGTCGTCCGGCCCGAGTCGGAGCGGATCTACGCGTACGCGTACAGCGTGGAGGTGGACCGGCTGCGGGCCGCGCGGGTCGGCCTCGGCGGTGAGGTGCTCGACCGCTGGGAGCTGGACCGGCCACGGAACCTGGTCGCCGAGGAAGCCGCGCCGTTGCTGGCCGGCGCGGTCAAGAAGATGCACCCGTCGGTGCCACCGGACGCCATCTGCGTCGGCGCCGGCCTCGCGGTCTGCGGCATGGTCCGCCGCGAGGACGGCCTGGTCCGGCTGAGCCCGACCACCGGCTGGGTGGACGAGCCGATCGGCGCGGCGCTCGCCGCCGAGCTGGGCACCGACGTACCGATCACGGTCGGCAACGTGGCGGACGTCGCGGCCTTCGCCGAACACGCCCGGGGCGTCGCGGCCGGCTGCGACAACGTCATCTACCTGTACGGGGACGTCGGCGTCGGGGCCGGCATCATCGCCGGCGGGCGGCGGCTCACCGGGCACGGCGGGTACAGCGGCGAGGTCGGCCACATGGTGGTGGTCCGCGACGGCCGGCCCTGCGACTGCGGACGCCGAGGCTGCTGGGAGACCGAGATCGGCGAGAACGGGCTGCTGCGGGCCGCCGGCCGCTCCGACGCTCGGGGCCGGGACGCGCTGCTGGCCGTCTTCGACGCCGCCGACCGGGGCGACGCCCGCGCCCAGACGGCCGTCCGGCAGGCCGGCGACTGGCTCGGCTTCGGCGTGGCCAACCTGGTCAACATCTTCAACCCGGAGATGATCATCTTCGGTGGCACCATGCGCGACCTCTACCTGGCCGCCGCCGCCCAGGTCCGCAGCCGGCTCAACTCCAACGGGCTGCCCGCCTGCCTGGAACACGTCCGGTTGCGTACCCCGACGCTCGGCGAGGACGGGGCGCTGGTCGGGGCCGCCGAACTGGCCTTCGAGCGTCTGCTCGCCGACCCCCTCGACGTCGGCTGACGGCTCGCCGTCCGGCCGGGTGCGGCCGGTCAGCCGTGCCAGGAGCGCCAGAGCGCGGCGTACGAGCCACCGGCGGCGACCAGTTCGTCGTGCGAGCCCAGCTCGGTGATCCGGCCATCCTCCACCACCGCCACCCGGTCGGCGTCGTGCGCGGAGAAGAGCCGGTGCGCGATGGCGATGACGGTCCGCCCCGCCAGCACGGCGGCCAGGGAGCGTTCCAGCGCCCGGGCGGCGCGCGGATCGATCAGGGAGGTGGCCTCGTCCAGCACCAGCGTGTGCGGGTCGGCTAGCACCAGTCGGGCCAGCGCGAGCTGCTGCGCCTGGGCCGGGGACAGTGGATGCCCGCCCGCCCCGACCCGGGTGTCCAGCCCATCCGGCAACGCCTCCGCCCAGCTCAGCGCATCGACGGCGACCAGCGCGGCGCGCACCTCGGCCGGTTCCGCGTCGAGGCGGACCATCGCCACGTTCTCGGCCAGGGTGCCGATGAAGACGTGGTGCTCCTGGCTGACCAGCGCGACGTGGCCGCGCAGCTCGGCCAGGGGCAGCCCGGTGAGCGGGCGGCCGTCCACGGTGACCGAGCCGGAGCGGGGCGGGTGCACCCCGGCCAGCAGCCGCCCCAGCGTGGACTTCCCCGCGCCGGACGGGCCCACCATGGCCAGCTTCTCCCCCGGCCGGGGCACCAGGGTCACGCCGTGCAGCACGTCCTGCCCGTCCCGGTAGGCGTACCGGACGTCGTGGGCGGCCAGCCGGCCGTCGCCCCGCCCCGGCCCCCGACCGGCGGGCGCCGCCGGGGCGTCGTCCGCGTCGGCGGCGGGGTCGGCCGCCACCCCGAGCAGCCGGGCCAGCGAGGCACCGCCCACCTGCAGCTCGTCCAGCCAGGCGAGGAGCCGGTCGACCGGGTCCACCAGTTGCTGCGCGTAGAGGGTGGCGGCGGTCACCTGCCCCAGGCTCGCCCAGCCCTTGAGGTGGAACCAGCCACCGATGAGCAGGGTGGCCACCACCGGTACGACGTACCCGAACTCGGCCACCGGCCAGAAGACCGTACGCAGGTGGAGGGTGTACCGCTCGGCCGCGTAGGACCGGCGGATGTCGGCGTCGGTGCGGGCCCGGCGGCGGGCCTGCTGCCGCAGCGCCTCCGTGGTCCGCGACCCCTCCACCACCTCGCTGATCCCGTCGGTGATGTCCGAGTACGCGGCGTTCTCCCGTAGGTAGCCCTCGGGCGCGCGACGCAGGTACCAGCGGGTTCCGACGACCAGCACCGGGACCGCGAGCAGCGCGGGCAGCACCAGCAGCGGGCCGGTCAGCAGCAACGCGCCGAGGATCAGCAGCACGGTGACCGCCGAGATCAGCGTCTCCGGCGCGGCGAACCGCACCGTCCGGGAGAGCGCGGAGACATCCCGGGAGGTCCGGGTGAGCAGGTCCCCGGTGCCGGCGCGCTCCACCGTGGCCAGCGGCAGGGCGAGCACCCGGTCGACGAACTCCTCGCGCAGCTCGGCGAGGACCCGCTCGCCGAGCCGGGCCGAGGCCAGGTGAGCGAAGCGGACCAGCACCGACTGGACGACCACGAAACCGGCGATGGCCAGCGCGATCCGATCGACGGTGACGCTGCCGGCACCTCGCGAGATCCCCTCCACCAGGTCGCCGAGGAGCCGGGGCGCGACCAGTCCGGCCGCCGCGGCGAGCGCGTGCAGGCCGAGCGCGGCGGCCAGACCGCGTGGGTGCCGGCGGATCAGGGTGCGCGCGTACCGGCGGACCTGGCCGGCATCGGCGACGGGCAGGGCGACGCTCACCGGTCCTCCTCCCGGCTCACCGTCGCCGCGTAACGCGGCTCGGCGGCGAGCAGGTCCTCGTGGCGACCCTCCGCCACCACCTTGCCGTCCTCCACGAACACCACGTGCTCGGCGCGGCCGAGCATCAGCGGACTGGTGGTGCAGACGAGCGTGGTCCGGCCGCCGCGCGCGGCACCCAGCCGGTCGGCGATCCGCGCCTCGGTGTGCGCGTCCACCGCGCTGGTCGGCTCGACCAGGATCAGCGTCTCCGGGGCCGCTACCAGGGCCCGCGCCAGCCGGAGCCGCTGCCGCTGCCCGCCGGAGAACTCCCGGCCGCGTTCGGCCACCCGGCTGTCCAGCCCGTCGGGCAGCGCGTCGACGATGTCGGTCGCGCCGGACGCGACCAGCGCCGCCTCGACCGAGGCCCGGCCGCCCCGGTCGTGCGGGTCCAGCTCCGTGCGCAGCGGACCGGTGAAGAGCTGCGCGTCGTTGTCGACCACCAGGATCCGCTCGCGCACCGCCGCCAGTGCCACGTCGCGCAGCGGTACGCCGTGCAGCGTCACGTCCCCGTCGACGTACCGGCCGAGCCGGTCGGCGATCTCGGCCGCCTCCTCGGGGGCGGTGGCCGCCAGCGCGGTGAGCCGGCCCGGCCGCAGCACCAGCCCCGACCGGACGTCGACCAGCTCGCCCGGCCCGTCGGGCAGCGGCACCGGGCGGGCCGGGTCGGTGAACTCCGGGGCGAGTCGGAGCAGCCGGACCACCCGGCGGGCGGCGACGTGCCCCCGGGTCAGCTTGTCGGCCGCCTCGGTGAGGGTGCGTAGCGGGCTGACCAGGAAGGCGGTGTAGCCGTAGAACGCGACGAGCTGACCGGCGCTGATCTCACCGGCCAGCGCGAACCGGGCCCCCAGCCAGGTCACCAGCACCAGGAAAACGCCGGGTAGCAGGATCTGCGCCGCCTGAAGCAGCGACTCCACCCGGGCCACCCGCAGGCCGTCGGCGCGTAGCACCTGGGACTGCTCCCGGTAGCGAGCGCCCAGCACCGGTTCCCCGCCCACGCCGCGCAGCACCCGCAGCCCGGAGACGATGTCGGCGGCACGGGCGGTGATTCGGCCGGTCGATTCCCGGTACGCCGCCTGCTGCCGGTGCAGCGGCCGAATCAGCAGCGCCACCAGCCCCATCAGCAGCGGCACGCCGAGCACCACGACCAGCCCGAGCGGCAGCGAGGCGGTGAGCAGGATCATCGCCACGGCGACGATCGCCACCACCGATCCGGTGGCCCGGGCGGTGATGTCGAGGGCGCCGCCGATGTGCTCGATGTCGGCCGTACCGATGCTGACCACCTCGCCCGCGGCGACCCGCCGGGGCAGCGCGGCGCCGAGGCGGTTGGTGGCGTCCACCGCGACCTGCACGGTCCGATACGCGGCACCGAGCCAGTTGTGCACCGCGCAGCGGTGCCGGAGGATGCCGGCGGTGGCCTGGAGGACACCCAGCCCCAGCAGCACCAACCCCCAGCGCAGCAGGGCGTCCGGGTCACGGTGGGCGAGGCCGGCGTCGACCGCCCGCCCGACGGCAGCCGGCATCAGCGCCTGCGCCACCATCCAGACGACGCCGAGCGCGAGGCCCGCGCCGAAGATCAGCGGATGCCGACCGGCCAGCCAGACCAGGTAACGGGTGGCGGACCGGGCATCAGGGGTGCCGGGATCGCCGGCCGGTGAGAAACGCATGTCGCCCCGACGCTAGGTCGACGGCAGCGGGCCACGCCAACGAATTCCGGCCGGCCGGCGGTACCGGGTCAGCGGTCGACCGGGGTGAAATCCCAGGTGTACGCCGGACGGGCGACCAGGGTCGGCGGCGGGTCCGGCAACGGACGCGGGTTGCTCCGCCACTTGGAGATCACCACGACGCGGTGTTCGGTGGAGGAGAACACCTCGCTGGACACGTGCAGCGGGTCGTGGTCGAACTCGGGCAGCACCGTCTCGCAGACCCAGGTGACCAGGTCGGCGAGGCCGTACGGCTCGGCCTTCGCCTCCCACATCCGGACGATCACGTCGATTTCCTTCCCCTCAGACGCTGACCACGGTCAGCGGCATCGCCGAGTCGGCGGGCAGGTCGAGGCGGCTCGGCGCGACGCCCGCGGCGACCAGGTGCGAACCCAGCGCGGCCACCATCGCGCCGTTGTCGGTGCAGAGCCCCGGCCGGGGCGTACGCACCCGGATGCCGTGCTTCGCCGCCCGTTGCTCGGCCATCGCCCGCAGCCGCGAGTTGGCCGCCACCCCACCGCCGATCACCAGCGTCTCGATCCCGCTGCTGCGGCAGGCGTCCAGCGCCTTGCCGACCAGCACGTCACAGACCGCCTCCTGGAAGGACGCGGCCACGTCGGCGGCCGGGACCTGCTCGCCGGCCCGCTGCCGGGCCTCCACCCAGCGCGCCACCGCGGTCTTCAGCCCCGAGAACGAGAAGTCGTAGCGGTGGGCGGCCAGGTCCTTGGGCGCGGTCAGCCCGCGCGGGAAGGCGATGGCCGAAGGATCGCCGGCCCGCGCCTCCCGGTCGATCCAGGGGCCGCCGGGGAACGGCAGCCCGAGCAGTCGGGCCACCTTGTCGAACGCCTCACCGGCGGCGTCGTCGATGGTCGAGCCGAGCGGGGTGACGCCTCGGGCAAGGTCGTCCACGCGCAACAGGGACGAGTGCCCGCCGGAGACCAGCAGGGCGATCGCCGGCTCGGGCAGCGGGCCGTGTTCCAGGGTGTCCACGGCGACGTGCGCGGCGAGGTGGTTCACCCCGTACACCGGCTTCTCGGCGGCGACCGCGTACCCCTTGGCGGCGGCGACCCCGACGAGCAGCGCGCCGGCCAGGCCGGGGCCGGAGGTGACGGCGATCGCGTCGATGTCCGCGAGCGTCACCCCGGCCTGCTTGAGCGCCCGGTCCATGGTCGGCACGATGGCCTCCAGGTGGGCTCGGCTGGCCACCTCGGGCACCACGCCACCGAACCGGGCGTGCTCCTCGACGCTGGAGGCCAGCGCGTCGGCGAGCAGGGTGTGCCCACGCACGATGCCGACCCCGGTCTCGTCGCAGGAGGTTTCGATGCCGAGGATCAGTGGTTCGTCAGCCATGCTCGTCAGTCCTCGTTGCGCTGCATGACCAGCGCGTCGGTGTTGCTCGGTTGGTAGTAGCCACGGCGCACGCCGATCGGCTCGAAGTCGTACGTGGCGTAGAGCCGCTGGGCCGGGGCGTTGTCCGCGGCGACCTCCAGCAGCGTGCTGCGTACGCCTCGTCGGGCCGCCTCGGCGAGCAGCGCCTCCAGCAGCGTGCGGCCGATCCCCCGGCGCTGGGCGTCGCGGCGGACCGCGATGTTCTGCACCCAGCCCTCGTCGGGCGGCGACACCAGCAGCCCTGCGTAGCCGAGCACGCTCCCGTCGTCGATGGCGACCAGGTAGAAGTGCCCGTTGGCCAGCTCGTTCCAGAACATCGCCGGCGACCACTGCTCGGCGCCGAAGAGGTCCGCCTCGATGGGCAGTACCTGGTCGATGTGCCACCAGCGGAAGCGCTCCAGTCGCGCGCCCGTCACGGCAGGACCGGCTTGTGACCGGTGGCCGCGACGGCGTCCGGGCGACGCAGGTAGAGCGGGGTGAGCGGCTCGCCGGGGGCGCCCGCGCGGATCCGCTCGGCCGCGAGCCGGGCCAGCGCCATCGGGTCCGGGTAGCGCGGCTCGACCCGCAGCGGCAGGCCGAGGACGTCTGCGTACCGGTGCGCGCCGTCGCCGACCGCGACGGTGGCGGCCAGGTCGCGGGCGCGCTCCGCGGCGACCGCGGGGACGTCCACGTTCGGGCCGGCGATCCGCTGGCCGGCGCCGTCGTAAACCGCCCAGTAGATCTCCCGGCGCCGCGCGTCGCTGGCGGCCAGGACCGTCTCGCCGGCGGCCGCCGGGTGGCCCATCCCGTCCAGCGAGCAGACCCCGTACGTGGGGATGCCCAGCACCTGCCCCATGGTGGCGGCGGTAACCAGGCCGACTCGCAGCCCGGTGAACGGCCCCGGGCCCAGCCCGGCGACGATCGCGTCGAGATCGCGGGGGCGGGCCGCGGCGTCGGCCAGCACCGCGTCGACCTGCGGGGCGAGCAGCTCGCCGTGGGCTCGGGCGTCGACCGCGCACCGCTGCGCGCGGGCCACGACACCGTCCGCCGAGACCTCGACCAGGGCCGCGGTCACCGCGGGCGTCGACGAGTCCACCACGAGTACGAGCACGGTATGCCAGCCTAGCCGCACTGGGGTCACACCCGGTCTCGGCCCGTCCCGGCGCCGCAGCAGCCGGCGACCACCGCACCCCCGACAGCGGCGAGCCAGCCACCGTGACGGCGGCCACTGTGCGGCCAGCCACCACGACGGCGGCCAGCCACCACGACCAGAACCAGGACCACGAAGATCTTTGCCCGGTTCCTGTTGGATCGCTATGCGACCACGGCGATACCCACTGCGATGCCGACGGTCGGCGCATCGCCGACGAGTGACATGTCGCTGAGACGTAAATATGTCTGAGAGACATGGCGCTTTCAAGACTTCCGTCATCATCCGGAGGTGACCGAGAGCAGCCGCCTGGCCCGCCAGATCGCCACCGCGATCCGCCACGAACGGGAGCGACAGGAGTTGACCCAACAGGCACTGGCCGACCTGGTCGGGCTCCGCCAGGGCACGCTCGCCCACATCGAACGGGGTGACCGGCTGCCGAGCCTGCCGATGGTCGAGCGGCTGCTCACCGCACTCGGGCGGCAACTCCGGGTGGAGTTGGAGCCGTTGGACAGCCACCTCGACGCGGCGCTCGACGAGTTGGCCGAGGAGCCGGTGCTGAAGCTGATCGACGAGCTCGGGCTGGACCGGATGCTCGCCGCGCTGGGCGACCTGCCGTACGTGTTGACGGGGAGCACGGCGGCGCTGCTCCAGGGCGCGCCGCTACCCGGGGACGGCGTGGACGTCGCGGTGTGCTGGCGGGACTCGGCCCGGCTGACCGCCTGGCTGGAGCAGGCGTACGCGCAAAGGTGGAACGCCCGCTGGGCGGAATGGGGCAGCCTGCGGCTCGAACCCGAGGAGCCGGGCGAGCACCGCTGGCGTACCCGGTACGGAGAACTGCGGGCACGGATGTGCGACGAACTGCCCGAACCGGTCGAGGTGCGGCACGGTGGCCGCACCTACCCGGTCGAGCCGCTGGTACGGGTCGAGGTGACCGACCCGCGCGCCGCCGACCTGTTGCGCCGGCACCGGCAACGGCTCGCGTCAGCCGGCTGAACGCTCCCAGTCGATGGTGGGCAGCCCGGCGTCGGCGAGAGCCTTGTTCGCCGCGCTGAACGGTCGGCTGCCGAGGAAGCCCTGCGGGTTCATCGGACTGGGGTGACCGGCCTCCAGTACCACGTGCCGCGGGTTGCTGACCAGAGCGGCCTTCTTACGGGCGTAACCACCCCAGAGCAGGAAGACCACCCGCTGGTCGAGGGCGTCCAGCGCCCGGATGGTGGCGTCGGTGAACTCCTCCCAGCCCTGCTTGGCGTGCGAGCCCGGCTTGGCCTCCCGGACGGTGAGCACCGAGTTGAGCAGCAGCACGCCCTGCGCCGCCCAACCGGTCAGGTTGCCGCTGCGCGGCTTCGGCACGCCCAGATCCTCACCCAGCTCCTTGAAGACGTTACGCAGCGACGGCGGCACCGACACGCCCTCGCGCACGCTGAAGCTCAACCCGTGCGCCTGCCCCGCCTTGTGGTAGGGATCCTGCCCGAGGATCAGCACCCGGCAGTCCGCCGGCCCGCACAGCCGGTAGGCGGAGAAGAGGTCCTCGACCGGCGGGTAGACGGTCTGGGTCGCGTACTCCCCGGCGACGAACTCGGCCAGCGCCGCGGTGCGGGCCGGGTCGAGGTGCGCGGTGAGCACGGACTGCCACGCGTCGGGCAGGAGCGTCAGCAGGTCGAGGGTGGGGGCGTCGTCGGGCATCGGCAACCTTCCGCCGGTCTGATCGGTCTCGGGCACTGTAGGCATCGGGTACGACAGTCGTCAGTCGAGGGTGGCCAGGCGTCGCGCCCAGTCGCCGCCGACCGGCTCGCACGTGACCACCCGGGTGTCGTCGTCGCGGCGGTCGATGCGGACCCGCAGGTGCGCGTCGACCAACTGCTCGACCATCCCCTCGCCCCACTCGACCACGGTGACCGCCTCGTCCACCGAGGCGTCCAGGTCCAGGTCGTCGATCTCGGCCCGCGGGTCGGCCGACTCCCCCAGCCGGTACGCGTCGGCGTGCACCAGGGTGACCCGCCCGCCCCGGGCCGGATCGGGGCGGTGCACCCGGGCGATCACGAAGGTCGGCGAGGTGATGTCGCCGCGTACGCCGAGGCCGGCGCCGATGCCCTGGGTCAGCGCGGTCTTCCCGGCCCCCAACGGACCGCTGAGCAGCAGCAGGTCACCGGCGTGCAGCACCCGGGCCAGCCGGCGGCCGAACTCGTGGGTGTCGTCGATCGTCTTCAGCTCCACGACGACGGTCACAACTCCTCCAGGAACGCCTTGACCGCCGCGTTCACCTCGTCGGCGTGTTCCAGCATCACCACGTGCCCGCTGTCGTGGATCTTCACGAACTCGGCGTGCGGCAGCCGCCGGACGATCTCCTCGGAGTGGGTCACCGGAGTGATCATGTCCTTGTCCCCGACGATCACCAACACCGGCGTGCCGGCCAACGCGGCCAACGCCGGGAACCGGGAGTGAGTGGCCAGTGTGCGCAGGTAGCGGGTGACCGTGTCGGCGGAGGTCCGCGAGTTCATCATCTCGACGTACGACACCAGGGCCGGGCTGGGCTTCGGGGTGCCGAAGCCGTACCTGCGGGTCAGCAGCCAGGCGACGTTGGACGTCGACTTCCGGGCCTTGTCGATCACCGTGCCGCCGTACCGGGCGGCGTTGCTCATCATGTAGAGCACCGGCCCACCGACCCGGCCGAGCAGCGCGGGCGCCACCAGCTTGGTCTCGGAGAGCACGCCGCCCGAGGTGGCCATCAGCACGGTGCCGACCACCCGTTCACCGAACAGCTCCGGATACAACTCGGCCAGCGCCATGATCGTCATGCCGCCCATGGAGTGACCGACCAGCACCAGCGGCCCCTCCGGAGCCACCTCGTCGATCACCCGGCGCAGGGTCCGACCCAGCGCGGCTAGGTCATAGTCGCCGGCCTCCAGCCTTCCGGAGCGGCCGTGCCCGGGCTGGTCGTACGCGACGATCCGGTAGTCGCCGCGCGCGGCGAGCATCTCGCGCTGGAAGTGGAAGGTCCCCATGTCCAGGCAGAAGCCGTGCACCAGCACCACGGTCGGGTGCCCCTCGACCGGCCGGGTCGGCTCGACCACCTCGACGTGGATGTCGGTGCCGTCCGGCATCTCCAGCCGGAACGCCTCGTCGTGCCGCTGCTCGCCGAAGAGCTCGTGGGCGTACGGGTCCGCGGGGTCGTTCTTCAGGCGGCGGACCAGGATCCGCTCGCCCACCACACCCGCGGCGAGCCCGGCGGCGGCAAGCCCGGCGGCGGCACCGACCACCCCGGCGACCCGGCCGGCGGCCGTGCGCGGCCGGGGGACGCCGAAGCGGCGATTCACGGCTGCGTGCCCCGGACCGGCGACGCCGCCTGCCTTTCGCCGTCGTAGACGCGGGGCACCCGGACCCCACCGAACCGGGTCACGATCTCGTAGTTGATCGTACCGACCGCCTCGGCCCAGTCGTCGGCGGTGGGCTCGCCGTTCGCGCCGCTGCCGAAGAGCGTCGCCACGTCCCCGGCCGCCACCTCGTCGTCGCCGCAGTCCAGCACGAACTGGTCCATGCAGACCCGGCCGGCGATGGTCCGCCGCTTGCCACCGAGCTGCACCGGACCGGTGCTGGAGGCGTGCCGGGGCACCCCGTCAGCGTACCCGAGGGGGACGACGGCCAGGTTGGCCTCCTGCTCGGTGACGTAGGTGTGGCCGTACGACACGCCGGTGTCGGCCGGAACCCGCTTGGTCAGCATCACCCGGGCCCGGGCGGTCATCGCCGGGCGCAGGCCGAACCGCTCGCCGGCCACCGGGGAGAGGCCGTAGATGGCCAGACCGGGGCGGACCAGGTCGAAGTGGGCGTCCGGGCGGGTCAGCGTGGCGGCCGAGTTGGCCAGGTGCCGGTAGCGGGGGTGCAGCCCCGCCTTCTCGGCCATGGCCACCCCCTCCTCGAAGACGGCGAGCTGCCGGTCGATGGTGGAGTGGCCGGGCGAGTCCGCGTACGCGAAATGGCTCCACACCCCGACCACCTCGACCAGGCCGTCGGCCTGGGACTTGGCCGCGGCCTCCAGCAGGGCGGGCCAGTCGGCGACGGTCGCCCCGCCGCGCGACAGGCCGGTGTCGATCTTCAGATGCACCCGGGCCGGGCGGTCCGCCCGGCGTCCCGCCTCGACCAGCTCGTCCAGCTGGGTGAGGCTGGCGCAGCCCAGGTCGATGCCGACCGCGACGCCGTCGTGCAGCGGCAACCCGGGGGCGAGCAGCCAGGCCAGCACCGGCGCGGTGATCCCCTCCCGGCGCAGGGTGAGCGCCTCGTCGAGGGTGCAGACCCCGAGCCAGTCCGCGCCGGCGTCGAGCGCGGCGCGGGCGGCCGGAACCATGCCATGGCCGTACCCGTCGGCCTTCACGACCGCCATCAGCTCGGCGCTGGTGCCCGTCTTGAGCTGGGCCACATTCTCCCGGATCGCGTCCAGGTCGACGCGCACCTCCGACTGCCACATGCCCCCAGCCTACTTCCGCCGCTGATCACCGCGGCCGAGAGCCGGACGGTCGGCCCGGCCCGGACCCGGGGCGACGGGCCCGGCCGCCCTGGTCAGCCCAGGCGGGCGAGCACCGGGCGGAGCGCGGCCGCCACGTCGGGCGCGGTCACCGGACCGCTCCGGGCCGCCTCCCGGCCGGCCAGCCCGTGCAGGTACGCCGCCGCGGCGGCCGCCCGCTCGGCCGGCAGCCCGGCGGCGAGCAGCGAGCCGAGCAGCCCGGCCAGCACGTCACCGGTGCCCCCGGTCGCCAGCACCGGGGTGCCGGTCGGGTTGGCGTACGCCCGGCCGTCCGGGGTGCCGATGATCGTGCGGTCGCCCTTGAGCAGCACCACCGCGTTCATCCAGGCGGCCAGCCGCAGCGCGGCCCCCACCCGGTCCGCGCCCGGGGTCTCCCCGCAGAGCCGGGCGTACTCCCGATCGTGCGGGGTCACCACGATCGGCGCGTCCCGGCCGCGCAGCCGCTCGGCCATCGAACCGTCGACCAGCAGGGTGAGCGCGTCGGCGTCGAGCACCACCGGCACCGGGGCACTGAGCACCGTGCGCAGTTCCGCGACGGACTCCTCGCCGGTGCCCAGCCCCGAGCCGCAGACCCAGGCCTGCACCCGGCCGGCGTCGGCGACCCGGCCGGTGGCGATCACCGACGGGTGTTGGTGCAGCACCTCGGCGCGGGCGCTGCCCGCGTACCGGACCATGCCGGTCGGGCCGGCCAGCGCGCCACCCACGGAGAGCACCGCGGCACCCGGGTACGTGGCCGAGCCGGTCGCCACCCCGACCACGCCCCGGCTGTACTTCTGGGCGGCCGGACCCGGTCGGGGCCACCAGTCGACCACGTCCGACCACTCGGTGACCCGCAGCGCCGGGGTGCCGCGCAGCCACGGTTCCAGCCCGATGTCGACCAGCTCGACATGCCCGGCGAGCACGGCGGCCGGGCCGACCACCAGGGCCGGCTTCAGCGCGCCGAAGGCGACCGTCACGTCGGCGCGTACCGCGCAGGGCCGGCCGGCGGCGGTGAGCGGCACGTGCCCGGTGTCCACCGCGACGCCGCTCGGCACGTCCACCGCCACCACGGTGGCCCGGGCACCGTCCTGCCCGCAGCGCTCCGCGAGGCTCGCGGCGAGCTGGTCGGCGGTCTCCCGAAGCCCGCCGGTGCCGCCGATCCCGACGATGCCGTCGAGCACCAGGTCCACCAGGGCCGGGGGCCGGTCGACGAGGGCTCCGCCGGCGGCCCGCAGCGCGGCCAGCCCTTCGGCGTGCGCCCGGCCGGGGGTGAGCAGCAGGGCGGAGACCGCAGCGCCCCGGCGGGCCAGCCGCTCGCCCGCGTACAGGGTGTCGCCGCCGTTGTCGCCGGAGCCGACCAGCAGCAGCACCCGGGCGCCGTAGACGCCGCCCCGATCGGCGAGCAGCAGCGCGCAGCGGCGGGCCAGGCCGGCGGCGGCCCGCCGCATCAGCTCCCCGGGCGGGAGGGTGGCCATCAGGCCGGCCTCCGCCGCGCGTACGTCCGCGACCCGCCACACCGCTCTCATGCCACCCCGTCCCCGTCCGTTGATCCCCGGGCGGCCCGCCCGGCCGGCTCAGCTCTCCGCGACCACCATCGCCGACGCGATACCGCCGTCGTGCGACAACGACAGGTGCCAGCGGTTGATCCCGCGTTTGGCCGCGGCGGCGGCCACCGTGCCGGAGACGGCCAGCCAGGGCCGGCCGTCCGGATCCGGCACGACCTCGCAGTCGTGCCAGCTCAACCCGGCCGGCGCGCCGAGCGCCTTGGCCACCGCCTCCTTCGCCGCGAAGCGGGCGGCGAGGGATTCGGGCGAGCGCGGACTGCCCGAGCGGGTGTACCGCTCGGGCTCGCTGAAGAGGCGGTCGGCGAGCAGCGGCGTCCGCGCCAGGGCTCGGGCGAACCGATCCACCAGCACGACATCGATGCCGACAGCCACGATCACGCATCTCACCCTACCGGCGGCTCCGGCCGCAGATTAGCCGCCGGCCGCGCCGTGGACAACGCCTGTGGACAACCCACGGGTACGACGACCGCCGGTTGTCCACAGGGGCGGTGCCGGCGGCCGGCTGTCCCCTAGCGTCCCCGTTGCCCGATCCGCCCGCCGCTCCGGCGCGGGCGTCCGTCCGCTGCCGGCGTCAATCGTCGGCGGCCCGCGCCACGGGGAGGCGTCGATGACCGAGGAGCCGTTCGCCGTCGAGCCGGAGCTGCTGCGCGGGGTCGCGAGAGGGCTGGGCGACGACGCGTACCAGCTGGCACGGTCGCTGTCCGGCGCTCCCGGGCTGGTGGTGCCGGCCGACGGCTGGCGGGCCGGGGTGGCGCTGGCCGAGCTGGAGGCGGCGACGCACCGCTGGTGCGGAGCGCTCGCCGCCCGGGTGGCCACCACCGCCGAGGCGGTCCGGGCCGCCGCCGACGGCTACGAGGCGGCGGACGAGCGGGCCGCCCGCCGGCTCACCGGGATTCCCCGTTGACTTCCTCCACCCCCGACGCGCCGGCCGGGCGCGGCGCCGACCCGCTCGCGGCTTCGAAGGCGCCTTCGCCGGCCGGCTACGCCCAGCTCTGGAGGGCTGACCCGGGTGCCTGGGTCGCGGCCGGGGTGGGCTGGCGCGGGCTCGCCGGTCCGGTCCGGCGGCGGGCCGAGGGGCTGGACACCCGGGTCGCCGCCCTTCGTCCCGGCTGGTCCGGTGCCGCGGCCACCGCGGCAGGCGCGCAGGTCGGGGGGCTGCGCGACGCGCTGACCGACGTCCTGCCCGCGCTGATCGAGGTCGACCAGGTGCTCGCCGAGTTCGCCGCCCGGTTGGGCACGGCGAAGGCCCGGCTGACCGCGGCGGTGGCACACGCCGACGCGGGCGGCCTGCTGGTGGACCGGGCGGGGGCGGTTCGGCCCGATCCGGCCCGCCCCCGTTCCGTCGACCGGCTCGGGCCGGCGCTGACGGAGGTGGCGGCCGAGGTACGCGGCGCGCTGGCGCTGGCCGGCGCGGCGGACCGGGAGGCCGCCGCCAGACTCGGCGAGTTGACCACGGCGGCGGTCACCGGCTGGGTGAGCGTCCCGCCCGGCTGGCGGCCGTCGCCCGGAGCCGGCCCGGTCGAGGTCAGCCGCTGGTGGGCCGGGCTCACCCCGGCGGAGCGCCGCTGGCTGATCGGGCACGAACCGGCCCGGGTCGGCCGGCTCGACGGGGTGCCGGTGGCGGCCCGGGACCAGGCCAACCGGCTGCTGCTGGCCGCGCGGCGCGAGGAGCTGGCGGCCCGGCTCCGGCGGTTGTCGAAGCCGCTGCCGCCGGGGCCGCTCGAGCTGGCCCGGGTGGTCCGGCTCGCCCGGGTGCGGGCGGCGCTGCGCGACCTCGACGCGCTGGACCGGCGGCTGGCCGCTCCGGGTGCGCCCCGGGCCTATCTGCTCGGGCTGGATCCGGGTGGGGACGGGCGCGCGGTGGTGGCGCTGGGCAACCCGGACCGGGCCGGGGCGGTGCTGACGTACGTCCCAGGGATGACCTCGGACCTCGCCAGCGCCCCCGGAGAGTTGGGTCGGGCCGCCCGGGTGCTGGACCGCTGCGCGGCGCTCGGGCCGGGCGAGGAGACGGCGGCGGTGCTCTGGCTGGACTACGACGCGCCGGACTTCCTGCCCGAGGCGTCCCGCACCCGGCAGGCCGAGGACGCCGGGCCGACGCTGCACCGCTTCCAGGAGGGGCTGCGGGCCTCGCACGAGGGTCTGCCCGCCCGACAGACCGTGCTCGGCCACAGCTACGGCTCGCTGGTGGTCGGCACCGCGGCCCGCGATCACGGGCTGAGCGCCGACGCGCTGGTCTTCGTCGGCTCTCCCGGGGTGGGCGTCGAGCACGCTGGCGAGCTGCGGGTGCCGCCCGGGCAGGTATGGGCGAGCACCGCACCGGACGACGTGATCCGGCTGGCCCGGCCGCCGGACGAGCTGGCCCGCCGGGCGATCCTGGCCGGGACACCGCTCGGCCCGGCGGCGGCGATGCTCGACGGGCGCGACCACGAGCTGTGGTTCGGGCGCGACCCGAGCGACCCGGGCTTCGGCGGGCGGCGCTTCCCCAGCGGCCGGTACGGCCACACCGGCTATTGGGAACCCGGTAACCCTGCGCTGGACGGCATGGCCCGGATCGTGCTGGGCCGGTGAGCGCCGCGGGTGGCGAGACGACGCGGCCCCTCCACCGTGGGGCGGAGGGGCCTGGTCGGGGTGGACTACTCGACGGTGACCGACTTGGCCAGGTTGCGCGGCTGGTCGACGTCGTGCCCGCGGCCGGCGGCGATCTCGGCGGCCAGCACCTGGAGCGGCACGGTGGTCACCAGCGGCGCCAGCAGCGTGGGCGTACGCGGCACGTAGATCAGGTGGTCGGCGTAGCGGACGACGGCCTCGTCCCCCTCCTCCGCGATCACGATGGTGCGGGCGCCCCGGGCCCGCACCTCCTGGATGTTGGAGACGACCTTGTCGTGCAGCATGCCCCGGCCGATCGGCGACGGCACGATGCAGATCACCGGGGTGCCGGTGTCGATGAGCGAGATCGGGCCGTGCTTCAGCTCGCCGGCGGCGAAGCCCTCGGCGTGCATGTACGCCAGTTCCTTGAGCTTCAGCGCGCCCTCCAGCGCCACCGGGTAGCCCACGTGCCGGCCGATGAAGAGCACCGTCGGCTCGGACTTCAGCTCGCGGGCGAGCTCACGGACCGGCTCGATCCGGTCGAGCAGCTCGCGCAGCTTGCCCGGCATCTCCTGCAGCTGGGCGACGACCGCGCCCACCTCGTCGGCGAACTTGATCCCGCGCACCTGGGCCAGGTGCAGGCCGATCAGATAGCAGGCGACGATCTGGGTGAGGAACGCCTTGGTGGAGGCCACCGCGATCTCCGGGCCGCCGTGGGTGTACAGGACGGCGTCGGACTCGCGGGGGATGGTGGAGCCGTTGGTGTTGCAGATGGCCAGCACCCGGGCCTTCTGCTCCTTGGCGTGGCGCAGGGCCATCAGGGTGTCCATGGTCTCGCCGGACTGCGAGATCACCACGATCAGGGTGGAGCGGTCCAGCACCGGGTCGCGGTAACGGAACTCGCTGGCCAGCTCGACCTCGCAGGGGATCCGGGTCCAGTGCTCGATGGCGTACTTCGCCACCATCCCGGCGTGATAGGAGGTGCCGCAGGCGATGATGAAGATCTTGTCGACGTCGCGCAGGTCCTGCTCGCTGAGGCGGACCTCGTCGAGGGCGATCTCACCGGTCTCGGTGAGCCGGCCGAGCAGGGTGTCGGCGATCGCCTGCGGCTGCTCCTCGATCTCCTTGAGCATGAAATAGTCGTAGCCGCCCTTCTCGGCGGCGGAGGAGTCCCAGTCGATGTGGAAGTCCTTGCCGGTGGCGGGCTGGCCGGCGAAATCGGTGATCTCGATGTCGTCCGGTGTGATCAGGACGATCTGGTCCTGACCCAGCTCGACCGCGTCACGGGTGTGCTCGATGAACGCGGCCACGTCGCTGGCCAGGTAGTTCTCGCCGTCGCCACGGCCGACCACCAGGGGCGAGTTACGCCGGGCGCCGACCACCGCGCCGGGGATGCCGGCGTCAACCGCGAGCAGGGTGAAGGCGCCCTCCAGCCGCTGGCAGACCAGCCGCATGGCGGAGGCGAGCAGCTGCGGGCTGTCGACCTCGCCGGCCGCACGCAGACCGGAGAGCGCGCGGGCGAGCAGGTGCGCGGCGCACTCCGTGTCGGTGTCGCTGGCGAACTCGACGCCGTCGTCCTCCAGCTCGGTGCGGAGCTTGGCGAAGTTCTCGATGATGCCGTTGTGGATCACCGCGACCCGGCCGTCGGGGGACAGGTGCGGGTGGGCGTTGCGGTCGGTCGGGCCGCCGTGGGTGGCCCACCGGGTGTGGCCGATGCTGGTGGTGCCGTCGCCGATGCCGATCGGGCTGGCGGCGCAGGACTCCGGGTCGCGGGCGGCCCGCTCGGCGAGGACCTTCTCCAGGTTGGCCAGCTTGCCGGCCTTCTTCTCGATCAGCAGCTCGTCGTCGCAGACGACAGCCACGCCGGCCGAGTCGTAGCCCCGGTACTCCAGCCGCCGCAGTCCGTCGAGCACGATGCCGAGCGCCGGGCGGGCGCCGGCGTAACCCACGATTCCACACATGGTCTCCAGCCTAACCCAGTTTCGCTCACCACGTGTGCTCGGAAGCCGGGTAAACGATCACTGACTTTGAGCGAACGGGTGGACGGAGGTCACGGATCAGACAAGCCGCCCAGGCCGGGCACGATGGGGTGGAGCACCGAGCGCGGGGCGAGCCACCGTCACCTACATTGAAGTCCCTGGTCCGGCCGGCCGCCCGGCCCCGGACGTCCCATCCCTCTCGCGGACGTGTCCGCGCCCGTCCCCTGCGAGCTGAAGTGATGTCCGAGGCAACGCCGTCCCCCGATCCGCAGCCCGGCGGGAACCCGACCGATCCCACCGCGCCACCGGCGGAAGTCCCGGCGTCCACGTCCTGGGCGCCGCCGGACCCGCTGGCCGCCCCGACGCCCTGGGCCTCGCCGACGCCCTGGTCGCCCGCCGACGAGACGGCCGCCACGGGCCTGCCCGGCGCTGCGGGCCGGCCCGGCTCCACCAACCTGCCGGGTGCTGCGGGCCAGCCGGACCCGCCCGCCCCGGCCGGGTACCCGCCCGCCGCCGCCGCACACCCCGCCCCGATCGGACCGGCGGATCCGTCCGGCGGGCCGTCGCCGGCAGCACCGGGTGGTGCCACCCCGCCACCCGGGCACCCCTGGCCCGGCCACCCCGCGCCGGCCTGGCCTCCGGCCGGCTACCCGCCGCCGTACGCGTACCCCGGGCAGACGCCGCCGTCCCGGACGAACGGCGGGCGGATCGCGGCGATCGTGGTGGGCGTCGTGGCCGCCGTCGTGGCGCTCGTCTGCTGCGCTTGTCTCGGCCTCAGCGCGCTGGGCAGCTTCTTCGAGGAGGAGGGGGTGGGGTCCAGCGAGCCGTACGAACCCGGTTACGGCACACCCGACGACGATGCGCTTCCGCCGCACGGCGACCCGGCCACCACGCCGTCGGACGGACCCGGCGAGCTGACGGTCGTCTACGAGGTGTCCGGCACCGAAACCGTGGACATCCAGTTCTACGACGCCAACGCGGACTTCTTCCAAATTGACGAGGTGCGGACGCCGTGGCGGATGACGTTCACCGCCGACGACCGCGAGCGGGTGCAGGTCCTTGCGGAGCCCATCGGCTCGGGCGAGGTGACCTGCCGGATCACCATCAACGGGAAGGTCGTCTCCGAGGAATCGGGCGGATGGCGGGTGGTCTGCTTCGGCTGGTAGCACAGGGAAACGGGTCCGGCGGCGGTCTTGCGGCTGCCGTGGCGGACCGTAGGCTGACCGCGTGACGATGACCGATGCGCTCGTGGCCCGGATGCGACCGTTCGGCACCACGATCTTCGCCGAGATGTCCGCGCTCGCCGTACGCACCGGCGCGGTCAACCTCGGGCAGGGCTTCCCGGACACCGACGGCCCGCCGGAGATGCTCGCGGCGGCCGCCGACGCGCTGCGCTCCGGGCACAACCAGTACCCGCCGGGGCCGGGCCTCCCGGCGCTGCGCGCGGCCGTCGCGGCCCACCAGCGCCGGTTCTGGGGCCTCGAGTACGACCCGGACGGCGAGATCGTGGTGACCGCGGGCGCCACCGAGGCGATCGCCGCCAGCATCCTCGCTCTCTGCGAGCCGGGCGACGAGGTGGTCTGCTTCGAGCCGTACTACGACTCGTACGCCGCCTCGATCGCGCTGGCCGGTGCGGTCCGCCGGCCCGTAACCCTGCGGCCCGCCGCCGACGGCCGGTACGCCGTCGACCCGGCCGAGCTGCGCGCCGCGTTCGGGCCGCGTACCCGGCTGGTGCTGCTGAACTCTCCGCACAACCCGACCGGGAAGGTCTTCACCCCCGACGAGCTGGCCCTGGTCGCCGAGCTGTGCCAGGAGCACGACGCGTACGCGGTCGCCGACGAGGTGTACGAGCACCTGGTCTTCACCGACGCCGCCGCGGCGCACGTGCCGCTGGCGACGCTTCCCGGCATGTGGGAGCGGACGCTACGGATCTCCTCGGCCGGCAAGACCTTCTCCTGCACCGGCTGGAAGGTCGGCTGGGTGAGCGGCCCCGCGCCGCTGGTCTCCGCGGTGCTGCGGGTGAAGCAGTTCCTCACCTTCGTCAACGCCGGGCCGCTGCAACCGGCCGTCGCGGTGGCGCTCGGGCTGCCGGACGCGTACTTCGCCGACTTCGCCGACGGCATGCAACGCCGGCGGGACCAATTGGTCGCCGGGCTCACCGACGCCGGGTTCGACGTGCTCGCGCCGGAGGGCACGTACTTCGTCACCGCCGACGTCACCCCGCTCGGTGGCCGGGACGGGGTGGAGTTCTGCCGGTCGCTGCCGGAACGCTGCGGCGTGGTGGCGGTGCCGACCCAGGTCTTCTACGACCACGCGGAGGCGGGGCAACGGCTGGTCCGGTTCGCCTTCTGCAAGCGGCCCGAGGTGCTGACCGAGGCGGTGATTCGGCTGCGCCAGCTGAAGCGGGAGCGCTGATACGCCGGCCGGAGCGAGGGCCGGTCAGCGGCGGTGGGCACGCGGGGGTGGGCTGGGCAGCAGGCCGGCACGGCCTGACCCCGACGGGTCGTGCCGTGCCGGAACAGTCGTCAACCGGCCGGGCTGGCGGTGCGTACCTGCTCGGCGATCCGCTCCGCGACGGAACGGGCGGTGGCCTCGGTGGCCGCCTCGACCATGACCCGTACCAGCGGCTCGGTGCCGGAGGGGCGCAACAGCACCCGGCCCGTCTCGCCCAGCTCGGCCTCGGCCCGCTCCACCTCGGCCCGGACGGCCGGCGCGGCGGAGCCGACGGTCCGGTCGCCCACCGGCACGTTGATCAGCACCTGGGGCAGCTTGGTCACGACGGAGGCCAGCTCGGCGAGCGACTTGCCGGTGGCCGCCATCCGGGACATCAGGTGCAGTCCGGTGAGCACCCCGTCACCGGTGGTGGCGAACGCCGGCATCACGATGTGTCCGCTCTGCTCGCCGCCGAGGGCGAGGCCGGACGCGCGCAGTTCCTCCAGCACGTACCGGTCGCCGACCTTGGTCTCGACCAGCCGGATGCCCTGCGCGGACATGGCCAGGCGCAGGCCGAGGTTGCTCATCACCGTGGCGACCAGGGTGTCCTCGGTCAGCTCGCCGGCCTCGCGCATGGCCAGGGCGAGGATCGCCATCACCTGGTCGCCGTCGACCTCGACGCCGTCGGCGGTCACCGCGACGCAGCGGTCGGCGTCCCCGTCGTGGGCGATGCCGAGGTGCGCCCCGTGCTCCACCACGGCGGCTCGCAGCGCGTCGAGGTGGTTGGAGCCACAGTCGTCGTTGATGTTGAGCCCGTCCGGCTCGGCGCAGATCGCGATCACCTCGGCGCCGGCCTCCTGGTAGGCGGCCGGGGCGACCTCGGCGGCCGCGCCGTTGGCGCAGTCGACCACCACCTTGATCCCGTCCAGCCGGTGCGGCACGGTGCCGACCAGGTGCTGGACGTAGTGGTCGGCACCGTCGAGCAGGTCGTGCACCCGACCGACACCGGCGCCGACCGGACGGTTCCAGGCGGTGGTGGCGTTCGCCTCCACGGCCGCCTCGATCCGCATCTCGATCTCGTCGGGCAGCTTGTGCCCGCCGGCGGCGAAGAGCTTGATCCCGTTGTCCGGCATCGGGTTGTGCGAGGCGGAGAGCATGACGCCCAGATCGGCCTTGGCCTCGGCGGTGAGGAACGCCACCGCGGGCGTGGGCAGCACGCCGACCCGTACCACGTTGGCGCCGGCGCTGGTGAGCCCGGCCACCACGGCGGCCTCCAGCATCTCGCCGCTCGCCCGGGTGTCCCGGCCGACCACGGCGAGCGGCGGATGGCTCTTGTCCGACTCGGCCAGCGTGTGGGCGGCGGCGACCGCTACCGCGAGCGCCAACTCCGGGGTGAGATCCGCGTTCGCCCGCCCGCGTACGCCGTCCGTGCCGAACAATCGGCCCATACCCGCCAACCTCCGATGGAAGTGCCGTTGAGAGAAAGCAAAACGGCCGGGCCCACCTCCCGGAAAGGGAGGCGGACCCAGCCGTCCGTCAGAAGTACAAGGCGCTGCTGATGATCAGCGCTTCGAGTACTGGGGAGCCTTACGGGCCTTCTTGAGGCCGTACTTCTTGCTTTCCTTGACCCGGGCGTCACGGGTCAGGAAGCCGGCCTTCTTCAGGGCCGGGCGGTCGTCCGGCTCGCTCACGATCAGCGCCCGCGCGATGGCGAGACGCAGCGCACCGGCCTGGCCGGTGGTGCCGCCGCCACGGAGGTTGGCGATCACGTCGAACGCCTCGGCCTTCTCGGCGGTCACCAGCGGGTCCTTGATGAGCTGCTGGTGCACCTTGCTCGGGAAGTAGGCCTCGAGGTCGCGGCCGTTGCAGGTGATCTTGCCGCTGCCGGGGACGATGCGGACCCGGACGATGGCCTCCTTGCGCCGACCCACGGTCTGGATCGGGCGGTCGCCACGGGGCGCGCGGGCGACGGGCGCCGGCGCCTCGGTGGCCTCGGGGGCAACCTCGGTGACGGTGATGTCGGTCATGCTGCTTCCTTCGCCCGCGCTCACTGCGCGATCTGCTTGATCTCGAACGGCACCGGCTGCTGCGCGCCGTGCGGGTGCTCGGCGCCGGCGTAGACCTTCAGCTTCTTGATCAGCTGACGGCCGAGCTTGTTGTGCGGGAGCATCCCCTTCACGGCCAGCTCGATGGCCCGCTCGGGACGCTTGGTGAGCAGCTCGTCGTAGCCGACCTGCTTCAGACCACCCGGGTAACCGGAGTGGCGGTAGGCGATCTTCTGCTGGCGCTTGTTGCCGGTCAGCGCGACCTTGCCCGCGTTCACGATGACGACGAAGTCGCCCGTGTCGACGTGCGGCGCGAAAGTCGGCTTGTGCTTGCCACGCAGCAGCGTGGCGGCGTGGGTCGCCAGGCGGCCCAGCACGACATCAGAGGCGTCGATGACGTGCCACTGACGCTCGATCTCACCCGGCTTCGGGCTGTACGTACGCACAGGTCTACCTTGTCTCGTCGTCGGTCTGGGGTCGCGCGCCGAGGTGACCGGGGCGTCCCAGCCGAACCAGCGCGCACGAACGACCAAGCGTACCTGATGCGGCACGCCTCTGAATGTCGTACAACAGCAGGCAACGATACCCGGCCGTCCGGTGGCAGGTCAAAACGGGGTGTCACCCCGCATGGCCAGCGATTTCGGCATGACGGAGGTCACTCGGCGGACAGCCTACGCGGACCCGTCGGCCCGACCACCACCCGGCCGGGCCGGTCAGAGCTCCTGGAGAATGCGCAGCGCCCGACCGACCCGCTGCATGGTCTCGGTGTCGGCCACGTCCACGCACTCGGTGAACCACTTCTTCATCGGTGAGGAGAGCCGGTCGGGCATTACGACGTAGCCGTCCATCGGCACGGCCAGGGGCGAGTCGCGCAGCAGCGACTCCTCGACCACTTCCGCCACCATCACGATCGGCACGTCGGTGGAGTTGTAGACGTCGGAGCTGATCACCAGCCCGAGCCGTTCCCGGGCGCCCGAGATGCGCCAGACCTCGCCCCTACGCAGCACGCGGCCCGCCGCCGAAGAGGGCGTCGTCGATCATCGCGGCCTCCTGGGCGTCGGCCAGGGCGGCGGACTCCAGATCCAGTCCGGCGCGACCGACGGCGGCGGCGTGCGCGGTGAAGACCTCGCGCAGCGCCTTTTCCCGCGCGGCCTGGTCCATCCAGGCGGAGAGGGAGAGCCCCTCCCGCTTGGCGAACCGGCGCGCCTCCTCGATCGTCTCGTCGGAGAACGACAGCGTCACCTTTGCGGTCATGCCCGTGAGACTACCCATTGGTATGACCGTCAGTCATCCCCACTCGCATCGGTCGGCGAACCGGACACCGCGCCGCGATCCGGCAGGAGGGTGACCCATCGGCCGAGCGGGCGGTCCTGTCCGTCATCCGACCGGCTGGGGGCGGACAGGAGAGCCCGCCCACCCCTAGGGTGCTCAGTGATCCGCATCGTTGCATCCCGGATCGGAGGAGGTGTCCCACCGTGGACCCGCAGGCCATCACCGAACGGGCGCGCCGGATACGGGCGGCGGTCGCCGCGGCGTCGACGGAGCTGACCAGCGAGGACCACGCAGTGACGGTCGTCGTCGGCCCGGGCGGCTCCGTCCGCGAGCTGCACCTCAGCTCGCGCGCCTTCCGCTACTCCGGGGCCGAGCTGGGCGACCTGGTGGTCCGCACCATCCGCGAGGCGAGCGGGCTGCTCCAGCGGGACCTGACGGAGACACTCGGCGAGCTGACCGACGGGCACACCCGGGAGCCCTTCGCCCCGCTGCCCACGCCCGCGCAGCTGCGGGCGGAGCTGGACCGGGACCCAGGTGCGGACCGGTGACCGGGCAACCGCGCGAGTTCCGGCACCCGGACGAGGTGCTGGCGTTCCTGGACGGGATCCGGCAGCACAACCGCGAGATGGTCGAGCGCTACGAGCGGTTCGCCGAGCAGGCCGGCGGGTTGACCGGTGAGGGCTTCTCCGCCGACGGCACGGTGCGGGTCGAGGTCGACGAGAACGGCCAGGTGGCCACCGTGGACATCGCGGACGCGGCGCTGCGGCACGGCGGTCGCCTCGCCGGGATGATCCTCGGCGCGATCCGGGAAGCCCAGGCGGCCCGCGCGGTCAAGCTCGCGGAGCTCGGCGCCGAGTTCGGCGGGGTCTCCACCGTCGAGCTGGTCCGCGAGGCGATCCCCGAGCACATCCGGGACACCATCGACCAGCGCGACGAGCGGCGCTGGTGACCGAGAGGAGAGGAGGCCGGCATGGGTGGTGGTGACGGCGTCGTCGTCCCGTCCGACAAGCTGACCAGCACCGCCGAGGTGCTGAAGGCGCTCGCCACGAGCGCCGACCAGATCGCCGACGGCCTCGCGCAGGCCGACCCGCCGGACGTGCTCTGGGGTGCCCTCGGGGCGGTGTTCATGAAGGGGTCGTACGACGCCAAGGCCGACCAGGCACGGGACCACGTCCGGGCGATCTCGAAGGCGCTGACCTCGCAGGGCGGCGCGGTCAAGGCCACCGCCGACCGCTACCAGCAGTTGGACGAGGCGTTGCAGCAGGCGTTCCAGCGGTTCCAGGACAAACTCTCCGGCGGCAAGTGATCCGCACCGCATCGATCGGCACCGGGAGCAGCACTCGTGACGAGCAACGATGACGACGCCTACCTGAGCAACAACTCCCCCGCCGACGGCCAGTACGCCGGCAATCTCGGTATCACCGACGCGATCGACTACCGGTGGGACTCGGTGGTGCCCCTCGCCGGATCGGTCAAGAGCCTCTACACCGGCATCTCCGAGGGCGAGATGACGGACGTGTGGGCCGGGGCGACCGACCTGATCGGCAACGCCGTGACGTTCGCCGCGGACCCGTTGAACTGGCTCATCACGGCCGGTCTCTCCTTCCTCATCGATTTCGTGCAGCCGCTGGAGGACCTGCTCAGCCTGGTCACCGGCAACGCGGAACGGATCGAGCCGTACGGCGGGCAGTGGGAACAGCTCGGCCGGGCGCTGGTGCCGCTCGCCGCGGCGATCCGGCAGGCGGCCACCGACGACCTGATCGAGTGGGCGGGACGGGACGCGACCGCCGCGAAGACCCGGCTGCTGGAGTTCGCCGACGCCGTCGAGGCCACCGGCGGCGAGGCGGCCTCGATCGCCGGCCTGCTGACCCTCTTCTCGAAGATCATGACCGCCGCGCAGCAGCTCGTCATCGCGATCATCGCCACCCTGATCGAGTGGATGATCATCGAGTGGGCGGTGGCGATGGCGGCCGCCGCGCCGACCTTCGGCGGCTCCGTCGCCGCGGCGGGCGCGGCCACGGGGGTGCAGGCCACGGTCGCGACCAGCCGGGCCGTCCGGATCATCGACAAGGTGGTGTCCCTGCTCCTCAAGATCGGCCGGCTGCTGGAGCGGGTGCTGCCCGCCGCCCTCCAGGCGAAGGTCGCCTCGAGCGTCATCGACATCGGCAGCAGCGCGACCCTCTCCACCGTCGGCAAGATCGGCATCGGCGTCCTCGCGGACTGGCGCAACTGGGTCAGCCCGCTCTCCGCCGCCAGCACCGGCATCGCCGGGGCTGTGACGTCCGACGGCCCCGGCATGACCGACCAGCAGATCGACGACGCCCTGGACGTGGAGAGGTGAACCGCAAGGAACGATCGATCCCGGCGACCGGGTATCCGGAGGCGCCCGTGCTGCCCTGGTCGGCGGGGCAGCCACCGCCGACGCTCCCGGCCGGCACGGCCGGGATCTCGGTGCACGTGCGGTCCCGCGGCACGGACCCCGTCACCTGGGACGCGTACAAGGCGGTCGGGGTGGACGACCGCCCGATGTGGCAGGGGCTGGGCCGGATGGTGGTGGTGACCGCCCCGGGCGAGCATCTGGTCGAGGTACGCGGACGCTTCTCGGCGGAGACCGTCCGCCGGGTACGGGTGGCGGCCGGGGAGATCGTCGAGCTGGACTGCTGGGCACCAGCGTCGTTCGGCCAGCCGGAGTCGGTGCTGGTGCCCACGCCCGGCGGCCGGCGGCCGGGCGCTGGCGCGTGGGTGGTGCTCGCGCCCATCGCGGCGCTGGCCGCGTTCGCCCTGGGGGCCACCCGGGCGGGCCTGCCGGTGACCCCGCCGCTGGCGGTCGCGCTCCTGCTCAGCCCCCTGCTGGCCGTGGCCGTGGTCAGCCTCGTCAAGCGCCACCTCGACCTGGCCTACCGGGTGCGGTCGTCCCGGGAGGCGGTCGAGGACGTCCGGGCCGCCGACACCGGGATGTTCCTCGCCGACGGGGCACCGCCGGCCGGGCTCACCGACGGCGCGCACGGCGCCCTCGTGGTGACCGGCACGGCCCGGCTCGACTACCGCTGGAACGGCATGCGGGTGGGCACGCCGGCGACCCTCGACCCGAACTCCTGGGTGCCGTGGCCGACGCTCACCATCGACGGAGCCCTTCGCCCGTTCTCCTGGCGTACCTGGGCGTACCGGCTGCCGGCCGGCGAGCACGAGGTCGTGGTGGCCGTTCACTCCCCCGCACCGGACCGGCCGGAGGTCAGCCGCGTAGCGGTCCGGGTTCGGGTGGCCGCCGGGCAGCTCACCCGGCTGCAACTGCGGGCGGACACCCGCACGGAGGTACGCGCGAACCACGGCCGGCAGCGCGTACCGACCGAGCTGGCCGGCTTCACCGCTACGGTCGAGCCGAGGGTGCGCTGAGAAATCAGCGGCGGCGACCCCCGAGGACGGCGAAGCGCCATTCCTTGAAGAAGCAGTCCACGTCGGCCAGGCCGGCCTCGGAGAGCCAGCGGCACTGGTCGGCGACGGTCGCGGGCCGGTCGTGTCGCATCCGCTCCCGGGCGGCGGCGATCTCCTCGGCGTCCGAGCCCAACTCGGTGATCCGAGCCGTCCAGGCCTCGTCGTAACGCCGGTCCAGGGCCGGGGTGGGGCCGGCCACCTGCTCGGCGTTGACGAACACCCCGTCGGGTGCCAGCGCCTCGGCCGCCCGCCGGTAGAGCGCCCGCTTGCCGTCGTCGGTCAGGTGATGGATGGCCAGGGCGGAGACCACCGCGTCGTACCGGCCGGCGGGCAGCGGGTCGACCAGGTCGGCGAGCACCGTCCGGTGCGGCACGCCCCGGGCGGCCAGGTGGCCGGCGGCCACCGCGAGCATGCCCGGCGCGGCGTCGACCAGGGTCAGCCGGATGCCCGGTACGGCCGCCGCCAGCAACAGGGAGAGCAGGCCGGTGCCCGCGCCCAGGTCCAGCACCTCCGGGGTACGCCCCGATGCGAGCGCCGCCCGCAGTGGCGGCGCGGCCACCTCGACCGCCGTGCCGTAGAAGGCGTCGAAGCAGGGCACCAGCCTTCGCCGGGCCTCGTCGTAGCTGCCGGCCACGGCATCGAACGCGTCCGCCACACTCATCGCGGCTCCCAGCATTCAGGATTGTTGTCTCATATTCTAACCCGTCTCGCGCGGTCCGTCACCAGCCGCGAGGGCGCACCCCTGACCGGACCGAAACAGGCGGGACCCGGACCGGAACCACCGCCGAGCATGGCACGCCGGTGGATGCCACCCACGGCTGGAGGAGTGAGGCGAGGCCACCCGGGCCTGCCTGGAAAGGCCATCGGACGTCCTGGTGGCCAACACCGGCATCGGGGGTGCGCGACGGCCGAGCCGCCGGTCAGCTGGGAGTACCGGTCAGCGCCCCACGCCGGGCGCGGCTGGACGCGCTGGTCCGGACGATCGTCGACCCGCTGCCCCGCCGGACCGTGACCGTGACGGCCGGCGGGCACCTGCATGCCCTGCGCGGGCACGCGGCGGTGGTGGACGGGGAGCCACGGCCACTCGGGGCGACCCCGATGGCCGCGCTGCGGGCCCCGCGGGTGGTGCAGACCGTGCTCCGGCGCGGCTACCGGCTCCGCGTGGACCGAACTGGCCCCGCGCGGGACCGCCCGCGCCGGAGCCTCAGCCGACCGAGGCCGGGTAGCCGTGCTCGTGCTCGGCCTGGAGGCGGAGCATGGCGTGCTCGACGACCGTCACCAACACCTGCTTGACCGACTCGCGGTTGCGGGCGTCACACCACACCAGCGGCACGTCCGGCGAGATCGCCAGCGACTCGCGGACCTCCTCCACCTCGTACATCGCGGCGCCGTCGAACCGGTTCAGCGCCACCACGTACGGCAGCTTGCGGTTCTCGAAGTAGTCCAGCGGGGCGAACGCGTCGGTGATCCGCCGGGTGTCCACCAGCACGGCCGCGCCCACCGCACCCCGGATGATCTCGTCCCACATGAACCAGAAGCGGGTCTGGCCCGGCGTACCGAACAGGTAGAGGATCAGATCCTGGGCCATGGTGATACGGCCGAAGTCCATGGCGACCGTGGTGGTCTCTTTGCCGGGCACCTTCGACGGGTCGTCGATGCCCACGCCGGCCGCGGTCATCAGCGCCTCGGTGGTCAGCGGAGTGATCTCGGAGATCGCACCGACCAGGGTGGTTTTGCCCACCCCGAAGCCACCCGCGACCACGATCTTCGCGGAGATGATCTCCCGGCTGCGGCTCGCCCCCGCGGGGTCATAGTTCGCGAAGTCCACTTAGCACCCTTCCAAGCAGGTTCATCCGCTCCTGGAACCCCGTCGCGGGAGCGGCAGTGTGTAGCGTCAGCAGGCCCTCGGCCACCATGTCGGCGACCAGCACCCGGGTGACACCCAGCGGCATCCGGGTATACGCGGCGATCTCCGCCAGCGACTGCGCCCGGCCCTCGCAGACCGTGGCAATGCGGTACTTGTCGTGCCCGGCGAACCGCGCCTCGGCCGACTGGGTGAAAGTGCACGACAGCACCGCCTCGAGCGCGATGTTCTGCAACGGCTCGGTGCGGCCACGGGTGACCGCATACGGTCGCACCAGCGCCCCACGTGGATCCCGCCGTGGTTCCATCTCGCGATCACCTCCCCTTCCGTATGGAGCCGGGCCGGCTCCGGGTCACCACGTCACGCCCCCGGTCAGGACCGGACGGCATCCCTGGGCAGCGGAACCAGGGCCTGGCCGACCCGCTCCACCAGCAGTGCCATCTCGTAACCCACCTGGCCGACGTCGCAGCTGCGGGCGGCCAGCACCGCCATCGACGAACCGTCGCTGATGGACATGAGGAAGAGGTATCCGCTGTCCATCTCGATGACCGTCTGGAGCACCCCGCCGGCACTGAACATCCGTGCGGCGCCCTCGGTCAGGCTCACCACGCCCGAGGTGATCGCGGCGAGCTGGTCGGCCCGGTCCGCCGGCAGGTCCCGGGAGGAGGCGAGCAGCAGCCCGTCCGCGGACACCGCCACCACGTGGGCGATGCCCGCCACGCTGTCGGCGAAGTTGGTGAGCAGCCAACCCATGTCCTGCATGGCCGCCGGCCTGTTCATCGGTTCGTCTCCTTGGTCGAGGTGCTGTTGATGTCCGCGCCGGCCGTCCGGCCCCGCTGAACACCGCGGTGGTAGGCCGACAGCAGGCCGCGTACTTCGTCCGGGGTGCGTCGGGCCCGGGACCGGCCGCCCTTGGGCTCGATGCCACCGGGCACCAGCTGGGCCTGCGGCACTCGCTTCGGCAGCCCTGAGCGGGTGGTGCCGCCGTCGTTGGGCTCCGCGGCCTGGCTGGCCCGTGACCAGCCTTCGTCGGCCGCGGTCCGCCAGGCGCTCGGGTCGATCGCCGGTCGCGGCGGCGGGGGCACGGCGGCGGGGGGCACGGCGGCCGCGGGCACCGCCGCCGGCGGCGTGTACGGCGGAGGCGTGCTCAACCCCGACGCCTGGGCGCCCGGGGTACGGGTCGGTAGCCGCGGTCCCGGCGAAGCCGAGGCGACCGGCTGCGTCGCGCGGGGCGCCGGCTCCTCGTCGAACTTCGGTCGGGTGAAGATCGTCGTCTCGTCGTTGCCGTGTGACCGGAACCAGACCGCTTCCATCTCCCGGAAGATCGGCGCCTCGGCCGGCTGTTCCGGCGTGGCCACGACCGGCGCGGCGGACGGCGCCGCCGAGACCTGCTGGTACGTCGGCGTGACCGGGTACGCGGGCGCGGCCACCGGGGCGGCCGGTGCGATCGCCTCGGTGTCCGCAGTCCGCCTCGGCAGCGGGTCGAGCGCGGGGTACGAGACGGTCGGTCCACCCGCCGACCAGCCGGTGCCGGAGACGGGGGTGGACGGCGCGGGCGCGGCCGGGGCGGGCGGCGGCGCGCTCGGCAGCGCACCGGTCACGCCCCCGAGCTGCACGGCCGGGCCGGTGTCCCGGGCCTCGGCCTGCCAGCGGGCGGGCGGCGGCGTGGCGGAGGTGCGCCACTGGTCGGTGGTGAGGGTCGCGGTGCCGCCCCGCTCCGCGCCGGCCAGCGGGTCGGCGGCGGAGCCAAGCTGGCTCAGTGGGGCCTGCTCGACGGCGAGCGGCTGGCGTGCCGGGGGCAGCGAGGCCTGGCCCCGGTTCGCCGGCAGCACCACGGCGGAGTTCGGCAGGGTCACCTGGGCGACCGTTCCGCCCTCGACGTTGCGCCGCAACTCCACTCGAATGCCGTAGCGGGAGGCGAGCCGGCTGACCACAGCGAGACCCATCAGCCGGAACGCGGCCACGTCGACCGTGGGCGGGGCGGCCAGACGCCGGTTCAGCGAGTCGAGCTGCTCGTCGCTCAGGCCGAGGCCGCGGTCCTCGACCTGGATCAGCACGTAGTCCCGGATCCGTCGGCCGTCGGCGACCACCGTCGTGTTCGGCGGCGAGAACCGGGTGGCGTTGTCGAGCAGCTCGGCGACCAGGCGGACCACGTCGTTGACCGCGTGCGAGGCGACCGAGATGTCGGTGTCGACGGTGCCGAACTCGATCCGGTTGTAGAGCTCCACCTCGGACTGAGCGGCGCGCAGCACGTCGACCAGGAGCGCGTCGTCGCGGCGCGGCACGGCCGAGTCGGCGCCGGCCAAGACCAGCAGGTTCTCGTCGTTGCGGCGCATTCGGGTGGCCAGGTGGTCCAGCTCGAAGAGCTGGGCGAGCCGCTTCGGGTCCTCCTCGCCACGCTCGATCGCGTCCAGCTCGCCGATCATCCGGTCGACCAGGTTCTGCGAGCGCCGCGCCAGGTTGAGGAACATCGCCGAGACGCTGGTCCGCAGCGCGGCCTGCTCGGCCGCCACCCGGACGGCCTCCCGGTGAACCACGTTGAAGGCCGCGGCCACCTGGCCGACCTCGTCGCGGTTGTTCAGCTTGATCGGGTCCCGGACCTGCTGGACGATCTCGTCCACTCCGCCGTCGCCGATCGCGTTGACGTTCTGCAGCCGGCTCACCGCGTCCGGCAGGTCGTGGTTCGCCACCGACAGAGCGCCCTCACGCAGCCGGCGCAGCGACTCGTTCAGCGAGCGGGCGAGCACCACGGCCAGCGTCACGGCGATGGCGAGCGTGAGCAGGACGAGCAGGCTCTCCACGACGGCCTGCCGGATGACGTCGGCGCGAACCGCGTCGGCCTGGCTGAGCAGCCGCTCCTGGAGCCGGATCTCGGCCCACCGCATCAGGTCGTTGACCGCGCCGATGGCGGTGGCCGCGGGGTCGCGGCCGACCAGCGAGGGCTTCCCGATCGAGCGGGACAGGTCGTTCGCCACCCGGTCGGAGAGCTGCACCGCGTCACCGGAGACCGTGCTGTCCACCAGGGACCGCTGGGTCGGGTCGGCGGACCGGGAGAAGGAGAGCAGCGCCTCCTGCTGGGCGGTCAGCGTGGCCAGGATCGAGGAGAACTGCTCCTCCTCGATCCGTCCGCCGCTGAGCGCGGTGAAGACGACCGCCTGCTCCTCGGCGACCTGCGCCTTGGCGTGGGCGAACGCGGCCACCGCGCGGCGGGCGTCGGCGATGCTCTCCGCGCCGGGCTGCTGGGCCAGCGTGTCGCCGTACGCGACGAGGTCGTCGAGGACGATGCCGTAACGCAGGCTCACCTCGGCCACCGGCATCTGCTGCCGGTCCAGCACCTCCTGCCGGGTGCCGTTCAGCGTGGCCAGGTGGTCGTCGATCACCTTGAGTCGGTCCCGGACCGAGGCCGGCACGCTGCCGAGCTGCTCCCGCTCGCTCCGGTACGCGGCGACCCGCTCGTCGGTGGCCCGTACCCGCAGGTTGAAGGCCTCTTTGTTGTCCCGGTTATCCCGCGTGGCCAGGTAGGTGGCCGCCGCCATCCGCTCCTTGTGCAGGTCCTGGGTCAGCGCCGAGATGTCGATCGACAACGCGGTCAGCGACCGGATCTGGCTCGCCTCGTACGCGCCCTGGCCGACCGAGACGAGTCGGATACCCGCCAGCGCGATGACAGCCGCGACCGGAACCACCAGGATGAGGGCAAGCTTGGACCGGATGCGCGCATCACGAAGCCGAGGCAGTCCCCGTCGCCGCTTTCGCTGATCGGCATTGGGACGCTCGGGCAGGGTCGTAGGTCCGGTGCTCACGACATCGCCTCCGTCGTATCTTCCACGCCCGCCCCGCCTACCCGTGCCTGGTATGGCGGCCGGCGCCACGCGCGGCACGGCCGCGATTTCATCAGAGAAGATCCCGTTTGGGAAGCCGCAGTGGGACTGGAAACGGTGCGTGGCCGTTCATCCCGCGATCCGGTCAACTAATACCTTCTTTTCCCCAGGCTCCTGAACTGGGCATGTCACCCCAGCGTGGCCGGTCGCATCTGTGCAGTGATGTTGTATCGATATTCCGCATCCCCAATATGTGGGATGAGCGTCCCGAAAACTACTACCCACATCCGCGCTTGACCACAGCGCCCGGCATTGGCAAGGTTTTGCAGGCTTCGCGCACACCGTACGGCATACCAATCCCGTCACTCCAATGAGGACGGACAAGCGGCGGTGACCGGGCGCAGGCCCGCGCCGCACCTGGAGGACTGAGTTGAGCCCCATCCGCTCCGCGAGCATCGCGGTGCTCGCATCGGCCGTGCTGGCCGCCACACTCACCGGATGTCAGTTCGGCGGCGAGCAGGAGGACACGAGCCCCATCGTGATCGCCGCGGACCTCGAACTCTCCGGCGCCTCCGCTCCCGTCGGCAAGGTGTACCAACGGGCGCTGGAACTGAAGGTCGAGCAGTTGAACTCTTCCGGAGCACTAGGCGCCCGGAAGATCGAACTCAGGGTGAAGGACAACCGATCCGACGCCGCCGAGTCCTTGCGCAACATCAACGATTTCAGCGGCGACTCCAGCGTGAGTGCCGTCATCATGGGCGGCTGCAACGAATGCGCGGTCCAGGCCGGCCGGACGATCGGCGAGAAGAAGGTTCCGACCATCGCGCTCGCCGCCTCCAGCGCCGTCACCGAGCCGATCGCCGAGCATCGCTACATGTTCAAGCTGGCTCCGAACGCGACCGACAGCGCCGCCGCCCTCACCGCCGAACTGGGCCGAAACCAGATCCGCAAGGTCGGCCTGCTGTACAGCGACGACAGCTACGGCAAGGAGGGGCGCGCCGCACTGAGCCGCGAGCTGGACAAGGCCAACGTCAAGCTGCTTCGCGCCGAGGCGGTACGCCCGACCGACACCGAGGTCAGCGGCCAGGTCGCCTCGCTGGTCGCGAAGAAGCCCGACGCGCTGGTCATGTGGACCTCGCCCGAGCAGGCCTCGCTGGCGGCCGCCAGCGCCCGGCAGGGCCGCTACGCCGGCTCGCTCTTCTTCGACGCGGCGGCGGCCGGTGAGCTGTTCCTCGGCGCCTCGGCCCGCTCGACCGAGAAGGCCACCCTGATCTTCACGCAGACCATGGTGATCGACGACGTCATCGCCACCACCCCGGCCAAGGCCGCGCGCCGGCAGTGGTTCCAGGACTACACCGCACGCTTCGGCGGCTACCACGGCTCCTCGTCGTTCGCCGCCGACGCGGTCCAGCTCATCGTGGACGCCGAGCTGCGCTCCGGCAGCGCACCCGGCAAGATGAACCGGGACGCCCTGCGCGACGTTCTGGAGACGTCACAGCTCGACGGGCTCTCCGGCCCGATCCGGATGACCCCGGACAACCACTCCGGCCTGATGCCGCAGGCGCTGACTCCGCTGGTGGCGCGCGGGGGTCGCTGGCGACTCGCCGGCTGAGGTTTCTGCTTGCGGTGGTGGTGTGGCCCCACCGCAACCGGCTCCGGGCGTCAGGCCTGATCCCTTCGCCGGTTGCGGTGGGGCCACACCCTTCAGTGGTCCCTCGCCGTCCGTCCGCTGCTGTGGACCTCGCGGGTCCACGGTCGAGGTCGGGCCTACGGTCGACGTGGCCACCTCGCCGTCGTGCCGGTCACCTGGCCGAGGTGGTGGCCTTGACCCAGGGCAGGGCGAGGCGTTCGACCAGGCCGAGGGCCGCGTAGAGCAGGATGCTCATCAGGGCGACCAGGACGATCGCCGACCACGCCGTCGAGAAATCGCCGACGCCGTTGTACTGGATGATCTGCTGACCCAGTCCCCGCTGATCGGAGTAGAACTCCCCGATCACGGCACCGATCGCGGCCAGCGGCATCGCCACCTTCAACCCGACGAAGATCTGCGGCAGCGCGGCCGGGAACCGCACCTTGCGGAACGCCTGCCACCACGACGCGTTCAGCGACCGGGCCAGCTCGGCCAGGTCGGCCGGGGTGGTGGTCAGACCGGTCGCGGTGGAGAGCACGATCGGGAAGAAGCAGAGCAGGAACACCATGGTCAGGATGGGTTTCTGCCCCCAGCCCACGGCGACCACGAGCAGCGGCCCGAAGGCGATCTTCGGCACCGCGTTGACCGCCACCAGCAGCGGCGCGAACATCCGCTCCACCCGGCGGGAGGCGGCCAGGGCCATCCCGATCAGCACGCCGGCGGCCGACGAGAGCAGAAAGCCGAGCAGGGTCGACCAAATGGTGAGCCCCAGCGCCGGCAGCAGCACGTCCCACGCCTCGGTCAGCGCACGCCACACCGACTGCGGCGCGGGCAGCACCGCCGGGTGGATCAGGTGCAGGCCCGAGGTGACCAGCCACCAGGCCGTCACCGTTATCACCAGCCCGAGCGCCGGCAGCAGCACGGCGGTCGGATTCACCCTGGGCCGGATCGGCGCGGTCCGCGGTGCAGCCGTGGCCGACCTGTCGGCGGGAGCATCGCTCAGCTGCGTCAACATGTCCTCCTCTCGGCCGGCCAGACGACCGGCACGCGAAGGGGGTGCGCCCCACCACAACGGGCGGGCCGCACCCCCGATTTCGAGCCGACCGGTCAGGCCTTCGGCGCGAGGTCGAAGTTGATGATCTGGTCGGGGGTGAGGTCGTTCTTGAGCGAACCCGCGCCCTTGAGCAGGGCGATGCTCTTGGCGACCCGCCCGCTGTCCAGGGTGCCGATCGCGGTGCCGGAGTTGCTGGACCGGACGTACGCGGCCATCAGCTCAAGCTCGGCGGCGGCCGCGGCCGGGTTGGCCGTGGGCTCGTTCTTCTTCAGGATCTCCCCCGCCTCCTGCGGGTGGGCCAGGGCGTACTCCAGGCCCTTGAGGAGCGCGGCGGTGAACTTCTTCACCATCTCCGGCTTCTCCTTCGCGATCTTCGCGGAGGTGATCAGCGCGTTGCCGTAGAGGTCCTGCATGACGTTGCTGTAGGGCAGCACCACCGGCGTCTTCTTCGTCACCGCCTGGACCGTGGGCTGACCGACCACGAACTGGCCGATGCCGTCGACCGAGCCGGAGGCGAGCATGCCCATCAGGGCCTGCGACTCACCGTTGACCCAGGTCACCTTGCTCTCGTCGATGCCGGCCAGCCGGGCGTACGTCGGGAAGAGGTTGTAGACGACGGAGAACTTGGTGTCGGCGAGCCGCTTGCCCTCCAGGTCCTTCGGCGTGGCGATGTTGTTGCCCTCGACGGTGACGATGGCGGCCATGGTGCGCTGCTGGATCGCGGCCACCGCGACGAAGTCCGTGGCCTCGCCGTTGCCCATCTGGAGGATGCCACCGGTCAGGTCGATCGGACCGAAGTCGGCCTTGCCACCGGTGATCGTCTGGATGACGTTGCCGGTGCCCTCGCCGGGCTTGATGTCGACGTCGAAGCCGGCCTCCTTGAAGAAGCCCTTCTCCTTCGCCACCCAGGCGTACGAGTCACGGCCGAAGTTACCGAACGAGGTGAGGTAGGTCACCTTCTCCAGCGCACCACTCGTGCTCTTGGCGTCCTCGGTCTTGTCCGAGTCGCTGCTGCAACCGGAGACCAGGGCGAGGGTGGCGGCCAGCGCGGCGGCGGCGACCGTACGGGTCAGCCTTCTCATCTGTGCACCATGTCCTTTCCGACCAGGGCGTATTCGCCCGGTCGGGTCGTGGGTCCGACGTGTCGGCACGAGGGAACGCCGACAGGTTCGTCGTGAGGGGACTCTTCGCGCGCAACAGCGTACGAGAAGCTCTGTGGACACCGTCGGGCGTACGGGTTGCGGAAAGGAAACGAACTTGTCCGACGTAAAGCGGAGACTCCACCCCTGACGGTGCAACCTGGAGGGGCCCGCTACGCTAGCCCGGCTCACGTTCACGACGTGGAAGGAGCCGCGGGCGATGATCCGACTGTCCGGGGTGTCCCGCACCTTCGACGGCCGCTCCGGGCGGGTCGAGGCGGTACGCAACCTCGACCTCGACGTCGCGGAGGGCGAATTCGTCGCCGTCCTCGGCCGTTCCGGCTGCGGCAAGTCGACCCTGCTCCGCATGATCGCCGGCCTGCTCCCGGTCACCGGCGGTGAGATCACCGTCGGCGGCACTCCGGTCACGAAGCCGCGCCGCGACATCGCCATGCTGTTCCAGCGGCCGGCGTTGCTGCCCTGGCGCTCGGTGCTGGACAACGTCCTGCTTCCGGTCGAGATCTTCGGCTGGAGCCGGGCGAAGCACCGCGACCGGGCCCGCCAGCTGCTGGCGATGGCCGGGCTGGGCGGCTTCGAGAAGCGCCTGCCGCACGAGCTCTCCGGCGGCATGCAACAACGCGTCTCGCTCTGCCGGTCGCTGATCGGCACACCGCGCGTGATGCTGATGGACGAGCCCTTCTCCGCGCTCGACGCGCTCACCCGGGAAGAACTCTCCGGCGAGCTCCAGCGGGTGCACATGGAGACGAAGGCGACCATCGTCTTCGTCACCCACTCGATCGACGAGGCGGTGCTGCTCGCCGACCGGGTGGTCGTGCTCAGCCCGCGGCCCGGCCGGATCCGCAAGGTGGTCGAGGTCGACGTACCCCGGCCGCGCACCCTGGGCCGCAACGCGCACCTGGCCGACGTGGCCCGGATCAGCGCCGACCTGCACGAGCTGCTGATGGAACGGGACGCCCCCGACGCCGTACCCGCGCGGCCCGACCCGGCGGCGACGCCGGCCGGGACCGGGGGGCACTGACCATGCGGGTGACGGTCTTCACCGAGCCGCACCGCGGGGCCAGCTACGACGACCAGCTCCGGTTCGCCCGGCGGGTCGAGGAGACCGGCTTCGAGGGCTTCTTCCGGGCCGACCACTACCGCTCGATGGGCGACGACCCGGGGCTGCCCGGCCCCACCGACGCCTGGCTGACGCTCGCCGCGCTGGCCCGGGAGACCTCCCGGATCCGGCTCGGCACCCTGGTCACCTCGGCCACTTTCCGGTGGCCCGGTCCGCTGGCCGTGCAGGTGGCCCAGGTGGACCAGATGAGCGGTGGCCGGGTCGAGCTGGGCATCGGCGCCGGCTGGTACGAGCGGGAGCACACCGCGTACGGCATCCCCTTCCCGGCGGTCGGTGAACGGTTCGACCGGCTGACCGAGCAGTTGCAGGTCATCACCGGGCTGTGGGGCACCCCGCCGGGCGAGACGTACAGCTTCAAGGGTGAGCACTACCAGCTCGTCGACGCGCCCGCGCTGCCCAAGCCGGTGCAGCGGCCCGGGCCGCCGTTGATCATCGGCGGGCGGGGCCCGAAGCGCACCCCCGAGCTGGCCGCCCGGTACGCCGACGAGTTCAACGTGCCGTTCAAGGGCATCGCCGAGACCGCCGACTCGTACCAGCGGGTGCGGGAGGCGTGCGATCGCGTCGGGCGTACCGCGTCGGGGCGGGCGCCGCTGGTGTTCTCCGCCGGGATCGTGGTGGCCATCGGGCGTACCGACGCGGAGGCGCAGCGGCGGGCCGCGCCGCTACACGTCAAGAGCGCTCTCCCGCCGGAGGATCCGGTGGTCGGCTCCCCCGCGCAGCTCGTCGACCGGCTCGGCGAGTTCGCCGCGATCGGTGCCACCCGGGCCCACCTGCGGCTGATCGACTTCGCCGACCTCGACCACCTGGAGCTCATCGCCACCGAGGTGCTCCCTCAACTGGACGGGACCCGATGACCGACCTCTCCGCCGACCTCGAACTCGGCCCCGTGGGCCAGGAGATCGTCTACGAGAACGACAAGGTACGTGTCTGGCACATCCGCCTGGAGCCGGGCGAGCGGCAGCCGCTGCACCGGCACGACCACCCCTACCTGGTGATCGCGATCCAGGGCGCCAAGAATGTCGTGCAGACCATCGACGGCACCACGATCGACGCCGACGAACCGACCGGCGGCGTGGTCTACCGCGACCCGGGCGCGGTGCACATGCTGACCAACGTCGGGGACACGACCTACCTGGCCCGCCTGGTCGAGCTGAAGTAGCCACCCGCGGTAATCAAACCGACGCGCCGCGCTGGCATTGGTGGCGATCGGGGTCACCGGGCCGTAACGTGCCCGACATGGCCTTTCGGACGTGGAGCAGACTGCTGCTCACGGCGCTCGGGGTGAGCATGCTGGCCGGGGCCGGCCAGCTCGGCATCGCGTACGGGTTCGGCGTCGTACGGCTCGACGGCGCGTTCACCGACGGCGCGGTCAACCGGTGGCCCGCCCAGCTCGCCTGGGTCGGCTGGTTCGCGGCGGTCGCCGCGGTGGCCGGTGCCGTCGGCACCGAACGCCTCGCCCGCCGGGACGGGGTCCTGGGCGGCACCACCGAACAGCTCAGCCTCGCCGGCGCCGCCGCGCTGGGCGCGATCGTGGTCGCACCGCTGTGCATGCAACCGGCGCGGACCGCCGAACTCGGCGGCACCGTCGATCCGGTGTGGGCGGTCGGCATCTGCGCGATCCTCGGCGCGCTCATCGGAGCGGGCGCCGCGATCGTCGTCCTGATCAACCCACCCTTCGGGTGGAACATCGCGCTCACCGCGGCAGCCGTCTGGCTGCTCGCGCTGATCTCCGCCGCGCCGTCGGTCTCCTCGGCCGGGCCGCTGGTCACCGTACGCCTCGGGGTCCTCGAACCGTCCTGGGTGGATGCGGAGACCGCACAGCGGCTGGCCATGCTGCTCCTGCCCCTGGTCGCCCTGCTCGCCGGCGCGGCGGTCGGCGCGCTGGCCCGCCGACGCGGTCACCTTCCGCTGGTCGGCGGGGCGGCCGGGGCCGCCGGGCCGGTGCTGCTGGCCTTCGCGTACCTGACCGCAGGCCCGGGCAACGCGGCCGACCGCTACCAGCTCGCGCCCTACTACGCGGCACTGATCGCGGTCGCCGCTGGCGCGCTCGGCTCGGCGGCCACCACGGTGCTGCGCCGGCCGGTCACGGAGACGGGGACCGCCGCGCTCGAACCCACCGACATCCTCCAGCCCCTGCCGCCGTCACCCGCCACCCCCGGCGAGCCGGGCCGGACCGCCGGCCCGGTGCCGGAGGCCCGCGGCACGGCCGGCGAACCGAGCCGCCCCCGGGCCGCGCCGGAGGCGAGCCCCCCGGGGGCCACGGCCATGGTCCCCGCCCACTGGGACTGGCCGGCCCCCTCGAATCTCACGCCGGCGCCCGTGCCGGCCCGCCAGTCCCGGGCCGTCCGGGCGGCCCCCGACCACACCGCCGCCGACGCGCGCCCGACCGCCGCCGAACCCACCTCCTCCGCCGGTCCCGTCTTCGGTGCGCCCGCCGCCACCGAACGCACCTCCGGTGGGTACGCCGCCAGCGGGCCCGCCTCCGGTGAGCGCGCCGCTGTGGCACACGCCCGCGCCGAAGAGCCGGAGCCGGTGGCCCGGTCCGCCACCCCCGCCGCACCGGATGCTCCAGCGAGTACGGCCGGCGCGGCCGACGTCCGCGAGCCGGTCGCCGGGCGGGACACTGACAAGCCGGTCACCGGGCGGGAGACCGACGAGTTGGCGCGGAACCTGTCGATGCGGGGGCTGGCGCCCTCAGGACGGCGTACCTCCGCCATCGACGTGCTCGCCGCCGGCCGCCCGATCCCGCAACCGCTGGCCGGGCCGGACGGCGGAACCTCCGCCCCGGCATCGGCCGCCGTACCGTCACCGCAACCGGAAGGCGTTGCGTCGACGATGCCGGCCTCCGCCGCGCGACCGGCCGCCGAGCGCCGGTCCCGCCGGCAGTCCCCCTCGGCACCCGAGCCCACCTCGACCGACCCGCGCCCGGAGGGCCGGTCCAAGCGCGGTCGCAAGGTTCACACCAGCTCGGCTGCCACGATGCCGCCGGCCGAAGCAGCACCGGCCGAGACAACTCCCGTCGAACCGGTCCCCGCCCAGATGACCACGGCCCGGACGGTCCCGGCCGAGACGCACACCAAGGTGCCCGCCGTCGAGGCCGCGGAACGGTCGGCGCTGCCGGCACCCCGTCCGGCGGCAGCGGTGCGGAACGAACCGGCCGTGCCCGCGCCGAGCCAGTCGCACTCGCCGTTCGGGAACACCGGAGCGGCCGGCGGCACCACGAGTGACCCGACGGGTACCCCGGACCGGAACGGCGCACCGACGGCGGAGACCCGGGTCGAGCCGGCACCGCATCCCCGGCACCGTGCCCTGCCCGACCTGGGCCGGGAGGCCCGCTGGGAGGCCTTCGCCAACGCTCGGCGGGTGTCACCGGTCCCGAACACCCCGCACGCGGCCGGTCAGCACGCCACCCCCGGCGAGCCTGTCGTGGCCGACCCGGCGGAGGAGGAGCCGGGCAACGGGAAGCCAAAGCTCCGGCGTGGCCTGTTCCGGCGCAACCGGGCGAAGGACGACGAGCTGGACGACGCCGGCCGGTCCGACGACGGGTCGGAGCCGCTGGCGTCGCAGGACGAGGAGTACGTCGACTGGGTCGCCGGACTCGCCTCGGATGCCGACCGGGAGGGGACCCGTACGCTGCGCACCGGCCGCCACCACCGCGACTGATCCGCCGGCCGGGCCGACCAGGTGGCCGACCCGGCCCGGTGCGGCTCAGGCCAGCGGCAGATAAACCCGGGAACCGGCGGACCGGAACTCGTCGGACTTGTCCGCCATGCCGCGCGCCGCGTACTCCTTCAGGTCCTGAGTGATCTTCATGGAGCAGAACTTCGGCCCGCACATCGAGCAGAAGTGCGCGGTCTTCGCCGGCTCGGCCGGGAGCGTGGCGTCGTGGTACGACCGCGCGGTCTCCGGGTCGAGCGCGAGGTTGAACTGATCCTCCCAGCGGAACTCGAACCGGGCCTTGGACAGCGCGTCGTCCCAGGCCTGCGCCCCCGGGTGCCCCTTGGCCAGGTCCGCCGCGTGCGCCGCGATCTTGTACGCGATCACACCCGCCTTCACGTCGTCCCGGTCCGGCAGCCCGAGGTGCTCCTTCGGGGGGACGTAGCAGAGCATCGCGGTGCCGAACATGCCGATCATCGCGGCGCCGATCGCCGAGGTGATGTGGTCGTACGCGGGCGCGATGTCCGTGGTCAGCGGCCCGAGCGTGTAGAAGGGCGCCTCGTGGCACCACTCCTGCTGGAGGTCCACGTTCTCCTTGATCTTGTGCATCGGCACGTGCCCGGGGCCCTCGATCATCACCTGGACGTCGTACTCCCAGGCGATCTTCGTCAGCTCGCCGAGGGTACGCAGCTCCGCGAACTGTGCCTCGTCGTTGGCGTCCGCGATCGACCCGGGACGCAACCCGTCGCCGAGCGAGAACGTCACGTCGTACCTCGCCAACAGCGAGCACAGCTCCCGGAAGTGGGTGTAGAGGAAGTTCTCCTGGTGGTGCGCCAGACACCAGGCCGCCATGATCGAGCCGCCCCGGGAGACGATGCCGGTCACCCGGTCCACCGCGAGGGGCACGTACGGCAGCCGCACCCCCGCGTGCACGGTCATGTAGTCGACGCCCTGCTCGGCCTGCTCGACGACCGTCTCCCGGAACACCTCCCAGCTCAGCTTCACCGGGTCGCCGCCGACCTTCTCCAGCGCCTGGTAGATCGGCACGGTGCCAATCGGCACCGGCGAGTTCCGCACGATCGCCTCGCGGGTCTCGTGGATCCGCTTCCCCGTCGACAGGTCCATCACCGTGTCCGCGCCCCAGCGGGTCGCCCAGGTCAGCTTCTCCACCTCCTCGTTGATGGAGGAGCTGACCGCCGAGGTGCCGATGTTGGCGTTGACCTTTACCAGGAACGCCCGGCCGATGATCGCCGGTTCGCACTCGGGGTGGTTGACGTTGAGCGGCAGCACCGCCCGCCCGGCGCCGATCTCGTCCCGGACGAGCTCCGGCGGCACGCCCTCCCGGATCGCCACGAACTCCATCTCCGGCGTGACCAGTCCGGCCCGCGCGTACGCGAGCTGGGTCGGGCGCTTCCCGTCCGCGCCCGCCAGCGGCGTGCCCGCACCCCGCACGGGCACGACATCACCCCGGTCGGCGATCCACGCTCCACGCAGCGGCGGCAGCCCCACCACCGGGTCGGAGCCGGGGCCGGAGGTGTCGTAGAGCCGTACCGGCGGGTTGTCCCCGGTCAGCGCCACCTCGGCGAACGGCACCCGGATGTCCGGCCGTGACCCCTCGACGTAAGCCTTGCGTCGTGCCTGCATGACAGCCTCCTGTCGGCTCAAGCGGACCAGCCGAAGTGGTCCAGCGGGCCGGGTCCCCCGCCCAGCTCCCAGTCCCGCGCACCGGCCAGCGCGCGGGTGACGTACTCCTTGGCGGCGGCGACCGCGACCGGCACCGGGTCGCCGGCCGCCAACCGGACGGCGATGGCCGCCGAGAACGAACAGCCGGTCCCGTGGTTGTGCCGGGTCGGCACCCGGGGCGCGCGTAGCAGCGTGGTCGCCCCATCGCCCACCAGCACGTCCACCGACTCGCCCGCCACGTCCGCGTCGCCGCCGGTCACCACCACGTGCGGCGGGCCGGCGGCCGCCAGGGCCTCGGCCGCCGCGACCGCCTCCTCCACCGTCGTCACCGGGCGCCCGGTGAGGGCCGCCGCCTCCGCGCGGTTCGGCGTCGCCACCTCCGCGTACGGCAGCAGCCGCCGGACCGCCTCCACCCCGCCGAGCCGGTGCCCGCTGGTGGCGACCAGCACCGGGTCGACGACGAGCCGGGGCAGCCGCCCCGCCTCCGCCGCCTCGGCGATCACGTCGGCGACCGCCGGGGTGCCGAGCATGCCGGTCTTCACCGCGCGTACGGCGAAGTCGCCGAGCACGCTGTCGAGCTGCTCCCGGACGGTTCGCGGGGGCAGCGGCAGGATGGCGTCGACACCCCGGGTGTTCTGTGCGGTGATGGCGGTGAGCACGCTGGTGCCGTACGCGCCGAGGGCGGCGAAGACCTTGAGGTCGGCCTGGATTCCCGCGCCCGCGCCGGAGTCGGATCCGGCGATCGTGAGGATGGTTTTTGGTGTCACCTCTCCTCCTCTGTGGTTGCCGTTGAGGGCTGCGGGACCTCCGTCGGGGTGTGCCAGCTTCGCGGCACGTGGGTGACCGCCTGTTCCAAGGCGCTGCCCAACGGAGTGGTCGTTGTTGATCGGGGCCAGCCTTGAGCGGCCTGGGTTGCTGCTTCGTGGGCTGCCGTGAGGGTGATCGCTACCGCGGTCGGGTCCTTGGCGCGCATGATGGCGCCTAGCACCGCCACTCCGACGGCTCCTGCCTCTACACAGGCCTTTACCTGTGCTGGGGTCTCGATTCCGCCGAGGGCCAGGATCGGCACCGGACTGGCCTGGGTCAACGCGGCCAGCCCGCTCGGGTCAAGGGGTGGGCCGTAGCCGGGTTTGGTTTTCGTGAGGTAGACGGGAGAGAGGGTGGCGTAGTCCTCTGTGGTGAGCCGGGCCAGCTCGGTGGCGTTGTGGCAGGAGCGCCCGACCAGCCCGACGCGTGGCGGCGGGTACGGGCCGGCGGCGGGCAGGTGGACGGCGTCACCGTCGAGCCGGTCGGGCCCGGCGACGACCAGGGCGCCGCCCACCTCGGCGAGGACCGCCCGCAGTTCGGCGGCGAGCGCGGCCCGCTCGGCGCGTGGCAGGTCCTTCTCCCGCAGCACCACCCACCGCACTCCCCCGCCCACAGCCGCCGCGACCACCTCGACCAGCGGATTCCGGGCCACCCGCCGATCCGTCAGCACCACCACGCCCGACGGCACGACGGAGATCTTGGAAGAACGCGACCCCTCCAGGGGCCATGTCCCCTCAAGATCCAGTGCAGGAACCACGGTCACAGGTCCGGCCTTCCCTCGTGGGGGGTGGAGGGGAGGGCGTGGAGACGGTGGGGGATGCGGCCCGCCCGGTACGCGAGCCGGCCGGCCGCCACCGCGTGACGCATCGCCGTGGCCATCGCCTCCGGGTCGGCGGCCCGGGTGACCGCGCTGGCCAGCAGCACCGCGTCGCAGCCCAGCTCCATGGCGAGCGCGGCGTCCGAGGCGGTGCCGATGCCGGCGTCGAGGATCACCGGCACGTCCACGCCCTGCCGGATCAGCCGGATGTGGTGCGGGTTGTTCACTCCCAGGCCGGAGCCGATCGGGGCGCCGGCCGGCATCACCGCCGCGCAGCCCGCGTCGGCCAGTCGCCGGGCCAGGACCGGATCGTCCGAGGTGTACGGCAGCACGGTGAACCCGTCCGCCACCAGCTCCTCGGCGGCGCGCAACAGCTCCACCCCGTCGGGCAGCAGCGTGCGCTCGTCGCCGATCACCTCCAGCTTCACCCAGTCCGTGTCGAACGCCTCCCGGGCCAGGTGGGCCACCTTCACCGCCTCGGACGCGGTCCGGCAGCCGGCCGTGTTCGGCAGCACCCGTACGCCGCACCGGTCGAGCAGGTCGAGCAGGCCGCCGGCGCTGCCCGGCGCGGTGTCCACCCGGCGCAGCGCGAGCGTGACCAGCTCGGTGCCGGAAGCGCGGATCGCCTGCTCCAGCACGTGCAAGTTGGCGGCGCCGCCGGTGCCGAGGATGAGCCGGGAGCCGAACGCGGTGCCGCCGATCTCGAGGGACACGTCGTTCACCCGCCCTGCGCGGCGCTGAGCACCTCGACCCGGTCGCCGTCGCGCAACGTGGTCGCCGCCCAGCCGCCGCGCGGCACGACCTCGCCGTTGACCGCGACCGCGAGACCGCGCCGTTGGTCGGTGACCTCCCGGACCATGTCGGCCACAGTCGCTCCGCCGGGCACGGTCCGCCCGGCGCCGTTGACGATCAGTTCCACGTCGCCTCCTCGATGGTGGGTGCGGTCAACTCCCGGCCCGGGCCGCCCGGTCCCGAGTCGGTCCGATCTGGTCCCGGTCGGGGCGGGGCCGCTCCCGGTCGGGGCGGGCCTGATCCCGGTCGGGGGCGGACGACGGGTCGACGGCGGCGAACCGGGCCGGGCAGAACGGGGCGAGCAGCCGGTCCGGCTCACCGGTGACGATCAGCTCGGTGACCAGGTCGGCGGTGACCGGGGTGAGCACGATGCCGTGCCGGTGGTGGCCGGTGGCGGCGAGCACGCCCGGCCGGCCGGGCAGCGGCCCGATGATCGGCGCGTTGTCCGGCGTACCGGGGCGCAGCCCGGCGGACGCCTCCACCAGGTCGTACTCGGCCAGCTCGGGGACCAGCTCGACGGCGGCGCGCAGCAGTCGGAGCACCGCACCGGCGGTCACCTCGGTGTCGGCGCGCTCCTCGACGGTCGCCCCGACCACCACCTCGCCGCCGTCCCGGGGCACCAGGTAGACCGACTCGCCGTCGGCGTACCCCCGGATCACGTGCCGGAAGCCCGGTGTGCCGCAACCGGGCGCGCGGAGCCGCAGCGCCTGCCCCTTCACCGGCCGAACCGGCAGCCCGGTGAGCGCCGCCGCGCCGCAGCCCGCGGCGATCACGATGACCTGGGCGTCCACGTCGGAGAGCCGGGCGACCGGGGCGGGGCGCAGCACGACGCCGGCCCGCTCGGCCGCCGTCCGCAGCGCGGGCAGCAGCCGGCGCGGGTCGACCTGGTGGTCGCCGGGGGCGACCGCGCCGCCGCGCACCCGGGTCGCCAGCGCCGGCTCCCGGTCCCGCAGCGCCGACGGGCGCAGCGGCGTGATCGGCAACCCCAACCCCTGCTGGTACGCCCAGAGCCGGCGCGCCTCGGCCAGGTCGTCGGCGGTCAGCCCGACCACCAGCGTGCCCTCGGTGCGATACCCGACATCGGTGCCGGCGGCCTCGGTCAGCTCGGCGGCGAAGGCCGGCCAGCGGGCGGCGGACTCGGTGAGCAGCCCGGTCAGCTCGTGTTCCCCGAAGTACGCCTCGGCCACCGGCGCCAGCATCCCGGCCGCCACGTGGGACGCCCCGGAACCCGGCGCCGGATCGTGGACGATCACCCGCAGCCCGCGCTGCGCGCACCGCCACGCGATCGCCAGCCCGACCGGTCCCGCCCCCACCACGCCGACGTCAGCAAGGAAGGGCCCCCCGTTAACGCCTCCGGTAGAGGAAGGGCTCCCTGTTAACACGTCAGCGCCCCGAGCAGCTCGGCGGTGGCCCGGGCCGGGTCGGCGGTTTGGGAAAGCGCGCCGACCACCGCCACCCCGTACGCCCCGGCGGCCCGCAGCGCCGGCACGCGCGCGGCGGTCACCCCGCCGATCGCAATCACCGGCACGTCCACCGCCTCGACGACGGCGCGTACCCCGTCGGGGCCGATCGGGTCGGGCAGCCCGGCCTTGGTGGCGGTGGCGTGGCAGGGACCCACGCCCAGGTAACTGGCCCCGGCGGCGACCGCCTCGGCGGCGCCGAGCGGCTCCCGCGCGGTGACGCCGAGCACGGCGGCGCGGCCGAGCACCCGGCGGGCGGCCGGCACGGGCAGGTCCTCGGCGCCGACGTGGCCGCCGGCCGCGTCCACCGCGAGCGCCACGTGCAGCCGGTCGTTGACCAGGCAGGTCGCCCCGTACGGCCGGCACAGCGCGACCACCCGGTGGGCCAGGTCGTACGCCTCGCGGTCGGTCGCGTCGTCCGCGACCCGGACCTGGACGACCAGTTCGGCGCGGGCGACCGGCAGGGCGGCGCGCAGCACGGCGAGCGGGTCGCATCCCGGCCGGGTGTCGGTGATCAGATGCAGTCGTCCCAGGGACGGCACGGCAACACTCCTCCCTGCGCCGGCATTACCCGGATCAGGTTCGACGGTCGGGGGCTGCAGCCCCCCTCTCAGCCCGGTACACCGGGCTCCCGTGGGTCACTTGCGGCCAACCGTACGACGCGCGCCGCGGATCCGCCAAGGGCGGGGTGACACTTCTCCCACCCACCGTCACCTGTGGAGGGCGCTGGCAGCGGGCACCGCTCCGGTCACGCCATGCTGTCTGGATGCCCTCAGCCCCGCGTCCCCCGCCGGCTGTCCTCCCTGCCGTTCCCGGGCAGCGCCGCCGTCGGCGGACAGCTCACCTGGGCCATGTTGCGGGCCCCGCCCGGAGCCGTCGGAGCAGCGCCACGGAAAGCACGCTGCCCCGGCACCCGTCGAGACGGTGCCGGGGCAGCGAGAGCCCGGCGCACGGAGGGCCGGGGCGGCGAGGCTGGGTGCGGTCAGAGGATGGCGTCGATGGCGTCGAGGTCCTCGTCGGTGGGCTGCCAGGTGCCCGCCTCGGCGTTGGCGCGTACCTGCTCGGGCGTGGTGGCACCCGCGATCACCGAGGTCACCGCCAGCCGGGCGGCGAGCCCGCCGATGGCCACCTGGAGCATGGTGAGCCCCCGCTCGGCCGCGTACCCCTCGATCTTCTCGATGGTGTCCCAGTCCGCGGCGGCGAGCCGTTCGGCGTAGCGGCCACCGCCGGAGAGTCGGCTGCCGGCGGGCGGCGCCTCGTCCCGGTGGTACTTGCCGGTGAGCAGGCCGTTGGCCAGCGGGAAGAACGGCAGCATGCCCAGGCCGAACCGCTCGCAGGCGGGGATGACCTCGGCCTCCACGGACCGTTCCAGCAGGCTGTAGTGGTTCTGCGCGGAGATGAACCGGGTGCGGCCCTGGGAGGAGGCGGTCCAGTCGGCGTCGGCGATCTGCCAGCCGGCGAAGTTCGAGTTGCCGAGGTAACGGACCTTTCCGGCGGTGACCAGGTCGTCCAGTGCGGCGAGCGTCTCGTCGATCGGAGTGCCCGGGTCCGGTTCGTGCAGCTGGTACAGGTCGATGTGGTCGGTGCCGAGCCGGCGCAGCGACGCCTCGACCGCCCGGGCGATGTACCGTCGGGCGCCCCGGGCACCGTGGTCCGGCCCGTTCAGGCCGTGCATGTCCATGCCGAACTTGGTGGCGACCACCACGTCGTCCCGGCGACCCTTGAGCGCCTGCCCGAGCAGCTCCTCGGAGCTGCCCTGCGGTTCACCGTAGATGTCGGCGGTGTCGAAGAAGTTGATCCCGGCGTCGAGCGCGGTGTCGACCACCGCCCGGGTGCCGTCGAGGTCGAGCTTGCGGCCGAAGTTGTTGCAGCCGATGCCGACCACGGACACCACGAGCCCGGAGTCGCCCAGCCGGCGGTAGGTCATCTCAGTCACGAGATCACCCTATGCGGCGCAGCGCCCCACCACCGGTCGGGCTGGAACGCCGACGGACCGGCGCGGTGAATCGTTCCCGACGGCTGCCGCCGAGCGCACCGCGACCACCCCGTCGACCGCGCGGAGCCGCCGGACCAGAGCGTCCTCGATCACCCGACGTCCCAGACCGGCTCGGGGGTCTCGACCACCTCGCCGTCGCCTCCGAACAGCACGAACCGGTCGAAGGACCGGGTGAACCACCGGTCGTGGGTGACCGCGATCACCGTCCCGTCGAACGCGGCCAACCCCGTCTCGAGCGCCTCGGCGGAGGCCAGGTCGAGGTTGTCGGTCGGCTCGTCGAGCAGCAGCAGGGTCGCGCCGGAGAGCTCCAGCAGCAGCACCAGGAAACGCGCCTGCTGCCCGCCGGAGAGGGTACCGAAGCGCTGATCGCCCTGCCCGGCCAGCTCGTACCGGGACAGCGCCGCCATCGCCGCGTGCCGGTCCATGCCGGCCCGGTGCTCGTCGCCCCGCCACAGGATGTCGACCAGCGCCTTCTCCATCAGCTCCGGACGGTCGTGGGTCTGCGAGAAGTGGCCGGGCCGGACCCGGGCGCCGAGGCGTACCACCCCGTCGTGGGCGACGGGTGCGAGGGCCGCCGCGCCGTCGACCGGGGTGTTGGCCGGCTCCGGGTCGGTGCCGCCGCGGGCCAGCAGGCGGAGGAAGTGCGACTTGCCGGTCCCGTTCGCGCCGAGCACGGCGACCCGGTCGCCGTACCAGAGTTCCAGGTCGAAGGGATAGGTCAGGCCGTCGAGCTCGAGCTGCTCGGCGATGACCGCGCGCTTGCCGGTCCGCCCGCCGGTCAGCCGCATCCGGATGTCCTGGTCCTTCGGGGGTACGGGCGGCGGCCCGGCCTCCTCGAACTTGCGTAACCGGGTCTGCGCCGACTGGTACCGCGACGCCATGTCGGAGTTGTACGCGGCCTTCTGCTTGTACATCAGCATCAGCTCGCGCAGCTTCTGGTGTTCCTCGTCCCAGCGTTTGCGCAGCTCGTCGAGGCGGGCGTGCCGGGCCACCCGCGCCTCGTGCCAGCTCGCGAAGCCGCCCGGATGCACCCAGGCGCTGCCGCCCTCGACGGCGACCACCCGGTCGGCGGTCTGGGCCAGCAGCTCCCGGTCGTGCGACACGTAGAGCACCGACTTGCCGGACTCGCGCAGCCGGGCCTCCAGCCAGCGCTTGCCGGGCACGTCGAGGAAGTTGTCCGGCTCGTCGAGGAGGAGCACCTCGTCGGGCCCGCGGAGCAGCAGTTCGAGGGCGAAGCGCTTCTGCTGGCCGCCGGAGAGGGTCCGGACCGGTCGTTCCCGGGCGGCGTCCCAGGGCAGGTCGAGGACGATGGTGGCGACGGTGTCGAAGAGCACCTCGGCGTCGTACCCGCCGATCTCGCCCCAGGCGGCCAGCGCGTCCGCGTACGCGAGCTGGGCCTTGCCGGCGGCGGTGCTGTACTTGCCGCGGACCTCGGCCGCCCGCATGGCCGCCTCGGTCTCGGCGAGGCGGCGGCCGGCGTCGCGCAGCGCCGGTGGGGCGAGCTCGAGCGCCAGGTCGGCGAGCGTGGAGTCGTCCCCGATCATGCCGATGAACTGCCGCATCACGCCGAGTCCGCCGGCGCGGGCGATCGCTCCGGTCTTCACCGCCAGGTCACCGGCGACCATCCGCAGCAGCGTGGTCTTGCCGGCGCCGTTCGGCCCGACCAACGCCACCTTGGCGCCCTCGCCGACCCGGAACGACACCTCCGTGAAGAGCTCCCGGCCGTCCGGGAGGATGTGCCCGACCGCTGCCACGTCCACGTAACCCACGCGGGCATCCTGCCCGAGGGGCCGGGGCGGGCGACACTCGATTACCGGGTGACCCGCAGCACTCGGTACCCCTTCTGGCTGGCGTGCCGTTCCACCTGCCAGCCCTGCTCGACCAGCCAGCGGTGCAGCGAGTCCCCGCCGAGGTGCCGGGCCACGACCAGCCAGGCCACCCCGGCCGGGGCGAGCCGGGGCAGCCAACGCAGCAGCAGCTCGTGCAGCTCGGCCTTGCCGATCCGGATGGGCGGGTTCGACCAGATCTGCGCGAAGCGAACATCGGCCGGTACGTCGTCCGGCGCGACCACCCGGACCCGGTCGGCGGCCCCCACCCGGGCGGCGTTCCCGGCGGTGAGGTCGCGGGCCCGTTCGTTGACGTCGACCGCCCAGACGGTGGCGGACGGCGCGCAGGTGGCGAGTACGCAGGTGATCGGCCCGAAGCCGCAGCCGACGTCGAGCATCGGGCCGGTGGCGTCGGCTGTCGGCAGCTCGCCCTTGCGCAGCAGCACCGCCGTGCCGGAATCGAGGCGGTCGGCGGAGAAGACGCCGGCGGCCGAGGCGAGGGTGAAGTCCCGCCCGGCGACGGAGAACTCGACCTCGCGCGGCTGGGCGGCGGTCGCGGGTTCAGCGGTGAAGTAGTGGTCGCCGGTCACGCCCGGAATTGTCGCACCGGCCCGGAGGTCGGGCTTCGCCGCACCGAGCCGGAAGCGGGGCGTCGCCGCGGCGAGCGGCACGGGGCCGACGTCGGCGCACTCAAAAATGCGCGACGCCACTCCGCTGGAATTTCCCGATATTACCCCCTAAAGGGACAATCGGCCCTACTGTAACCCACATGGTGTATCGGTACGAGTCCGATGAGGACGCCTTCCTGGATCATCCGAGGCCCGGGTCGTACCCGTCCGCGCCCGGCACACCGGCGGCACCGCCCGCGGGGCCCTCGCCGTCCCGCTTCCCCACACCGTCGCTGCCGCCACCGGTCCGGCACACCCGACCCGTCGAGGTCACCCCGGAGCCGCCCCGACCGGCAGTCGCCCCGGCCAGGCCCCGGTCGGACGTCCCGCCGCCGCCTCCGATGTCCGCGCCGGCCCCGACACCCCCGGCCGCCACCGAGCCGCCTCCGGTTTCGGTGCCCCCCGTGTCGGAGTCCCCGAATCCACTCCTGCGGGCGACCGACCCGCCGGACGACTTCGAACCGGGCCGTGCCGGACGCAGACGCAGCGGCGGTCGGGCCTGGCAGGTGCTGATCGGCGGCACCGCCGTACTGGTGCTGCTCGCGCTCGGCGGGTTGGCCGTCGCCACCCTGCTCGAAGACAAGACCAGTACCCCGCCGGCCGCGCTGCCGAGCGACCAGCCCGTGGTCGAGCAGTCCGCCGCGGCCAACGGGCACGACATCGACTCCCGGGACACCGACCAGTCGGCGCTCACCGTCAAGGAGGTCTTCCCCAACAAGCAGCTGGTGGCCGACGACGGCAGGCCGGCCTACCAGGTGCTGAAGACCCAGGCCGGCACCGACTGCACGGCTGCGGCGACCGGCGAGATCGGCGACCTGCTGGCCCGGCTCGGCTGCAACCAGGTGGTCCGGGCCACCCTCCGCTCCCCCGACGGGGATCACCTGCTCACCGCCGGGTTGTTCAACCTCACCGACGCGGCCAGCGCCCAGCGGGCCCGGGACCGGATCCGGCAGCTGCTCGACGACCGACAGGGCCGGTTCCAGGGCCTGTCCGCCGGCGACGGCACCGACGCGGTGACCACGGCCGCCGCCCGGGTCGGCTGGCAGGTACGCGGCCACTACATCGCCTACTGCCTGGTCACCCGCGCCGACGGGGAACAGATCAGCTCCTCCGACGCCAAGACCCGCGAGATCCTGTACGACATGATCGAGTCCTACCTGAACCGTGGCGTGCTGGAACGCCGGGCGAACGGTGGGGTGGCCAGCCAGCCCACCGCGAGCCCGACGGAGAGCACCGCCAGCCAGTCCGCCACCAACGGCCGGAACTCGTCCGGAAACTGACGACGAGACGCGGTCCACGTCGTCCACGGCGGACGGCGCGAGGCACTCTGCTGGCCCGTCGACCGGCACCGGCGCTCCGACCGTCCCACGCGGAGGAGACCGGTGCCGGTCGCGGTCAGCCCTCCGCGACCGGCACGCGCAGCTGGCGGGTGAGCGCCGCCCGGCGGGCGTACTCCGCGGGGTCCGCCGGGTAGCCGACCTCGACCAGGGCCAGCCCGTGCGCCGGGGCTACGGTGACCTCACTGGACCGTTCCCGCCGGCTCAGCAGGCCGGCCGGCCAGGTGGCGGGCCGGCGGCCCTCCCCGGCGGCCAGCATCGCGCCGACCAGGCTGCGCACCATGTTCTGGCAGAACGCGTCGGCCTGCACCGTGGCGACCAGGATGCCGTCCGCGTCCCGCCGCCAGTCCAGCCGGGTCACCTCGCGCAGCGTGGTGGCGTTCTCCTTGCGCCGGCAGTACGCGGCGAAGTCGTGCTCCCCCACCAGGCCGGCCGCCGCGGCGTTCAGCGCCGCCAGGTCGAGCGGCCTCGGCCAGGCCAGGGTGTCCGTCCGGCGCAGCGGCTCGGCGCCCCAGGGGGCGTCGGTGACCCGGTACTCGTAGCGGCGGAAGGTGGCCGAGAAGCGAGCATCGAAGTCGCCCGGCACCTCGGTCATCGCGCGTACCCGCACGTCGGGCGGGAGCAGCCGGGCCAGGCGGCGCAGCAGCCTCCCGTCGTGCTGCCGCCAGACCTCGGTCGGCAGGTCGAGGTGACAGACCTGACCGGTGGCGTGCACGCCGGCGTCGGTCCGGCCGGCCACGGTCAGCCCGCTCGCGGTGCCCGCGCCGAGGACCAGGTCCAGCGCCTCGACGAGCACCCCGGCGACGGTACGCCGGGTGGGCTGGGCCGCCCAGCCGGAGAAGTCGGTGCCGTCGTACGAGACGTCCAGCCGCAGCCGGATTCGCTCGTCCACCTCGTACCTCCCGTTCACGCCGTCGGGCCCGGCACCCCACGAAGGGGTACCGGGCCCGACGATCTGCCTCAGCTCAGGCCTTGTTCTCGTTGGCCTCGTCGTCGTCCTCGCGCGCCTGGGCGGTGTCGCCGGCGGCGGAGATCGGCGCCTCGGAGTCCTGGTCGGCCGGGGCCGGGGTCTCCTCGGCCGGGGCCAGGGCCTCGACCTTGTCCTGCTGCGCGGCCTTGCGGGCGGCGGTCTTCTTGTTCGCCTTCGGCTCGGCGACCTGAAGCTCCTCCACCAGCTCGATGATCGCCATCGGAGCGGCGTCACCCTTGCGCGGGCCGGTCTTCACGATCCGGGTGTAGCCACCGTTGCGGTTGGCGTACCGGGGCGCGATCTGGTCGAACAGGCTGTAGACCACGTCCTTGTCCTTGACGACGGCCAGCACCCGCCGACGCGAGGCGAGGTCGCCGCGCTTGGCCTTGGTGATCAGCTGCTCGGCCAGCGGACGCAGCCGCCGGGCCTTCGTCTCGGTGGTCTGGATCTTGCCGTGCTGGAACAGCGAGGTGGCCAGGTTGGCCAGCATCAGCCGCTCGTGCGCGGGGCTGCCGCCGAGGCGGGGGCCCTTGGTGGGCGTGGGCATTGTTGGTGCTCCTCAGATGTGGCGGCAGCCGGACTTAGAGCTGCTCGGTCTCGCGGTAGTCGTCGGTGTCGTAGTCGGCTTCGCCGAAGGCGTCCACGACGTGCGCCGGGTCGAAGTTCGGAGCCGAGTCCTTCAGCCCCAGGCCCATCCCGGCGAGCTTCATCTTGACCTCGTCGATCGACTTCTGACCGAAGTTCCGGATGTCGAGGAGGTCCGCCTCGGTACGCCCGATCAGCTCACCAACGGAGTTGATGCCCTCGCGCTTGAGGCAGTTGTAGGAGCGGACGGTGAGGTCCAGCTCCTCGATCGGCAGAGCCAGGTCCGCCGCCAGCTGGGCGTCCTGCGGGGACGGCCCGATGTCGATGCCCTCGGCGGTCTCGTCCAGCTCCCGGGCCAGCCCGAACAGCTCCACCAGCGTCGAACCGGCCGAGGCCAGCGCGGTACGCGGGCCCATCGACGGCTTGGTCTCGACGTCGATGATCAGCCGGTCGAAGTCGGTCCGCTGCTCGACGCGGGTCGCCTCGACGCGGTACGTCACCTTGAGCACCGGCGAGTAGATCGAGTCGACCGGGATCCGGCCGATCTCCGCGCCCGCCTGCTTGTTCTGCGCCGCCGTGACGTAGCCCCGGCCCCGCTCGACGGTCAGCTCCATGTCGAGCCGGCCCTTGCCGTTCAGGGTGGCGAGCTTCAGGTCCGGGTTGTGCACCGAGACACCGGCCGGGGGCTGGATGTCACCGGCGGTCACGTCGCCCGGGCCCTGCTTACGCAGGTACATGCTGACCGGCTCATCGTGCTCGGAGCTGACGCACAGCTCCTTGATGTTCATGACGAGCTCGACCACGTCCTCCTTGACGCCGGGGATCGTGGTGAACTCGTGCAGCACGCCGTCGATCTTGATCGAGGTGACAGCCGCACCCGGGATGGACGACAGCAGCGTACGCCGCAGCGAGTTGCCCAGGGTGTAGCCGAAGCCCGGCTCCAGCGGCTCGATGGTGAACCGGGACCGGGTCTCGTTGATCGACTCTTCGGAGAGGGACGGTCGCTGGCTGATGAGCATCTTTTCTCTTTTCTTCCGGGGCGCCCGCTATATGACGCCCACGACACAAACTGTTCCGGTGACCCGCCCCGGAGGGCGGGCCACCGCAACGAGCCTTACTTCGAGTAAAGCTCGACGATCAGCTGCTCCTGGACCTGGGTGTCGATCACCTGACGGGCCGGGAGCGAGTGCACGAGGATCTTCAGCTGGCTCGGGATGGCCTCCAGCCACGCCGGGACGGTCCGCGAGCCGGCCTCACCCTGCGCCACCAGGAACGGGGTGAGTTCCTTGCTCTTCGCACGCACCTCGACGATGTCGTGCTCCTTGACCCGGTACGACGGGATGTCGACCTTCTTGCCGTTCACCGTGAGGTGACCGTGCTTGACCAGCTGACGGGCCATGTCCCGGGACTTGGCGTAGCCAGCCCGGTAGACCACGTTGTCCAGCCGAGACTCGAGGATCTGCAGGAGGACCTCACCGGTCTTACCCGGCTTGCCCACGGCCTCCTCGTAGTAACCGCGGAACTGCTTCTCCAGCACGCCGTAGACCCGGCGAGCCTTCTGCTTCTCACGGAGCTGGAGCAGGTACTCCGTCTCCTTGGTGCGGCCGCGGCCGTGCTGTCCGGGCGGGAACGGCCGGGACTCGAACGGGCACTTCGGGCCATCGCACTTGCTGCCCTTGAGGAACAGCTTCATCTTCTCCCGCCGGCAACGGCGGCAGTCAGCACCGGTGTAACGAGCCATCTCTCTCTAACCTCTCAGACCCGGCGACGCTTCGGCGGACGGCATCCGTTGTGCGGCTGCGGGGTGACGTCGGAGATCTGCCCGACCTCCAGCCCGACGGCCTGCAGCGAACGGATGGCGGTCTCCCGGCCGGAGCCGGGGCCCTTGACGAACACGTCGACCTTGCGCATGCCGTGATCCATGGCCCGGCGCGCGGCGGCCTCGGCGGCCAGCTGCGCGGCGAACGGGGTCGACTTGCGCGAGCCCTTGAAGCCGACCTGGCCCGCGGAGGCCCAGGAGATGACCGCACCGGTCGGGTCCGTGATGGACACGATGGTGTTGTTGAAGGTGCTCTTGATGTGCGCCTGCCCGTGGGCGACGTTCTTGCGTTCCTTGCGCCGGACCTTCTTGACTGCGGCTCCGGCACGAGCCTTCGGTGGCATAAGTCTTTCGCGCTCCTGTTTCGGTTCTCGATCGGTTCCGGCCCGTCACCCCGCTGCCTCCGTGGACACCGACTCCGACTGGAGCCCGGCCCACCTGGGCGGAGAACGACCAGAATTCCGGTTTAAGAACTACTTCTTGCCGGGCTTCTTCTTGCCGGCGACGGTCCGCTTCGGGCCCTTCCGGGTCCGCGCGTTGGTCTTGGTCCGCTGGCCACGCACGGGCAGGCCCCGGCGGTGCCGGATGCCGGCGTAGCAGCCGATCTCGACCTTGCGGCGGATGTCAGCGGCGACCTCGCGGCGCAGGTCGCCTTCAACCTTGTAGTTGGCCTCGATGTGATTACGGAGCTGGACCAGCTCCTCATCCGTGAGGTCCCGAGCGCGCTTGTCCGGCGAGATGCCGGTGGCGGCGAGCGTCTCCAGGGCGCGGGTGCGACCGAGCCCGAAGATGTAGGTGAGCGCGATCTCCATCCGCTTCTCGCGGGGGAGATCCACGCCGACTAGACGTGCCATGTGCGGGCGTACTCCTCGTGATGTTGTGGCGGAGGTGTGGACCCATCCCACCCCGCTACCGACCGTCCCGTCCTTCCGACGCGTTCCGCGCCGGCGACCGGGATCGGTCGCTGCCCGAGCGGGCCCCGGCCTCCGACCGGGGGTCAACCACGAGGGAGTACGCGATGCGTACCGTTCGCGGCTGGGACGAGCTGATGCAGTGCTGTCGGGATCTGCGACCCGGGCCGATCCGACCGGCCGTCACGACCGGTGGGACTGGTTCAGCCCTGGCGCTGCTTGTGGCGCGGGTCCGAACAGATAACCATGACCCGGCCGTGCCGGCGGATCACCCGGCACTTGTTGCAGATCCTCTTGACGCTCGGCTTGACCTTCACGGTTGCCTTACTTTCCCATCTGGGCCCGGAGACGCGACGGTGCGCGACGCCGGACGTCGAAGACGGACACGGGATGCCCCGGCCGCCGTCAGGCTTACTTGTAGCGGTAGACGATGCGCCCGCGGGTCAGGTCGTACGGCGAGAGTTCGACGACGACCCGGTCCTCCGGCAGGATGCGGATGTAGTGCTGCCGCATCTTGCCGCTGATGTGAGCCAGCACCTTGTGGCCGTTCGCGAGTTCCACCCGGAACATGGCGTTCGGCAGAGGCTCGATGACCCGACCCTCGATTTCGATGGCTCCGTCTTTTTTCGGCATGTCCTCCGCTGTCCTGACGTCGGTTGCTCCGGACGGCCCACAACGCCTTACACGGGAGAACTGATCAAGATCAGGAAACCCGCGCCAGCCGCGGCTCCCAGTCCCACCGAAGCGCTGGGTGGGCATGCAGGAGTGGACGCTGTGCGCCGATCAGAAAGTGTACGCCCGCCCGCACGCGGTCGCCAAACCGACCACCCATGCGATCCCCGGCCGGGGGAAAACCCGCCACGCCCGGCCGAGGCGCTGTGATGCTGGCCACAGCGCGGCGATCAGTGGCCGCGCCGCCGCTCCCGCCGCTCCCGCCGGTCCCGGCGCCGCCGCTCCTCGCCGTCGTGCACGCCCACCGTCCGCAGCAGCAGGAGCACTCCCCACGGCCCGATCGCCCAAGCCGGCCAGTAGTAGATGACATGCCCGTAGCCGATCGACGAGATCAGCCAGATCGCGGTGAGGATCCCGGCGACCCGCAGCCACGGCGACCAGATCCCGAGCAGCGAGGACCGGCGCTCGGGCTCGACGACATCCGCCTCGCCGTCCCGGACCGGGCCGGGCGCCGCCGGTGCGGGCACCACGGCCGAGCGCTCGGCCGCCGCCACTCCGGGCAGGTCCGCCACGACCTCGTCCAGCTCGGCGTACGTCTTCGCGCCGTACGCCCGGCCCAGCCGCTCGTCGTACTCGTGCAGATCGAGTCGGCCCTCCTCCAGGGCCACCCGGAGCCGGTCCGCCGTCGCCTGCCGGTCGACGTCGGCCGCCCGCATACTGTCCCGCCCTTCCATGGGGGCCAGCATGCCACCGGCACGCCACCGGCCGCCAAGGGGCCGGTTCCCCACCGTCAGACCGCCGGAGAGTCCGCCGGCTGCCGGGAGGTGACCAGCTCGCCGAGGCGCGCCCGGCCGCCGTCCTCGGCGGTCAGCACCCACACGCCGTCGTCCAGCAGCGCCATCGAGTGCTCGACGTGCACCGCCATCGACCCGTCCCGGGTCACCACCGTCCAACCGTCGGCCAACTCGACGGTACGCGGCGAACCCATCGTGATCATCGGCTCGATGGCCAGCGCCATGCCCGGCACCAGCCGGGGCCCCTTGCCCGGGCGGCCGTGGTTGAGCACGTGCGGGTCCTGGTGCATCTCGGTGCCGATGCCGTGCCCGCCGTACCCGTCGACGATGCCGTACCGGCCCGCCTTGCGGACCGCGTGCTCCACCGCGTGCGAGATGTCGGTGAGCCGGCCCTTCCGACTGGCCCCACCGCGGGCGGCGGCGGCGATCCCGGCCCACATCGCGTCCTCGGCGGCCGAGGCCATCTTGAGCAGGGCGGGGTCGGTCTCGCCGACGCCGACGGTGATGGCGGCGTCCCCGTGCCACCCGTTCAGCACCGCCCCGCAGTCGATCGAGATCAGGTCACCCTCCTGGAGCACCTGCTTCGGCGACGGGATGGCGTGCACCACCTGCTCGTTCACGGAGGAGCAGATCGACGCCGGGTAGCCGTGGTAGCCCTTGAACGACGGGACCGCGCCCGCCTCGCGGATGGTGGCCTCGGCGATCGCGTCCAGGTCAGCGGTGCTCACACCGGGGGCGACCGCCTCCCGCATCAGCCGCAGCGCACGGGCGACCACCAGACCGGCAGCTCGCATCAGCTCGATCTGGTCGGGGGTCTTCAGCTGGATGTCCAGCTGGGGACGACGCATGGAGGCGTTACCTTTCGTCGCACGGACCAGCGGGGCACGTCGGACGTACCCCGCTGTTCGCACTCTATCCGCCGGAGGCCCGGCGCGACGTCAGCCGCCGTACGACCGCAGGGCGTCGATGGCGCGGACGGTGACGTCCTCCACCGGCCCGGTCGCGTCGATGCCGACGAGCTTGCCCTGGGCGCCGTAGTAGTCGACCAGCGGCGCGGTCTTCTCGGCGTACTCCCGGAGCCGCGCCGCGATGGTCTCCGGCTTGTCGTCGTCCCGCTGGAACAGCTCGCCACCACAGCGGTCGCAGACGCCGTCCCGGGTGGTGGCGTCGAACTCGACGTGCCAGATCTTGCCGCAGCCCCGGCAGGTCCGCCGGCCGGAGAGCCGCCGGATCACCTCGTCGTCGTCGACGACCAGCTCCAGCACCAGGTCCAGGGCGGTGCCGAGGTCGGCGAGGAGCTTGTCCAGCGCGACGGCCTGCGGCGTGGTACGCGGGAAGCCGTCGAGGAGGAAGCCCTCACCGGCGTCCGGCTCGGCGAGCCGGTCCCGCACCATGTTGATGGTGACCTCGTCCGGGACCAGCTTGCCGGCGTCCATGTATCGCTTGGCCTCGACCCCCAGCGGCGTGCCCTGGGAGACGTTCGCCCGGAAGATGTCTCCGGTCGAGATCTTCGGCACCGACAGGTGGGCCGCGATGAACTCCGCCTGTGTGCCCTTGCCCGCGCCCGGCGGGCCAACCAGAACGAGTCGCATCTACCGCAGGAACCCTTCGTAGTTCCGCTGCATGAGCTGGCTCTCGATCTGCTTCACGGTCTCCAGACCGACGCCGACCATGATCAGCACGGCGGTGCCGCCGAACGGGAAGTTCTGGAACTGCTGGTTGTCGAGCCAGATGAAGAAGAAGTTCGGCAGGATCGCGATGATGCCCAGGTAGAGCGCACCCGGCAGGGTGATCCGGCTGAGGATGAAGTCGAGGTACTCGGCGGTCGGCTTGCCGGGGCGGATGCCCGGCACGAAGCCGCCGTACTTCTTCATGTTGTCCGCGACCTCGGTCGGGTTGAACGTGATCGACACGTAGAAGTACGTGAAGAAGATGATCAGCAGGAAGTAGACCGCGATGTGCTCCGGCGCGCTCGCCTTCACGATGTGGTTCTGGATCCAGGCCTGGGTCTTGCCCGGGTTGTTCTGGTCGAAGAACTGGAGCGCGAGCTGCGGCAGGTAGAGCAGCGACGAGGCGAAGATGACCGGGATCACACCGGCCTGGTTGACCTTCAGCGGGATGTAGGTGGAGGTGCCGCCGTACATCCGCCGGCCGATCATGCGCTTGGCGTATTGCACCGGAATCCGGCGCTGGGCCTGCTCGATGAAGGTGACCGCGGTGATGACCAGCAGGACCAGGGCGATGACGAGGAGGAACATCCCCCAGCCCTTGGTGGTCTTGATCTTCCAGCCCTCGCTGGGGAGCCGAGCCGCGATGGAGGTGAAGATCAGGACGGACATGCCGTTGCCGACGCCGCGGTCGGTGATCAGCTCACCGAGCCACATCACCATACCGGTACCGGCGGTCATGGTCATGACCAGGATGCCCAGGGTCAGCCAGTCCGGGATGCCGGTGCCCCGGGGGACGATCGGCCACTGGTCGCAGCGGTTCTGGAAGAGCTGCCCGGAGCGGGCCAGCGCCACGAACGCGGAGGACTGCAGGATGCCGAGACCCAGGGTCAGGTACCGGGTGTACTGGGTGATCTTCGCCTGGCCGGCCTGGCCCTCCTTGCGGAGCTGCTCCAGCCGCGGGATGACCACCGTCAGCAGCTGCAGGATGATCGACGCGGTGATGTAGGGCATGATGCCCAGCGCGAAGACCGAGAGCTGCAGCAGCGCACCGCCGGAGAAGAGATCCAGCAGGTTCAGCACACCGGTCCCGCCGCCCTGGATGGCGTCGAGACACTTCTGCACGTTGCCGTACGACACACCCGGGCTGGGCAGCGTGGCGCCCAGTCGGTAGACCGCGATGATGCCTACTGTGAACAGCAGCTTCTTGCGCAGGTCAGGCGTTCGGAACGCACTGAGAAAGGCGGACAGCAACTTCTTCCTCCTGCGCGAGGCGGCCGCCGGTGATGATCCCTGGCGGGGTGGGTGGGTGCCGGGCCGGATGCCCGATATCCATAGCTGGGAAGGGACTCTAACAGCCCGATCCCGGTCCGGGCAGATGTGCCCGGCTACATAAAACGAATCCGATGTTACCCGGCGCACATCCGCCGGGGATACCGCGGCGCCCGCCCAGCCTCTGACGACTGAGCGGGCGCCGCGGACCGTGCCCTACAGCTCGGTGACGGAGCCACCGGCAGCGGTGATCTTCTCCTTGGCCGACGCGCTGAACGCGTGCGCCGACACCTGGAGAGCCACGCCGCCGAGGTCGCCGGTGCCGAGCACCTTGATCGGCTGGCCCTTGCGGACCGCGCCGGCCTCGACCAGCTCGATCGGGCCGACCTGGCCGCCGTTCGGGAAGAGCTCGGCGAGCCGGTCCAGGTTGACAACCTGGAAGACGACCTTGAACTTGTTCCGGAAGCCCTTCATCTTCGGCAGGCGCATGTGGATGGGCATCTGCCCACCCTCGAACGCCGGAGAGATGTTCTTCCGGGCCTTCGAACCCTTGGTACCGCGACCGGCGGTCTTGCCCTTGGAGCCCTCACCGCGACCCACACGGGTCTTGTCGGTCTTGGCCCCCGGCGCCGGGCGCAGGTGGTGGACCTTGATCGTCATTACTCGACCTCCTCGACCTTCACGAGGTGGTTGACCGTGAAGATCATGCCACGGATCTCCGGCCGGTCCTCCTTGACCACCACGTCGTTGATCCGCTTGAGACCGAGCGAACGCAGCGAGTCACGCTGGTTCTTCTTGCCCCCGATCTCGGAACGGATCTGGGTGACCTTCAGGCGTGCCATCAGGACGCCACCCCCGCCCGGGACGCCAGCATCGCGGCCGGCGCCACGTCCTCGACCGGCAGGCCACGACGGGCCGCGACCGCCTCCGGCGACTCCAGCGCCTTCAGGGCCGCCACCGTGGCGTGCACGATGTTGATCGGGTTGGACGAGCCGAGGCTCTTGGAGAGCACGTCGTGGATGCCCGCGCACTCCAGGACGGCACGCACCGGACCACCGGCGATGACGCCCGTACCGGCCGAGGCCGGCTTGAGCAGCACCACGCCGGCCGCGTCCTCGCCCTGCACCGGGTGCGGGATCGAGGCGCCGATCCGCGGCACCTTGAAGAAGTGCTTCTTGGCCTCCTCGACGCCCTTGGCGATCGCCGCGGGCACCTCCTTGGCCTTTCCGTAGCCCACGCCGACGGTGCCGTCGCCGTCGCCCACGATCACCAGGGCGGTGAAGCTGAAGCGACGACCACCCTTCACGACCTTGGCGACGCGGTTGATCGCGACGACCCGCTCAAGGTGCGGGGTCTTCTCGACGGGCGCGTTTCCGCGGCCGCCCTCACGGCGGTTGTCGCGGCGACCACCCTCGTTGCCACCGGACCCGCCGCCACGGCGCTGTTGACCTGGCATCAGCAGCCTTCCTTCTCTCTCGTGACGGGGTTTCTAGAACTCGAGCCCGGCTTCGCGGGCGGCGTCGGCAAGCGCGGCGACCCGCCCCGCGTACCGGTTGCCACCGCGGTCGAAGACGACCTTCGAGACGCCGGCGGCCTTGGCCCGCTCGGCGAGCAGGGCGCCGACCTTGCCGGCCAGGGCGCTCTTGTCGCCCTCGGCACCGCGCAGCGAGGCGTCCATGGTCGAGGCCGACGCCAGGGTGTGCCCCTTGGTGTCGTCCACGATCTGGGCGACGATGTGCCGCAGCGAGCGGGTGACGACCAAGCGGGGACGCTCGGTGGTGCCGCTGATGTTCTTGCGGACCCGGAAGTGCCGACGCGCACGCCCGACGGCACGCTTGGCGGCGACGCCGCGGCGGCGCTTGAGCAGCGTGGCGCTCACTTCTTACCTGCCTTTCCAGCCTTGCGGCGGATGACCTCGCCCTGGTACTTCACGCCCTTGCCCTTGTAGGGCTCCGGCGGGCGGATCTTCCGGATGTTGGCGGCAATCTCGCCGACCTGCTGCTTGTCGATGCCGGCCACGTGGAACAGCGTCGGCCTCTCGACCGTGAAGGTGATGCCCTCCGGCGCCACGACGACCACCGGGTGCGAGAACCCGAGAGCGAACTCCAGGTCCTTGCCCTTGGCGGTCACGCGGTAACCGGTACCGGCGATCTCCAGGCTCTTGCGGTAGCCCTCGGTCACCCCGACGATCATGTTGGCCACCAGCGTACGGCTCAGGCCGTGCAGCTCCTTGGCCTTGCGCTCGTCGTTCGGCCGGTTGACGTGCACCGCACCGTCCTCGCCCCGCTCCGCCGTGATCGGCTCAGCCAGCACGTGGCGCAGCTCGCCCTTCGGGCCCTTGACCTTGACGGTCTGGCCGTCGATCGTGACATCGACGCCGGCTGGCACCGGGATCGACTTACGTCCAATACGCGACATTTCTACCTGTCTCCCGTTACCAGACGAAGGCGAGGACTTCCCCGCCAACGCTCCGCTTGCGGGCCTGCCGGTCGGTGAGCAGCCCCTGGGACGTCGAAATGATCGCCACGCCCAGCCCGCCGAGCACCCGCGGGAGCCCGTCCGACTTGGCGTAAACCCGGAGACCGGGCTTGGACACGCGCTTGATGCCGGCCAGGCTCCGCTCGCGGTTCTGGCCGTACTTCAGCTCGACGACCAGTCGCTTGCCGACGGCGCCCTCCTCGGGCTCCTCGACCAACCAGGTGGCGATGTAACCCTCGGCCTTGAGGACCTCGGCGATGTTCGCCTTGATCTTCGAGTAGGGCATCGTCACCCGGTCGTGGTACGCCTGGTTGGCGTTACGCAGACGCGTGAGCATGTCTGCGATCGGGTCGGTCATCGTCATGAAATTCGTCAACCTTTCTCGCCGCGGTTCCCCGAGCCAGGCCCGGGGCCTACGGCGAAGAGACAGTTCAGCTGACGCGCGAAGCGCGCCGGGCTATTACCAGGAAGCCTTGGACACGCCGGGCAGCTCACCGCGGTGGGCCATCTCCCGGATGCACACCCGGCAGAGACCGAACTTGCGGTAGACCGCCTTCGGACGCCCGCACCGCTGGCAGCGGGTGTAGGCGCGAACCGAGAACTTCGGCTTCGCGGCCGCCTTGATGATCAGCGCCTTCTTGGCCATCTCAGTTCTCCTTGAACGGGAAGCCCAGGAGCTTGAGCAGCGCCCGGCCCTCGTCGTCGGTCGTGGCGGTCGTGACCACCGTGATGTCCATGCCCCGCTGGCGATCGATCTTGTCCTGATCGATCTCGTGGAACACCGACTGCTCGGTCAGACCGAACGTGTAGTTGCCGTGCCCGTCGAGCTTGCGCCCGTCCAGGCCGCGGAAGTCGCGGATACGCGGCAGCGCGATGGACAGCAGCCGGTCCAGGAACTCCCACATCCGGTCGCCCCGCAGGGTGACCTTCGCGCCGATCGGCATGCCCTCACGGAGCTTGAACTGCGCGATGGACTTGGTCGCCCGCCGCACCTGCGGCTTCTGGCCGGTGATGGTGGCCAGGTCGCGGACCGCGCCGTCGATCAGCTTGGCGTCCCGGGCGGCCTCGCCGACACCCATGTTGACGACAATCTTGACCAGCCGCGGCACCTGCATCGGGTTGCCGTAGTTGTACTGCTTCTGCAGCTCGGCCGCGATCTCGCTGCGGTACCGCTCCTTGAGGCGCGGCATGGTCTTGGTTTCGGTAGCCGTGGTCATCACAGGTCCTTACCGGTGCTACGCGCGATGCGGACCTTCTGGCCGTTGTCGTCGATCCGGTAACCGACGCGGGTCGGCTTGCCGTCGGAGTCCAGGACCATCACGTTCGAGACGTGGATCGGGGCCTCCTGGGTGACGATGCCACCGGTCTTGGCGCCACGCTGGGTGGTGCTGATGCGGGTGTGCTTCTTGACCCGGTTCACGCCCTCGACCAGGACCTTGTCCTGCCGCGGGTAGGCCGCGATGACCTTGCCCTTGGCACCCTTGTCCTTGCCGGCGATGACGACGACCGAGTCGCCCTTCTTGACCTTCACGGTCACAACACCTCCGGCGCGAGGGAAATGATCTTCATGAACCGCTTGTCCCGCAGCTCCCGACCGACCGGGCCGAAGATACGGGTACCGCGCGGGTCCCCACCGTCCTTGATGATGACGGCGGCGTTCTCGTCGAAGCGGATGTACGAGCCGTCCGGCCGCCGCTTCTCCTTGGCGGTGCGAACAACGACGGCCTTGACGACGTCGCCCTTCTTCACACCGGCACCGGGGATCGCGTCCTTGACCGTGGCCACGATGACGTCGCCGATGCTCGCGTAGCGCCGACCGGAGCCACCGAGAACCCGGATGCACAGGATCTCCCGGGCACCCGTGTTGTCGGCGACGCGCAGTCGCGACTCCTGCTGAATCACGTCTATCTCCTATGTCTGCCGGTTCTCCGGCCGCCGCGCGGGCGGCCGGAGCCTGGCGGAACCTGCGCCCGACCGATACCGGCCGAGCTCGAGCCTTCGCTACTTGGCCTTCTCGAGGATCTCCACGAGCCGCCACCGCTTGGTGGCGGAGAGCGGCCGGGTCTCCATGATCAGGACCCGGTCGCCGATGCCGGCCGAGTTCTGCTCGTCGTGCACCTTCAGCTTGCTGGTCCGGCGCATGATCTTGCCGTACAGCGCGTGCTTGACCCGGTCCTCGACCTCGACCACGACGGTCTTTTCCATCTTGTCGCTGACCACGAGGCCCTCACGCACCTTGCGGCGGGCCCGCGCGGTGGCGGTGGTGGTGGTGTTCTCACTCATGATGCAGTCACCTCAGTCGGCGCGGCCGAGAGACCCAGCTCACGCTCACGCATGATCGTGTAGATCCGGGCGATCTCCCGACGGATGACCTGCAGCCGCCGGTTGTTGTCCAGCTGCCCGGTTGCGGCCTGCACGCGGAGGTTGAACAGCTCCGCCTTCGCCTCACGCAGCTTCGTGACCAGCTCCTCCTCGGAGAGCTCACGCAGCTCGGAGGCATTGACGCCCGCTGCCATCAGGATTCACCCACTTCGCGCGTAACAATGCGGCACTTCATCGGGAGCTTGTGGATCGCGCGACGCATCGCCTCTCGCGCGATCTGCTCGTTCGGGAAGGACATCTCGAAGAGAACCCGCCCGGGCTTGACGTTGGCGACCCACCACTCGGGCGAACCCTTACCGGAACCCATCCGGGTTTCCGCCGGCTTCTTGGTGAGAGCCTGGTCCGGGAAGATCGTGATCCAGACCTTGCCACCACGCTTGATGTGGCGGGTCATCGCGATACGCGCCGACTCGATCTGGCGGTTGGTCACGTACGCCGGCTCGAGAGCCTGGATCCCGAACTCGCCGAACACCACCCGGTTACCACCCTTGGACGCGCCGTGGCGGTCCGGGTGGTGCGGCTTGCGGAAGCCCTTCGGGGGCTTGCGCGGCATCAGCATCTGTCAGCCCTCCTGCTGCGTTTCTGCCGGCTGAGTGGCGGCCGCGGCGACAGCACCGCTGTCGACCGGCTCTCCGCTCGGCGTCTCGGCCTGCTGCGCGATGGTGGTCGCGGCAGCCCGGCCGGCCTCGGTGCCGCCGGCGGTCGTGCCGGACGAGCCCGACCGGCCACGGCGCGGCCGCTCGGGGCGGTCGCCACGGTCACGGCGCGGGCGGGACGGGCCGGCCTCGGCCGGGGCCTCCCGGCCCGGGACGGCGTCGCCCTTGTAGATCCAGACCTTCACGCCGATCCGGCCGAAGGTGGTACGAGCCTCGAAGAAGCCGTACTCGATGTTGGCCCGCAGCGTGTGCAGCGGAACCCGGCCTTCCCGGTAGAACTCGGTCCGGCTCATCTCGGCACCGCCGAGACGGCCCGAGACCTGCACCCGGATGCCCTTGCAGACCGGGTTCTTCATCGCCGACTGCATCGCCTTGCGCATGGCCCGACGGAAGCTGACCCGGCTGGACAGCTGCTCGGCGACGCCCTGGGCGACCAGCTGCGCGTCCGACTCGGGGCTCTTCACCTCGATGATGTTCAGCTGGACCTGCTTGCCGGTGAGCTTCTCCAGCTCGCCCCGGATCCGGTCGGCCTCCGCACCCTTACGGCCGATGACGATGCCCGGCCGGGCGGTGTGGATGTCGACGCGGACCCGGTCCCGGGTGCGCTCGATGTCGACCTTGGAGATGCCGGCACGCTCCAGGCCCTTGGACATCATCCGGCGGATCTTGACGTCCTCGCCGATGTAGTCCTTGTAGAGCTTGTCCGCGAACCAGCGGGACTTCCAGTCGGTCGAGATGCCGAGCCGGAACCCAGTGGGGTGAACCTTCTGACCCATTACTCGGCACCCTCCGTCGTGCTCTGCCCCTCAGCGGCCTCGGCCTGCGTGGCCGGGGCGGCCTTCTTCGCCGACTTCTTCGGCGCGGCCGGCGCCACCGCCTCGACCGCCACGGTGATGTGGCAGGTCCGCTTGCGGATCCGGTACGCGCGGCCCTGCGCCCGCGGCTGGAACCGCTTCATCGTCGGGCCCTCGTCGACGAACGCCTCGCTGACGAGCAGCGCATCGGGGTCCAGCCGCTCGTTGTTCTCCGCGTTGGCGATCGCGCTCGCGAGCACCTTGTACACCTGCTCGCTCGCAGCCTGCGGCGCGAACTGCAGCACCGTGAGCGCCTCCTTCGCGGGCAGGCCGCGGACGAGGTTGACCACCCGGCGCGCCTTCATCGGCGAGATGCGCACGTGCCGCGCAACCGCCCGCGCGCCCGGAAGCACCGGAGCGTCGCCCTTTCCTGGCATCGCTGTAACCCCTTGTTCCTCTATCCGTATGCCCGCGGCGTCAGCGCCGGCGGCTCTTCCGGTCGTCCTTCTCGTGACCCTTGAACGTGCGGGTCAGCGCGAACTCGCCGAGCTTGTGCCCGACCATGGCCTCGGTCACGAACACGGGGACGTGCTTGCGTCCGTCGTGCACGGCGATCGTGTGCCCGAGCATGTCGGGAATGATCGTCGAGCGCCGCGACCAGGTCTTGATGACGTTCTTCGTGCCCTTGTCGTTCTGCGTTTCCACCTTCTTGAGCAGGTGGTCGTCGACGAACGGGCCCTTCTTCAGGCTGCGAGGCATCTGTCAGCTCTCCTGTTAGCCGCGCTTGCGGGTGGCGTAGCGGCGGCGGACGATCAGCCGGTCGCTCGGCTGGCCCTTACGACGGGTGCGGCCCTCGGGCTTACCCTGCGGGTTGACCGGGTGGCGACCGCCGGAGGTCTTACCCTCACCACCACCGTGCGGGTGGTCGACCGGGTTCATCGCGACACCGCGGACGGTCGGGCGCTTGCCCTTCCACCGCATCCGGCCGGCCTTACCCCAGTTGATGTTCGACTGGTCGGCGTTGCCGATCTCGCCGATGCTGGCGCGGCAGCGCACGTCGACCCGCCGGATCTCACCGGACGGCATGCGGAGGGTCGCGTACGCGCCCTCACGGCCGAGCAGCTGGATGCCGACGCCGGCCGAACGGGCCAGCTTGGCGCCGCCGCCCGGACGCAGCTCCACGTTGTGGATCGTGGTACCGACCGGGATGTTGCGCAGCGGCAGGTTGTTACCCGGCTTGATGTCGGCGCCCGGGCCCGACTCCACCGCGTCGCCCTGCTTCAGGTCCTTCGGCGCGATGATGTAGCGCTTCTCGCCGTCGGCGTAGTGCAGCAGCGCGATCCGCGCGGTGCGGTTCGGGTCGTACTCGATGTGGGCGACCTTCGCCGGCACGCCGTCCTTGTCGACCCGCTTGAAGTCGATCAGACGGTACTGGCGCTTGTGACCGCCACCGTGGTGCCGCGTGGTGATCCGGCCGTGGGCGTTGCGCCCGCCCTTCTTCGGCAGCGGAGCCAGCAGCGACTTCTCAGGCGTCGACCGGGTGATCTCGGCGAAGTCAGCGACGCTCGAGCCACGCCGGCCTGGCGTCGTCGGCTTGTACTTACGGATAGCCATTGTCTACACCCCTCAGCTGACCGGGCCGCCGAAGGCCTCGATACGGTCACCGTCAGCCAGCTTCACCATCGCCCGCTTGGTGTCCTTACGCTTCCCGAACCCGGTGCGGGTCCGCTTGCGCTTGCCCTCGCGGTTGAGCGTGTTCACCGTCAGGACGCGGACGTTGAAGATCTGCTCGATGGCGATCTTGATCGCGGTCTTGTTCGCGTCCGGGTGCACCAGGAACGTGTACCAGTTGCGGTTCAGCTCGCTGTAGCTCTTCTCCGAGACGACCGGCGCGACGATGATGTCGCGCGGATCGGCGATCGTGCTCACTTGCCACCCTCCTCGGTGGTCTCGGCGGGAACGCCCAGGAACTCGTCCAGGGCCTCCTTGGTGAAGACCACGTCGTCGGCCACCAGCACGTCGTACGTGTTGAGCTGGCCGGCCTCGATCAGGTGCACCCGCGGCTCGTTGCGCAGCGACACCCAGTTCAGCTCGTCGGTGCTGCTCAGCACGACCAGGACGCGACGGACCTCGGTCAGCTTCGCCAGCGTGGCCAGCGCGGCCTTGGTCGACGGCTTCTCGCCGGAGACGAACGTCTCGACGATGTGCACCTGGCCGGCGCGGGCCCGGTCGGAGAGGGCCCCACGCAGGGCGGCGGCCTTCATCTTCTTCGGGGTCCGCTGGCTGTAGTCGCGCGGCACCGGACCGTGGACCACGCCACCGCCGGCGAACTGCGGCGCGCGGGTCGAGCCCTGGCGGGCACGACCGGTGCCCTTCTGCTTGTACGGCTTCTTGCCTCCACCGGAGACCTCGCCGCGGGTCTTGGCCTTGTGCGTGCCCTGCCGGGCCGCCGCGAGCTGAGCCACGACGACCTGGTGCATCAGCGCGATGTTGGCCTGGGCGTCGAAGATGTCGGCCGGCAGCTCGACGGAGCCGCTCTTGGTGCCTTCGACGCTGAGGACGTCAACGGTGGTCACTTGGCCACACCGCCCTTCTTCACCTTGGTCTTGGCCGCGGTGCGGACCAGAACCAGCGCGCCCTTGGGGCCGGGAATGGCACCACGGACGAGCAGGAGGTTGTTCTCGGTGTCGACCGCCTGGACGGTCAGGTTCTGGACGGTGTAGCGAACGCCACCCATCCGACCCGCCATCCGGGTGCCCTTGAAGACGCGGCCCGGGGTCGCGCACGCGCCGATGGAGCCCGGCGAGCGGTGCTTGCGCTCGACACCGTGGCTGGCGCGCAGACCGTGGAAGCCGTGCCGCTTCATGCCGCCGGCGAAGCCCTTGCCCTTGGTCTTGCCCGTGACGTCGATGGTGATGCCGGCGGGGAACTCCTCGACCGTGACCTCCTGGCCCGGCGAGTAGTCCGCGGCGTCACTGGTGCGCAGCTCGACGATGTGCCGGCGCGGCGCGACCTCCGCCTTGGCGTAGTGCCCGGCGATCGGCTTCTTGACCTTGCGCGGGTCGATGGCCCCGTACGCCAGCTGGACCGCGGAGTAACCGTCCTTGTCGGCGCTACGAACCTGGCTCACGACGCACGGGCCGGCCTGAACCACGGTCACCGGGACAACGCGGTTGTTGTCCCAGACCTGGGTCATGCCGAGCTTTGCGCCCAGGATCCCCTTGACTTGCCTGTCCATTTGTCCGGTCCCTACAGCTTGATCTCGATGTCGACGCCAGCCGGCAGGTCGAGGCGCATGAGCGAGTCGACCGTCTTCGGGGTCGGGTCGATGATGTCGATCAGACGCTTGTGCGTGCGCATCTCGAAGTGCTCGCGCGAGTCCTTGTACTTGTGCGGCGAGCGGATAACGCAGAAACGGTTGATCTCCGTGGGCAGCGGCACCGGGCCAGCGACCTGCGCCCCGGTACGCGTCACCGTCTCGACGATCTTCCGAGCCGAGGAGTCGACGACCTCGTGGTCATAGGCCTTGAGCCGGATGCGGATCTTCTGTCCCGCCATGGTGGCTTCTGTTCCTTCTCTCGATGCCGCTGTGTTGCGGGCGCCTGCACCGGCTGGCACAGGCCCACTTCCGCCGACCCCCGCGGTCGGGCGTGTCGCGCCCTCGGGTCAGACTCCGCCCCGGGACTCCGAAGCGGTTCTCAGACCACGCGGTGGGTCATGGCGCCGATCGCGTCACCGCGACCTGAACGCCGCGCGAGGGTGGTTGACCGCCAGGGGCAGCCAACCACCCTACGCGAGACCGTTGGTCATCCGGAGGTCCAGCATGCGCCGGACACGGACGACTAACCGTCGTTACGCAACCTGACTAGTATGCCGCACGACCGGCGGCGACGCTAATCGGGGTTACCCAACTCACTTGATGATCTTGGTGACGCGACCCGCGCCGACCGTACGGCCACCCTCCCGGATCGCGAACTTGAGGTTGTCCTCCATCGCGATGGGCTGGATCAGCTTCACGGTCATCGTGGTGTTGTCGCCCGGCATGACCATCTCGGTGCCCTCGGGCAGCGTGACGACACCGGTGACGTCCGTGGTCCGGAAGTAGAACTGCGGACGGTAGTTCTGGAAGAACGGGGTGTGGCGGCCACCCTCCTCCTTGGAGAGGATGTAGACCGTCGCCTCGAACTCCGTGTGCGGGGTCGTGGTGCCCGGCTTGACGACGACCATGCCGCGCTCGACGTCCTCGCGCTTGATACCGCGCAGGAGCAGACCGACGTTCTCACCGGCCCGGGCCTCGTCCAGCAGCTTGCGGAACATCTCGATGCCGGTGCAGGTGGTCTTCATCGACTTCTCGCGGATGCCGACGATCTCCACCTCCTCGTTCGGCTTGAGGATGCCACGCTCGGCACGGCCGGTGACCACGGTGCCGCGGCCGGTGATCGTGAAGACGTCCTCGATGGGCATGAGGAACGGCTTCTCGGTCTCGCGCTCCGGCTGCGGGATCGCGGAGTCGACGGCGTTCATCAGGTCGAGGAGCTTGCCGGTCCACTCCGGGTCGCCCTCGAGGGCCTTCAGCGCCGAGACCCGGACGACCGGCAGGTCGTCACCCGGGTACTCCTGCGAGGAGAGCAGCTCGCGGACCTCGAGCTCGACGAGCTCCAGGAGCTCCTCGTCGTCGACCATGTCGCTCTTGTTGAGCGCCACGACGATGTACGGCACACCGACCTGACGGGCCAGCAGCACGTGCTCGCGGGTCTGCGGCATCGGGCCGTCGGTCGCCGCCACCACCAGGATCGCGCCGTCCATCTGGGCGGCACCGGTGATCATGTTCTTGATGTAGTCGGCGTGACCGGGGCAGTCGACGTGCGCGTAGTGCCGGTTCTGCGTCTGGTACTCGACGTGGGAGATGGAGATCGTGATACCACGAGCCTTCTCCTCCGGCGCCTTGTCGATCTCGTCGAACGGCGTGTACGGGTTCAGTTCCGGGTACTGGTCGTGCAGGACCTTGGTGATGGCCGCCGTCAGCGTCGTCTTACCGTGGTCGATGTGACCAATGGTGCCGATGTTGACGTGCGGCTTAGTCCGCTCGAACTTCGCCTTCGCCACTGGTGTCCTCCTGTGGACTTTCTTGGTTCGTTCGCCCCGGCGCGCCAGGTCGGCGCTTAGGACTCTGTCGACAGCCTTTCCGGCCAGACGGCCGGAGAGCCTTTGTGGGTTCTGCGGCGATGAAGCCTACAGGCCCGGATTCACACAACCCGACCGAGGCGGCCGCGGGCGGGAGATTCCTCCCGCGGCCGACCCCGGCTCATCGGATCAGCTCAGGTGAGCGTCACTCACCGGTCGCCTTGGCGATGATCTCCTTGGCCACCGAGGCCGGAACCTCGGCGTAGGAGTCGAACTGCATGCTGTAGCTAGCCCGGCCCTGGGTCTTCGACCGCAGGTCGCCGACGTAGCCGAACATCTCCGACAACGGCACCAGGGCCCGAACGATGCGGGCGCCGTGACGCTCCTCCATCGCCTGGATGATGCCGCGCCGGGAGTTGAGGTCGCCGATGACGTCACCCATGTTCTCCTCAGGAGTGGTGACCTCAACAGCCATCATCGGCTCGAGCAGCGCGGGGTCGGCCTTGCGGGCCGCCTCCTTCATCACCATCGAGCCGGCGATCTTGAACGCCATCTCGGACGAGTCGACCTCGTGGTACTGACCGTCCAGCAGCGTCAGCTTGACACCAACCAGCGGGAACCCGGCGAGAATGCCGTACTGCATGGCGTCCTGGGCGCCCGCGTCCACCGAGGGGATGAACTCCCGGGGGATGCGGCCACCGGTGACGGCGTTCGCAAACTCGTAGGTCGGCGAGTCGTTGTCCAGCGGCAGCGGCGCGATGCTCACGATCACGCGGGCGTACTGGCCGGAACCACCGGTCTGCTTCTTGTGGGTGTACTCGATCTTCTCCACCGTACGGCGGATGGTCTCGCGGTACGCCACCTGCGGCTTACCGATGTTCGCCTCGACGTTGAACTCGCGGCGCATCCGGTCGACCAGGATGTCCAGGTGGAGCTCGCCCATGCCGGAGATGACCGTCTGGCCGGTCTCCTCGTCCAGCTTGACGCGGAAGGTCGGGTCCTCCTCGGCCAGCCGCTGGATGGCGGTGCTGAGCTTCTCCTGGTCGGCCTTGGTCTTCGGCTCGATGGCCACCTCGATGACCGGCTCCGGGAAGGTCATCGACTCCAGGATGACCGGGTTCGCCGTGTCGCACAGGGTGTCACCGGTGGTGGTCTGCTTCAGACCCTGAACCGCGATGATGTCGCCAGCCTTGGCGGAGCCGCGCTCCTCCCGCTTGTTGGCGTGCATCTGGTAGATCTTGCCGATCCGTTCCTTGCGGTCCTTGGTGGAGTTGACCACCTGCATGCCGGACTCGACCGTGCCCGAGTAGACCCGGACGTAGGTGAGCTTGCCCAGGTGCTTGTCGGTCTGGATCTTGAAGGCCAGCGCCGAGAACGGCTCCGAGACTGACGGCTTCCGCTGCATCGGGGTCTCGCCGTCGGTCGCGGTGCCCTCGATCGCCGGGATGTCCAGCGGCGACGGCAGGTAGGCGACGACCGCGTCGAGCATGGGCTGGATGCCCTTGTTCTTGAAGGCGGTGCCAGTGAAGACGGGGTTGGCCTTACCGGCGATGGTGGCCCGGCGGATGGCGGCCCTGATCTCCTCGACGGAGATCTCCTCGCCCTCCAGGTACTTCTCCATCACCGCGTCGTCGACATCGGCGAGGGTCTCCATCAGCTTCTCGCGCCACTCGGCGGCGGAGTCGGCAAGGTCGGCCGGGATCTCCTCGACCGCGTAGTCCTCACCCTTCTGGGTCTCGCCACGCCAGGTGAGGGCCCGCATCTCGACCAGGTCGACCACACCGATGAAGTTGGCCTCGGCGCCGATCGGGATCTGGAGGACCAGCGGGGTGGCGTTGAGCCGGTCGATCATCATCTGCACGCAGCGGAAGAAATCGGCACCGGTCCGGTCGAGCTTGTTGACGAAGCACATCCGGGGGACGTTGTACTTGTCCGCCTGGCGCCACACGTTCTCCGTCTGCGGCTCCACGCCGGCGACACCGTCGTAGACCGCGACCGCACCGTCCAGCACCCGCAGCGACCGCTCCACCTCGACCGTGAAGTCGACGTGGCCGGGCGTGTCGATGATCTGGATCGTGTGGCCCTTCCACTCGCACTTCGTGGCGGCGGAAGTGATCGTGATACCGCGCTCCTGCTCCTGTTCCATCCAGTCCATGACGGCAGCGCCCTCGTGGACTTCACCGATCTTGTACGTGATGCCGGTGTAGAACAGGATCCGCTCGGTGGTAGTGGTCTTACCGGCATCGATGTGCGCCATGATGCCGATGTTGCGTACGTTGGCGAGCGCGTCTGCGGCGGCCACTTCATTCCCTACTTATCGTCGTATCGACACAACTGGTGGTGGTTCCGGCACCTTGTGGGTGCCGGAACCAGGGTGTTACCAGCGGTAGTGCGCGAAGGCCTTGTTGGACTCGGCCATCTTGTGGGTGTCCTCACGCCGCTTGACGGCGGCACCGAGGCCGTTGCTCGCGTCCAGCAGCTCGTTCATCAGCCGCTCGACCATGGTCTTCTCGCGCCGGGCGCGGGAGTAGGTGACCAGCCAGCGCAGGCCCAGGGTGGTCGCGCGAGCCGGACGGACCTCGACCGGGACCTGGTAGGTGGCGCCACCGACGCGGCGGCTGCGCACCTCGAGGGTCGGCTTGACGTTGTCCATCGCCCGCTTCAGGGTGACGACCGGGTCGGTGCCGGACTTCTCGCGGCAGCCCTCAAGCGCGGCGTAGACGATGCGCTCGGCGAGCTGACGCTTGCCACGCAGGAGGATCTTGTTCACCAACTGGGTGACCAACGGCGAGTTGTACACCGGGTCAGCGACCAGCGGCTTCCGCGGAGCGGGTCCCTTACGCGGCATGTCAGCTCTTCTCCTTCTTGGCGCCGTAGCGGCTGCGCGCCTGCTTGCGGTTGCGGACACCCTGGGTGTCCAGCGAACCGCGGACGATCTTGTACCGCACGCCGGGGAGGTCCTTCACCCGGCCGCCGCGGACGAGCACGATCGAGTGCTCCTGCAGGTTGTGGCCGACACCCGGGATGTACGCGGTCACCTCGATCTGGCTGCTGAGCTTGACGCGAGCGACCTTGCGCAGCGCCGAGTTCGGCTTCTTGGGGGTGGTGGTGTACACACGGGTGCACACGCCGCGCCGCTGAGGGGAACCCTTCAGCGCCGGAGTCTTGGTCTTACTCGTCTTTGCCTGTCGGCCCTTGCGGACCAGCTGCTGAATCGTGGGCACCGGGTTTCCTGCTCCCTTCGGCCGCCGCGAAGCGACCGCGCCGTCTGCTCCCTAGCCGGCCTGATGGACGGCTCTCCTACATTCCAACCGGCACCACCTGACGGCGGTCCCAGCACCCGCGGTCGGGCGTGTCGCCCGGATCGCGGTTCCGATCCGCCGCTGGCGCGTCGTACCGGGTTTGTTCACCGGCACGCGACGCTCCGAGTGCCGGATCTTTGGCTTTGGTCGTGCCGCCGCGCGATCACCGGCGAACCGGCTCCAACGCACGCACGCATTGCCCGGGCGCGCCCGGGCACAAGGGGAAAGGGTACCTACCACAGCCGCGCAGGTCAAAACCGAGCGGTCCGGGAAAACCGCCTCGCGGTCCACCGGCCGATCGCATCATGTCCACCCGCCCCTGATGGGCACCTCAGCTACCAATATACCGGGTTCTCCACCGGCCGGCCCGGCGGCCCCGGTCGCCGAACCAGGGGTTCGGGGTCGCACATCTCACGCCGCACGAACCGCTCGGGTGATCTCGGTCACCCGAGCTGAAGCACCAACGCCAGCACGAGCCCGACCAGGCTGAGCAGCAGCCCGACTCCCCCGCAACTGAGCCCCGCGACGGCCAGGCCGTTCCCGGTGAACCGGACCGCCGGCGGCGGTGCCGGCCGCCGGATCTGCCGGCGGGCCAGCAGGCCAGCCACGATCGCGGCGGTGCCGGCGAGCCCGCCGAGCACGGTGAACGCCCCGGCCGCCCAGGCGCCGCCGAGACTCGGCCCCGACAGGCCGAAGCAGAAGACCAGCACCGACACCAGGATCGAGGCGATCCCGCTCACCAGCGAGCCGACGGCGAGCCCCGAGGCCACCGGGGGCACGTCGAGGTGGACCACGCCGAACGGGGTGCCCGGCACCGGGTCGACCCGCCGCGGCGGGCGCGACGCCTCGCGCGGGGGCGGTGGTACCGGCCCCGGTCGGGCACCGGCCGCCGGCACCCAGCCACCAGCCGTTGGCGCACTCCCCGGAGCCGCCCAGCCACCAGCCGTTGGCGCACTCCCCGGAGCCGCCCAGCCACCGCCGGGCGCGGGCGGACCCCCCGGGTACGCCCCGGACGCCGGCTGAGGTCCGGGGAACGGCCCCTGCTGGGCCGGTCCGGGATGGCCCGGGTAACCGGCCGGGACGCCGGGCGGCGGCTGGCCCGGCGAGAAGCCCGGAAAGCCTGGCGCGGGCGGGTACGGGCCGGCTGGTGGCCAGGGCTGCCCGGACGGCACGGGCGGCGCGGTGACCGGTGGCGGGGCGTACCCCGGGCCGACGGTCTCCGACGGCGCGCTCGGCCTCTCGCCCGGCTCGGCCACCGGCGCGGCCCACGAGCCGCCGGACTCGCTGCCCGGCGTTGACGCGGCGGGGTCCGGGCCGGTGACGGAGCGGGTCGGGTCGTCCCCCGGCGGCGGGGCCGGTTCCGTCACGAGCGCCTCCTCGACGTGGCTCGCCCGCCGCACGGCGGACACCGGCCAGGCTACCGTCGCGGGTCTCGACGGCGAGGCCGGGCGCGGGCGGCTTCCCCCGCGCGGTCAGTCGACGTTAGGAGCGTAGTCGTGCCCGAAGGGAGCGTCGGCGAGCCGGACCACCCCGATCACCACGGCCGCGACCACCGCGACGGCGACCAGGATCAGGCCGATCCAGGCCAGTCGCTCCCCGCGTCGCAGCCAGTCCCCGCCGGTCAGGAATCCGCCCGAGGCGTACGCCTCCCGGCGGGCCTGCCGGGCGAGCCACAGGGCGATGGTCGACGGCACCACTCCGCCGACGAAGAGCCCGGTGAACGCCCCGATCAACCCCAGGGCGAAGACCGCGCGGGCCTTCGTCGAGCGCACCGGCTCGGGGTCGAACGGATGGCGCGGCCCCTGCTGGGCGACGGGCACCTGCCCGGGCGCGGTCGTCATGCCGTCCATCATGCCCCGGCACCGTCGACCTTGACGGACGTGTCGGACGGCGCGCAGTGGGTCCTCGGGCATGCGGTGCCCCCGGAGGGCCGGCACCGACGGTCCCGGCCGCCGTCCGTGACACGACGAGGCCCCCGGCGGGTGCCGGGGGCCTCCTCGTTGCTGTTGCTTAGCGGTACGACCCGAAGTCGAAGTCGTCCAGCGGCACCGCCTGGCCGCTGGCCGGCCCGAAGCCGTAGTCGGTCTCCGGGTAGCCGGTCATCGAGTAGACCTTGGCCTTCGCCTCCTCGGTCGGCTCGACCCGGATGTTGCGGTACTTGCTGATGCCCGTACCGGCCGGGATGAGCTTACCGATGATCACGTTCTCCTTGAGGCCGATCAGCGAGTCGCTGCGGGCGTGGATCGCCGCGTCCGTCAGCACCCGGGTGGTCTCCTGGAAGGAGGCCGCCGACAGCCAGGAGTCCGTGGCCAGCGAGGCCTTGGTGATACCCATCAGCACCGGGCGACCCGCGGCGGGCTCGCCGCCCTCGGAGACGAGTCGGCGGTTCTCCGACTCGAAGAGCGCCCGGTCGACCAGCACGCCCGGCAGGAACTCGGTCGAGCCGGAGTCGATGACCGTCACCCGCTTCAGCATCTGGCGGATGATGATCTCGATGTGCTTGTCGTGGATGAGCACACCCTGCGAGCGGTAGACCTCCTGGACCTCCTGGGTCAGGTGGACCTGGACCGCGCGCGGGCCGAGGATGCGCAGCAGCTCGTGCGGGTCGATGGTGCCCTCGGTGAGCTTCTCGCCGACCTCGACGTGCTCGCCGTCCTGGGCCCGCAGCCGGACCCGCTTGGAGATCTTGTCGTAGACGATCTCGTCGCTGCCGTCGTCCGGCACCACGATGATCTTCCGCGACCGCTCGCCGTCCTCGATCCGGATCCGGCCCGGGGTATCGGCGATGGGCGCCTTACCCTTCGGGATCCGGGCCTCGAAGATCTCCTGGACACGGGGCAGACCCTGGGTGATGTCCTCACCGGCGACGCCACCAGTGTGGAAGGTACGCATCGTCAGCTGCGTACCCGGCTCACCGATCGACTGGGCGGCGATGATGCCGACCGCCTCGCCGACGTCCACGGTCTTGCCGGTCGGCAGCGAGCGGCCGTAGCACGCACCGCAGACGCCCAGCTTCGACTCGCAGGTGAGCACGCTGCGCACCCGGACGTTCTCCACCCCGGCCGCGACGATCCGGTCGACCAGGATCGAGTTGAGGTCCTGACCCCGCTCGGCCACCAGGTTGCCGTCCGGCCCCTTGATGTCGTCGGCCAGGGTACGGGCGTGCACGCTGGTCTCGGCGTGCTCGTGCACGACCAGCTTGCCGTCGAGCCGCTCGCCGATCTGCATCGGGATGGCCCGGTCGGTGCCGCAGTCCACCTCGCGGATGATGACGTCCTGCGAGACGTCCACCAGACGCCGGGTCAGGTAACCCGAGTCGGCGGTACGCAGGGCGGTGTCCGCGAGACCCTTGCGGGCACCGTGCGTGGAGATGAAGTACTCCAGCACGGACAGACCCTCCCGGTACGAGGCCTTGATGGGCCGCGGGATGATCTCACCCTTCGGGTTGGCCACCAGACCACGGATCGCCGCGATCTGCCGGAGCTGGAGCAGGTTACCGCGGGCACCCGAGTTGATCATCTTCCACAGCGGGTTCTCCTGCGGCAGTGCGGTGTCCATCTCCTTGGCGACCTCGTTGGTCGCCTTGGTCCAGATCTCGATGAGCTCGCCGCGGCGCTCCTCGGCGGTCATCAGACCACGCTGGTACTGCTTGTCGATCCGGTCGGCTTCCTTCTCGTACCGCTCCAGGATCTCCCGCTTGCGCGGCGGAGCGATGACGTCCTCCATGCCGATGGTGACGCCGGACCAGGTGGCCCAGTGGAAACCGGCCTCCTTGAGCCCGTCCAGGGTGGCCGCGAGGGCCACCTTCGGGAAGCGCTCGGCGAGGTCGTTGACGATCGCGGAGAGCTGCCCCTTGCGGATCTCGTAGTTCACGAAGCGGTAGCCCGGCGGCAGCGTCTCGTTGAACAGGACCCGGCCCAGGGTGGTCTCCACCGTCACCGTCTCGCCCTCGACCCAGCCCTCGGGCGCGACCCACGGCTCGGCGCCGGCACCGTTGTCGACCCCGACGATGTCCCGCAGCCGGATCTTGACCGGCGTCTGCAGGTGCAGCTCGCCGTTGTCGTACGCCATCCGCGCCTCGGCGTCCGAGCTGAACGCCCGGCCCTCGCCCGTCCCACCCGGGGTGAGGTGGGTGAGGTGGTAGAGACCGATGACCATGTCCTGGGTGGGCATGGTGACCGGCTTGCCGTCGGCCGGCTTGAGGATGTTGTTCGACGACAGCATCAGGATCCGCGCCTCGGCCTGGGCCTCGGCGGACAGCGGCACGTGGACCGCCATCTGGTCACCGTCGAAGTCGGCGTTGAACGCGGTGCAGACCAGCGGGTGGATCTGGATGGCCTTGCCCTCGACCAGCTGCGGCTCGAAGGCCTGGATGCCCAGCCGGTGCAGGGTCGGCGCGCGGTTCAGCAGGACCGGGTGCTCGCCGATGACCTCTTCCAGCACGTCCCACACGACCGGCCGCTGCCGCTCGACCATCCGCTTGGCGGACTTGATGTTCTGCGCGTGGTTGAGGTCGACCAGCCGCTTCATCACGAACGGCTTGAACAGCTCCAGCGCCATCTGCTTGGGCAGGCCGCACTGGTGCAGCTTGAGCTTCGGCCCGACCACGATGACCGAACGGCCGGAGTAGTCGACGCGCTTGCCCAGCAGGTTCTGGCGGAACCGGCCCTGCTTGCCCTTGAGCATGTCGGAGAGCGACTTCAGCGGGCGGTTACCCGGACCGGTGACCGGCCGGCCACGACGGCCGTTGTCGAACAGCGCGTCGACGGCCTCCTGGAGCATCCGCTTCTCGTTGTTGACGATGATCTCGGGCGCGCCGAGGTCGATCAGTCGCTTGAGGCGGTTGTTCCGGTTGATCACCCGGCGGTACAGGTCGTTCAGGTCGGAGGTCGCGAAGCGGCCACCGTCCAGCTGCACCATCGGACGCAGGTCCGGCGGGATGACCGGGACGCAGTCCAGCACCATGCCGAGCGGCGAGTTGCGGGTGTTCTGGAACGCCGCGACGACCTTCAGCCGCTTGAGCGCCCGGATCTTCCGCTGGCCCTTGCCGGAGCGGATGGTCTCGCGCAGGTTCTCGGCCTCGGCCTCGAGGTCCATGTTCTGCACCAGCGCCTTGATCGCCTCGGCGCCCATGCCACCGGTGAAGTACTCGCCGAAGCGGTCCCGCAGCTCGCGGTAGAGCAGCTCGTCGGTGACCAGCTGCTTCGAGTCCAGCTTGCGGAAGGTGTCGAGGACCTCGTCGAGGCGGTCGATCTCGCGCTGGGCCCGGTCGCGGATCTGGCGCATCTCGCGCTCTCCGCCCTCCTTGACCTTGCGCCGGACGTCCGCCTTCGCGCCCTCGGCCTCCAGCTCGGCCAGGTCGGCCTCGAGCTTGGCGGCCCGCTTCTCGATCTCCGAGTCGCGGCTGTTCTCGGCCTGCCGCTTCTCGGCCAGGATCTCGTTCTCGATGGTCGAGAGGTCACGGTGACGCGCTTCGGCGTCCACGCTCGTCACGACGTACGAGGCGAAGTAGATGATCTTTTCGAGGTCCTTCGGGGCGAGGTCCAGCAGGTAGCCCAGCCGGCTCGGCACGCCCTTGAAGTACCAGATGTGGGTCACCGGAGCGGCAAGCTCGATGTGGCCCATCCGCTCCCGGCGAACCTTGGAGCGGGTCACCTCGACGCCGCAGCGCTCGCAGATGATGCCCTTGAAGCGGACCCGCTTGTACTTACCGCAGTAGCACTCCCAGTCCCGCTGCGGACCGAAGATCTTCTCGCAGAAGAGCCCGTCCTTCTCCGGCTTCAGGGTGCGGTAGTTGATGGTCTCGGGCTTCTTGACCTCGCCGTGGGACCACTGACGGATGTCGTCGGCGGTGGCGAGGCCGATGCGCAGCTCGTCGAAGAAGTTGACGTCGAGCACTATGTCCCCTATGTCGTCGTCTGTACTGCTTAGCTAACCGGTGGGGTCGGGAGCCGGCGAACCGGCCCCCGACCGCTCACCTCAGACCTCTTCGACCGAGCTCGGCTCGCGCCGGGACAGGTCGATGCCCAGCTCCTCCGCGGCCCGGAACACCTCGTCGTCGGTCTCGCGCATCTCCAGGGCCACGCCGTCGCTGGAGAGCACCTCGACATTGAGGCACAGCGACTGCAGCTCCTTGAGCAGCACCTTGAACGACTCCGGGATGCCCGGCTCGGGAATGTTCTCGCCCTTGACGATCGCCTCGTAGACCTTCACCCGGCCCAGGACGTCGTCGGACTTGATGGTCAGCAGCTCCTGCAGGGCGTACGCGGCGCCGTACGCCTGCATCGCCCAGCACTCCATCTCGCCGAAGCGCTGGCCGCCGAACTGCGCCTTACCACCCAGCGGCTGCTGCGTGATCATCGAGTACGGGCCGGTCGACCGGGCGTGGATCTTGTCGTCGACCAGGTGGTTGAGCTTCAGGATGTAGATGTAGCCGACCGCGATCGGGTCGGGCAGCGGCTCACCCGAGCGACCGTCGAACAGCCGCGCCTTGCCCGAGGAGCCGATCAGCTGCTTGCCGTCCCGGTTGGGCAGGGTCGACGCGAGCAGACCGGAGATCTCCTCCTCCCGGGCACCGTCGAAGACCGGGGTGGCCACGTTGGTGTCCGGCACGGACTCGTGCGCCTCGATCGAGCGGAGCTGGCGCTTCCACTCGGTGTCGTCACCCTCGACGCTCCAACCGGTCTTGGCCACCCACCCGAGGTGGGTCTCCAGGACCTGGCCGATGTTCATCCGGGACGGCACACCGAGCGGGTTCAGCACGATGTCGACCGGGGTGCCGTCCTCCAGGAACGGCATGTCCTCGATCGGCAGGATCTTGGAGATGACGCCCTTGTTGCCGTGGCGGCCCGCGAGCTTGTCACCGTCCTGGATCTTGCGCTTCTGGGCCACGTAGACCCGGACCAGCTCGTTCACACCCGGGGGCAGCTCGTCGCCGTCCTCACGGGAGAAGGTACGCACGCCGATGACCGTGCCGGTCTCACCGTGCGGCACCTTCAGCGAGGTGTCCCGGACCTCACGCGCCTTCTCCCCGAAGATCGCGCGGAGCAGCCGCTCCTCGGGGGTCAGCTCGGTCTCACCCTTCGGGGTGACCTTGCCGACCAGGATGTCGCCGGGGACGACCTCGGCGCCGATCCGGATGATGCCGCGCTCGTCGAGGTCGGCGAGCATCTCCTCGCTGACGTTCGGGATGTCGCGGGTGATCTCCTCCGGGCCGAGCTTGGTGTCCCGGGCGTCGACCTCGTGCTCCTCGATGTGGATCGAGGTGAGCACGTCCTGCTGCACGAGGCGCTGCGACAGGATGATCGCGTCCTCGTAGTTGTGGCCCTCCCAGGTCATGAACGCCACGAGCAGGTTGCGCCCGAGCGCCATCTCGCCCTCGTCGGTGCACGGACCGTCGGCGACGACCTGGCCGGCCTCGACGCGGTCGCCCTCGAAGACGACCGGCTTCTGGTTGACGCAGGAGCCCGCGTTGGAGCGGCGGAACTTGTGCAGCAGGTACGTCCGACGGTGGCCGTCGTCCTGGTGGACGGTGATGTAGTCGGCGCAGAGGTCCTCGACCACGCCGCCGACCTCGGCGACGACGACGTCACCGGCGTCCACCGCCGCCCGGTACTCCATGCCCGTGCCGACGAGCGGGGACTCGGCCTTGACCAGCGGCACCGCCTGGCGCTGCATGTTGGCGCCCATGAGCGCACGGTTGGCGTCGTCGTGCTCGAGGAACGGGATCATCGCGGTCGCGACGGAGGTCATCTGCCGCGGCGAGACGTCCATGTAGTCCACGGCCTCGGGCGGTACGTCCTCGGTCTCACCGCCCTTACGGCGGACCAGGACGCGATCCTCGGCGAACGACCCGTCGGACTTCAGCGGGGCGTTGGCTTGCGCCTTGACGAAGCGGTCCTCCTCGTCCGCGGTCAGGTAGTCGATCTGGTCGGTGACCCGGCCGTTGACGACCTTCCGGTACGGCGTCTCGATGAAGCCGAACGGGTTGACCCGGGCGAAGGTGGAGAGCGCGCCGATCAGACCGATGTTCGGGCCTTCCGGCGTCTCGATCGGGCACATCCGGCCGTAGTGGGACGGGTGCACGTCGCGGACCTCGAAGCCGGCCCGCTCCCGGGACAGACCACCCGGGCCGAGCGCGCTCAGCCGGCGCCGGTGGGTCAGGCCCGCCAGCGGGTTGGTCTGGTCCATGAACTGGGACAGCTGCGAGGTGCCGAAGAACTCCTTGATCGCCGCCACCACCGGGCGGATGTTGATCAGAGTCTGCGGCGTGATCGCCTCGACGTCCTGGGTGGTCATCCGCTCGCGGACGACGCGCTCCATCCGGGACAGGCCGACCCGGACCTGGTTCTGGATCAGCTCGCCCACGGTACGCAGGCGACGGTTGCCGAAGTGGTCGATGTCGTCGGCCTCGTAGCCCTCCTCACCGGCGTGCAGCCGGCAGAGGTATTCCACGGTGGCGACGATGTCGTCCTCGGTCAGCGTCCCGGTGGTGATCGGGACGTCGATCTCGAGCTTCTTGTTGAACTTGTACCGCCCGACCTTGGCCAGGTCGTACCTCTTCGGGTTGAAGAAGAGGTTGTCCAGCAGGGTCTGGGCGTTCTCGCGGGTCGGCGGCTCGCCCGGACGGAGCTTGCGGTAGATGTCCAACAGCGCCTCGTCCTGCCCGGCGATGTGGTCCTTCTCGAGCGTGGTCATCATCAGTTCGGACCAGCCGAACTTCTCGCGGATCTGCTCCGCCGACCACCCGATGGCCTTGAGCAGGACGGTGACGGCCTGCCGGCGCTTGCGGTCGATGCGGACGCCGACCGTGTCGCGTTTGTCGATGTCGAACTCCAGCCAGGCACCCCGGCTCGGGATGACCTTGACGCTGGAGAGGTCGCGGTCGGAGGTCTTGTCCGGCTGCTTGTCGAAGTAGACGCCCGGCGAGCGGACGAGCTGGCTGACCACGACGCGCTCGGTGCCGTTGATGATGAAGGTGCCCTTCGGCGTCATCATCGGGAAGTCACCCATGAACACCGTCTGGCTCTTGATCTCGCCGGTGGTGTTGTTGGTGAACTCCGCCGTCACGAACAGCGGGGCGCAGTAGGTCAGGTCCTTCTCCTTGCACTCCTCGATCGAGGCCTTGACCTCGTCGAAGCGCGGAGCCGAGAAGGAGAGCGACATGGTGCCGGAGAAGTCCTCAATGGGACTGATCTCGTCGAGGATCTCCGCGAGACCCGAGCGTGCGTGCGGGTCGTCCGCCGACCGGCCCTGCCAAGCCTCGTTGCCGACGAGCCAGTCGAAGGACTCGTTCTGGATGGCAAGGAGGTTGGGGACCTCGAGGTGTTCGGTGATCCTGCCGAAAGAAACTCGGCGGGGCGCGAAAGCGCTCGACGTACGACTGGTCTTCGCAGGGCGGGAAGCTGCCAAGATGCGTCCTTCCGAGGACCGGTGCTGCATAACGGCTGGTACGCGTGCACTCCAATGACCCCACCAGAAATAGCCGTAATCGGACATTTCCGAGCAGGGGTCGATTCGGAAGGCAGCGCAAACTAGCAGTGTAGCCGAGAGGCTAACCGCTGTCCAGCCCACCCCGCAGGTCGTCGCGGAACTTGCCTCGGGACCCTGGAAATCCGGGGTCTACCGGGCCGCTCGGAACGCGACGTTCCTGCCGGGCCGCTCGGGTGCCGCGGCGGTGGTGCTGCCGTTGCCATACCCGAGAGGTGGCCGTTGCAAGCGCGGAAGGTCTTGCTGGTGCCAGCGTGCCTGTCAGCCCGGTGTCGCGTCAAGGGCCGGTTACAGGTCGAAGTGGCTTTCCCCCCGACGGACTACCGACAGGCGCCGCTCCCAGGCCCCGCGCCGCACGCCGAACGCCCTGCTCACGCCGCTTCCGCCGGGTGCACCACCAACCGCGGCGGGCGGCGATCCGTTCCCGGATCACCGCCCGCCGCGACGCGGTGTGCCCCGACTCACGTGAGCCGGACGCGCGTCAGGTCGACCTCAAGGTCACTTGAGGGTGACCTTGGCGCCCTCGCCCTCGAGCTTGGCCTTGGCCTTCTCGGCGGTCTCCTTGTTGGCCTTCTCCAGGACCGCCTTCGGCGCGGCCTCGACCAGGTCCTTGGCCTCCTTCAGGCCCAGGCCGGTCAGCTCACGCACGACCTTGATGACCTGGATCTTCTTGCCACCGTCGGCGTCGAGGATGACGTCGAACTCGTCCTTCTCCTCCTCGACCGGGGCGGCGGCACCGCCGGCGGCCGGGGCCCCGGCGACGGCGACCGGAGCGGCGGCGGTGACCTCGAAGGTCTCCTCGAACTGCTTCACGAACTCGGAGAGCTCGATCAGCGTCATCTCCTTGAACGCGTCGAGCAGCTCGTCGGTGCTGAGCTTCGCCATGTCTGGCGTCCTTTCCTGAATGGTTAACTAAGAACGTGGGTGCGCCGCGGGGCCTCAGGCCGCCTCGGCGCCCTCCTTCTCGCGCTTGTCCTGCAGGGCGGCCGCCAGACGCGCGGTCTTGGCGAGCGGAGCCTGGAACAGGGCCGCAGCCTTGCTCAGGTTGCCCTTCATGGCGCCGGCCAGCTTCGCCAGCAGCACCTCGCGGGACTCCAGGTCGGCGAGCTTCGTGACCTCGGCCGCGGAAATGGCCTTGCCCTCGAAGACACCGCCCTTGATGACGAGCTTCGGGTTGGCCTTCGCGAAGTCGCGAAGCCCCTTCGCCGCCTCGACGACGTCGCCCGAAACGAAAGTCAGCGCGGTAGGACCGGTGAACAGCTCGTCGAGGCCGGAGATGCCCGCATCGGTCGCGGCACGCTTGGCCAGCGTGTTCTTCGCGACCGTGTAGCTGGTCTCCTTGCCGAGCGAGCGCCGCAGCTGGGTGAGCTGGGTAACCGTGAGTCCGCGGTACTCGGTCAGCACGGTGGCCCCCGCGTTGCGGAAGCTCTCGGTCAGCTCGGCGACGGCCGTGGCCTTGTCGGCCCGGATCGGCTTGTCCGCCATGTCCCTCCTCTCTCGTTGCTCGGAGCTGGTACGCCGGCGACGAGCGGACGCTCGCGACGGCGCGGAGGCATCACGACAACGAGAAAAGCCCCGGCGCAGGGCGCACGGGGCGAGGGCCGGCACCACGGACGCGGTCGGCGGACCACGCACAGCACCGATTTTCGCTTGCCGCCCTGCGCGGGTCGCCCGTCATCGCGGGACCTTCGACCGTGCCGGGGCACGGTGACCAGCGGTCTCTGGGTGGAACTACCCGGCAAGGGTACGTGACGGGTCCGGTCAGCGGCAAATCGACGCCGCCGGAGTGCTCCAGGCCACCTTTTCGGCCGTCTCGGCCTCAGGCGCGGGTGCGGCGGCCCCGGGCGTAGCCGGCGAGCGCCACCGCCGCCCAGGCGAGCGCCCAGCCGGTCAGCAGCAGGCCGGTGGGGGCCGCCAGCGCGCCGGTCAGCGCCCGGGCGGTCGGCATCACCGGCGGCGCCAGCCACGGCGCCACCGAACCGCTCAGTCCCAGCACCAGGGCGCCGACCGCACCGACCGTCAGCACCGCGACACCGTAGCCGGCGCTGCGGGTGATCACCCGGCTGGCCAGCGCGCCCAGTGCCACCGCCGCCGGCAGGGCCAGCAGATGGGCCCAGATGCCGAGGGCGATCCCGGCGGGCACCGGCCGACCGCCGGGCGGGACCTGCCCGGTCACCCCGCCGACCAGCCACGGGAAGACCAGCGCCAGGGCCACCGTGCCGAGCCCGGCAACCGCCGCCGCGACCAGACCGGCGACCTGCTCCCGGACCGGGCCGACCACCACCCGGGCCAGCCGGCGCTGCACGTCCGGCTCCACGTCCAGCAGGATCTTCGTCTGCCACGCCAGCACCGGGAACAGCACCACCGCCGAGACGCCGTATGCCTCCGCCGGCTGGGCCCGGCCACCGCCGTAGAGGACGCCCAGCGCCAGCAGGCCGGCCAGCACCGGTGCCAGCGCGCGTCCGGTACGCAGGAAGCCCGCCAGCCGCAGCCGCACCAGCGCGGTCACCGGGCCACCTCCCGGGCTGGACCGGTCAGGTCCTGCCCCGCCACCACCCCAGCGTCGGGCGGTACGGCGTGGTCGCGTACCCGGAGGACGTGATGGCCGTCGGCGCGCAACCGGGCGACGGTGGCGGCGACCCGGGCGGCCGGGACCGCCAGCTCGACCACGGCCATGGCCGGCTCCTCCGACGACGCCCGCTCGGTGACCGTGCCGTCGGCGACCGTCCACTGCCGGGCGCCGGGCAGCCGGACCGTCTCACCACGGTGGTCGCTGACCAGCACCGTGCCGCCGCCGGCCAGCACCTCGTCGATGAACACCGGCACCAGCTCGCGGGCGGCGGCGTCCAGCCCCTCCCAGGGCTCGTCGAGGACGAGCAGGCCGGGCGGCCGCAGCAACGCCTGGGCCAGGCCGACCTTCTGGGCGGTGCCCTTCGACAACTGTGGCAGCCGGACCCCGTGGAACCGGGCCAGGCCGAGCCGGTCGACCCAGTGCCGCACCGCCCGGTCGGCCTCCGGCCCGGAGAGGCCGGCGACCCGGCCCATCGCGGTGAGGTAGTCCGCCACGGTGAACGGCTGGTCGGCGGGGAAACGCTCCGGCACCCAGCCGACGGCGGCGGGCCGGTCGACCACCCGGCCGCGGGTCGGCCGGAGCCCGCCCGCGGCGAGCTGGAGCAGCGTCGACTTGCCCGCGCCGTTGCGCCCGAGCACCACCGCCGCCTCACCCGGGCCGATCCGCACCTCGGTCTCCCGCAGCACCCACGGGCCGCGCCGGTGGTAGCGCAACCAGACGTCCTCCAGCCGCATGCGACGAGCCTGCCACAGCGGGCAGACGAACGGGGCCCCGCCACGTGGGTGGCGGGGCCCCGTCAGGGCAGTCGTGCTCAGGCCTCGGTCGAGGACTCCTGCAGGTTCTTCACCGCGTTCGGGTCGACCGGGACACCCGGGCCCATGGTGGTGGTGAGGGTGACCTTCTTCAGGTACTTGCCCTTCGCCGCGGACGGCTTCGAGCGCAGCACCTCGTCCAGCACCGCCGCGTAGTTGTCGACCAGCTGGGTCTCGGAGAACGAGGCCTTGCCGATGATCAGGTGGAGGTTGGAGTGCTTGTCCACCCGGAAGGTGATCTTACCGCCCTTGATGTCCGAGACGGCCTTGGCGACGTCCATGGTCACCGTGCCGGTCTTCGGGTTCGGCATCAGGCCGCGCGGGCCCAGGATCCGCGCGATCCGGCCGATCTTGGCCATCTGGTCCGGGGTGGCGATCGCCGCGTCGAAGTCGAGCCAACCACCCTGGATGCGGGCGACCAGCTCGTCGGTGCCCACCTCGTCCGCACCCGCGGCGGCGGCCTCCTCGGCCTTCGCGCCGGCGGCGAAGACGATCACGCGGGCGGTCTTACCGGTGCCGTGCGGCAGGTTGACCGTGCCGCGGACCATCTGGTCCGCCTTGCGGGGGTCGACGCCGAGGCGCATGGCGACCTCGACCGTGGCGTCGAACTTGACGTTGGTGGTCTCCTTGGCCAGCTTGACGGCCTCGGCGGGAGAGTAGAGCTTCGACCGGTCGATGACCTCGGCGGCCTTGCGGTAGCTCTTGCTGCGCTGCATGTCTTGTTACTCCTGTGGTCTTTGGCGGGCGCGCGACGTCCGCGGCCCTCCCACGAACTGATCGAGTGAAGCGGTGACCGAGGTCAGTCGGCGACGTTCAGGCCCATCGACCGGGCGGTGCCGGCGATGATCTTCTCAGCCTGGTCGAGGTCGTTGGCGTTGAGGTCCGCCATCTTCTTCTCGGCGATCTCACGCACCTGGGCGCGGGTCACCGAGCCGACCTTCTCCTTGTCCGGGACGCCCGAGCCCTTCTGCACACCGGCGGCCTTGATCAGCAGCCGGGCGGCGGGCGGGGTCTTCAACACGAAGGTGAAGGTGCGGTCCTCGTAGACGCTGATCTCGGCGGGGACGATGTCGCCCCGCTGCGACTCGGTCTGTGCGTTGTAGGACTTGCAGAACTCCATGATGTTCACGCCGTGCTGGCCGAGCGCGGGGCCGACCGGCGGCGCCGGGGTGGCCTGGCCCGCCGGCAGCTGAAGCGTGAACGTCTTGACGAGCTTCTTCTTCGGAGGCATGTCTCTTCCTGGGGCTTGGAACTGGGATTTTCGCCGGTCCGCGGGCGCACACGGTCAGCGCGCTGCGGACAGCCGACGTTCTAGGGTAGCGCAACCGTCACGCCGCCCCTCGGCCGAGGTCCACGGGACGGGAAACGACACACCGGCGGCGGGCCGGAAGCCCACCGCCGGTGCGAGGCGTACGTCAGATCTTGGCGACCTGGTTGAAGTTGAGCTCGACCGGCGTCTCCCGGCCGAAGATCGACACCAGCACCTTGAGCTTCTGCTGGTCGGCGTTGATCTCGCTGATCGTCGCCGGCAGCGAGGCGAAGGCGCCGTCGGTGACGGTGACCGAGTCACCGACCTCGAAGTCGAGGACCTTGACCTCGGGCTTGGCCTTCTTCTCCACGGTCTCGACCGCCGGAGCCAGCCACTTCAGCACCTCGTCGAGGCTCAGCGGCGCCGGGCGGTCGGCCCGGTCGGTCGCCCCGACGAAGCCGGTCACCCCGGGGGTGTTCCGGACGCAGGAGTAGGACTCGGCGGTCAGCTCCATCCGGACCAGGATGTAGCCCGGAAAGACCTTCGCCTGGACCTGCGACCGCTTGCCGTTCTTGACCTCGACCTCTTCCCGGGTCGGCACCTCGACCTGGTAGATGAAGTCCTCCATGTCGAGGGAGGTGATCCGGGTCTCGAGGTTGGTCTTGACCTTGTTCTCGTAGCCGGCGTACGAGTGCACCACGTACCAGTCGCCGGGCGCGTAGCGCAGCTTCTGGCGCAGCTCGGCGACCGGGTCGAAGTCCTCGTCCGGGGCGGGCTCAGTGGTCGGGAATTCCGGCTCGCTGGCGGCCTCGACCGACTCGTTGTTGGCCGCCGTCGCCACCGTGGACTGCTCGTCCGGGGTCTCGGCGGTCTCGTCGTACTCAGGCACGCTCGCTCACTTCCGTAACTATGGCTGGTCGCCGGTCAGCTGGGGTTGCCGAAGACCCACAGCACCGCCTTCGCGAAGCCGTAGTCCAGGCCGGCCACGATCGCCAGCATCACCGCGACGAAGGTGACCACCACGCCCGTGTAGGTCAGCAGCTCCTTGCGGGTCGGCCAGATGACCTTACGCAGTTCGGCTACGACCTCGCGGAAGAACCGCACGATACGGGCGAAGAGCCCGATCCGATCGGTGTCCTTACGGGTCTTCCGGCCCTCGGTCGACTCGGCACGGGCCCGCTTACGGGTGGCGGTACCGCCCCGCGAGACCGGCTCCTCCTCGCTCGTGGCGTCGTCTTCGGCCGTGTCGTCGACGACCGCGTCCTCAGGCAGACGCTCGTCGCCGGCGTCCTCGCCGCGCCGCTTGTTCTCGGCCACTTCGCCCTCCGTGCGGGATCTCGGGGTCGCACGCCGATGAGCGTGCGCAGCGTGTGGTCACGCCGGCCGGACCAACCGTCCCGCGACGGGCCGCGGCCGGCGGACCGACCGGGAGGGCCCGAATGCCTCGGAACCACCCCGCCGGTGCCACCACCACGGGCCGGACGCCGCCATACGGCGGCGCGACCCACGGGAACGGTCAGGCCTGAGGCGCAGGGGTGACAGGACTTGAACCTGCAGCCTGCGGTTTTGGAGACCGCTGCTCTGCCAATTGAGCTACACCCCTGTGCGGCAACTCACCCCAACCCGAACACGCAGTGCCGGGCGGGGTCACTTACCCCACGGCGGACCAGTGTACGGGTAGTCGGCCCACTTTCCCAACCGGTCTACCCCTCGCGCGTCGACCGACCGGTCAGCGGGGCATCCGGACCGTCGCCCGGGCCTGCGACAGGACCTTCTCCCCGTGGCACGTCGCGGTGACATCGAGCCTGGTCAGACCCGCCTCGGTGACCTCCTTGACCACCGCGTTGACCTCGATCTCGGTGCCCTCGTCGGTGTCCGGCACGACCACCGGGCGGGTGAACCGCACGCCGAAGTCGACCACCGCGTCCGGCGCGCCGGCCCAGGCGGCGACCGCCCGGCCGACCAGCGCCATGGTGAACATGCCGTGGGCGATGACCCCGGGCAGGCCGACCTTGGTGGCGGTGCGGTCACTCCAGTGGATCGGGTTGAAGTCGCCCGAGGCACCCGCGTAGCGGACCAGGTCCGCACGGGTCACCTGGAACGTCTGGGTGGGCAGTTCCACGGTCAGGCCTCCCCGCGTACGACGATCTTGGACCAGACGGCCACCACCGGCTCGCCGGCGGCGGTGATCACGTCCGTGCGGGTGGTCAGGAAGCCGTGTCCGCCCCGGTTGGTGATCTCCTCGATGGTGTTGACGCAGACCAGCTCGTCACCGGCCACCACCGGCCGGGTGTACGCGAACCGCTGGTCGCCGTGGACGACCCGGCTGTAGTCGACGCCGAGCGCCGGGTCCTCGACGATCTGCCGGCTGGCGGCCATGGTCACGATCACCGGGAAGGTCGGCGGGGCGACCACGTCGGAGTGACCGAGCGCCCGGGCGGCCGCCGGGTCGTGGTGGGCCGGGTCGGTGGCGCCGATGGCGGTGGCGAACTCGCGGATCTTTTCTCGGCCCACCTGGTAGGGGGCGGTCGGCGGATAGGTCCGGCCGACGAAGGACGGGTCCAGGGACATGCCGCGAACCTACACGGAACGCACAAACGCCGACCCGTACGGGCTGGCGGCACTGGGCCACCGTCCGTGCGGATCGGCGTTCGAAAGTGTGCGGAACCGGGCCGGCGGGGCCGGCCGAGGGTCAGCGGGTCTCGCGGTGGACCGTGTGCCGACCGTCGCGCGGGCAGAACTTCTTCAGCTCGATGCGGTCCGGGTCGTTACGACGGTTCTTGCGCGTGATGTAGTTGCGCTCCTTGCACTCCACACACGCCAAAGTGATCTTCGGCCGGACATCGGTCGCCTTCGCCACGGCGGAGTGCCTTCCTCGCTAACGGGTAACAACTACAGCGCATGAGACTACGCCGTTACTGCGCAGACATGCAAAGTGGGCGCCTACGGCGCCCAACCCACCGACCACCGGGTAACCCGGAGGACGAGAGTAGCGGTGGCCGGACTTGAACCGGCGACACAGCGATTATGAGCCGCTTGCTCTGCCATCTGAGCTACACCGCCGTGACGGGCCCAGCCGGACCCTCTGAGCCCCCTTACGGAATCGAACCGTAGACCTTCTCCTTACCATGGAGACGCTCTGCCGACTGAGCTAAGGGGGCCTACCCGATCACCCCGTGGGGTGTCGCGCAGGGGAAACAGTACACGACCTCGCCGCCGAGGTGAAATCGGATCCCCCATACCGGGTACGGGCAGCTCAGGGCACCACGCGCAGGCGGGGCAGCTCGCCGGCGGGGATCGCCTCCGGGTCGGCCTGGGCACCGAACCAGGTCTCCAGCCGCTCATACGGCAGCGGCCGGCTGAACAGGAAGCCCTGGCCGATCTCGCAGCCGATGTCCTGGAGCAGCTCCAGGGTCAGCTCGCTCTCCACACCCTCGGCCACCACGGCCAGCCCGAACTGCTGGGAGAGCGTCACCACGGCGTTCACGATGGCCAGGTCACCCGGATCGGTCGCCATCCCCTGCACGAACGACCGGTCGACCTTCACCTCGTTCACCGGCAGCCGGCGCAGCTGGGCCAGCGACGAGTTGCCGGTGCCGAAGTCGTCCACCGAGAGCCGGACACCGAGGTCACGCAGGCGCCGCAGGGTGGGTATCGGACGTTCGGTGCCGTCCAGCACGCCGGACTCGGTGATCTCCAGGGTGAGCCGCTGCGGCGCCACACCGTACTCGTCGAGAAGCTCTCGCACCAGGGTGGGGAAGTGCTGATCGGTGAGGGTACGAGCGGCGAGGTTGACCGACACGGCCAGCGGTTGCTCGCCATGGCTCCAGTCCCGGCTGCGGCGCAGGCTCTCCCGAAGCACGAACTCGGTGAGCCGCCCCAGCTGGCCGGTGTGCTCGGCCACCGCGACGAAGTCGTCCGGGGCAACCGCGCCGTGCGCCGGGTGCTCCCAGCGAGCCAGGCACTCCACTCCGACCAGACAACGGTCGCGCAGCGTCACCTTGGGCTGGAAGTACACCTCCAGCTCGCCGTCGTCGAGCGCGCGGCGAAGATCGCCGGCCAGGCCCAGCCGGCGCAGCGAGCGGGACTCCAGCGCCGGGCTGTAGAGCTGGACGCTGCCCGGGACCGATTTGGCGGCCGTCGCGGCCAGGTCCACCCGCTGGAGGAGGGCCACCGCATCGCTGCCGTGTTCCGGGTGCACGGCCACCCCGACGGCGGTGTCCACGTCCAGGGTGAGCGCGTCGAAGACCATCACGTCGCGGATCTGCTCACGGAGCCGCCCGGCCAACTCCAGCGCCGCCTCGGCGCTCTCCAGCCGCAGCGTCACCAGGAACTCGTCGCCGCCGGCCCGGCCGACCAGCGCCGAGGAGGGTGCGCAGACGCGCAGCCGTTCGGCGACCTCGACGAGAACCTTGTCACCGGCGGCGTGGCCGAGCGTCTCGTTCACCTGGCGCAGCCGGTCGACGTCGAACAGCAGCAGCGCCACCACCTCGCCCGGCGCGGCGATCTTCACCGCCTCGGCCACCGAAGCGGTGACCCGCCGCCGGTTGGGCAGCTTGGTCAGCGCGTCGTGGGTCGCGTCGTGCCGTAGCCGGTCGACCAGGCGGGAGTTTTCCAGAGCAACCGCAACGTGCGCGGCGACCGTCTCCAGCAGCGGCACGTCCGTGCGGACGAACGAGTTGCTGGCACCGAGGCGGTTGGCCACCTCCAGCGTGCCGACCACCGCCTGACCCGAGCGCAGCGGAACGGCGATCACGTCCTTGACCCGCAGATCGGACAGATCGTCCCGCAGCATGGGGTCGGGCACCGAGCCACGCGTCAGGATGACCGCACGGCCCTCCCGCCGGGCCCGTTCGCGTAGCGCCGGCGAGGTCGGCGCCACGTCGAGCAGCCCGGAGTCCGCGATCCGGGAGGTCAGCAGGACCTCCGGGTGCCGGCCCTGGGCGGGCAGCCAGAGGGTGGCGTACTCCGCCTGCATCAGGGCCCGGACCCGAACGAGCAGGGCGTCGGCGAGGGTTCCGTCCTGCCCACTAGCGCTGATCGCCCGGCTCAACTCGTACATGTCGGAAAGGGTGCGATGCTGCCGGAAGAACTGCGCGTAGGCACGGTAGACGAGGGTCAGCGCGGTGGTCAGCGCCGCCAGCAGGAGCAACGACCACCAGGTTGCGGTGATCAGGATCAGGATGATCAGACCAGCGACGACGTTGATTCCGGGGGCGAGAAACAACGACGGCGACTTCCGGAAGGCATCCCGGCCTGTCTGCCAGCCCTGCAGAAGCGTGTACACGGCCGCCACCGAGCTGATACTGACCACGTTCACCACGATGGCGGCCACGAGGAGCGTGAGCCAGATTCGCGGCCCGATCCCCTCCATCGGGGGAAACGCCTGCAGAATCAAGACGGCGAGCGACGACCCTGCAGCCGCGCGGGCAACGTTGAACCACAGCTTGGTGGTGTCCATCCGATGCCAGAGATGGGTGACGACTGCGGCCAGCGTGTAGATGACGACGACGGTGAGCGGTCGGATGAGGTAGAAGGCGAGGACGAGCGGAATCTCGGTGAGAGTCACCCCGACCGACTGGCGCCGGACGGTGAAGTTGAGTACCGGCAGCCCTGCGGCCACCATCGCGACCAGTAACAACCCACCCAGCAGCCAGTCGCCGAACGGGGGGCGAGCAACCAGGCTCGTGATCGTGGAGCAGACGACAGCGAACAGGAACAGCGGGCCGGTGATCAGCCAGGCATGGTCGTCCGAGCGGGAACGCTTGGTGCCCGGTCCCGCCATGGCCGTTCCCCTTCGTCGACCCCTCGACTGCCTCAGAGCGAACGGTGATCCGTCAGCGAGGGGCGGGCATGTTCCAGATGATGTCCGAGGTATGTGTTCTACCCAGCTCTGCGCTGCCGCCGAGAACGACGCCGCTCAGCGCGGCCGCGAGCGCCAGGAATGAGCCAAGCAGCCGGCCCAGCCTTCGACCAGACATGTTTGCTCCTGTCGGGGAAGTGCCACAAGGATGGTGGAGGTTCCACGATCGTGCCACAACAGTGGGGACCCGCAAAGCGGACGGACGGCTGATCGGGCCTCGGCCCCACAGGCCGAGCGGTCGGCTGCGGCAATTCAGCAGCCGGCGGCGGCAGGGGGCACGCCCGACGTTCATATCCCGCGGGTTCGGCCTTTACCCGCATTTCCAACCTTAGCCCCGAGGCGGGATCATTGCCAAAGGGCGCACCACACGGGACGTTGCACGCGGACCGGTCAACCGGAGCGCGCTGGCGCGGCTCGCGGAACACATGCGGAGGCGCCCGGTGCGGAAACCTCGCGGCGACCCAGGCGCGAATGCCGCTCCACCAGACGGATGCGAGGATTTCATCGACACCAGCATGCCCCCTTGAGCCGCGCCGCGCCAGATCCCGACGATGGCCGTCACCGACAGTGAGGTCCGGCGCGAGCCAGCCTGGCTGGAGCGTTCTGACGAGTCAGCGCGCGCCCGGTGGATCGCAGCGAGGCATCACTCTGAGAGCACAGCAGTCCAGACGGGCCCCAGTTCCCGGCCGGGGTTATCGGGATATCAAGCGCGGCGTCAAGGCTCGCCACGGCGTCCAAGCGCCACTTTCGATCCGTCACCCCGCATTGAACCAGGTCCTGCGGCGTGGGGGTTGAACCCATTCGTATCGGGGTTCGCCCAGCTCACGTAGCGCTCAAGAGTCCGATGCAGCTGGTCAAGCCGTGCAGTTGCCTGCTCCGGCGTCAAGTCAGCGCCGACGACGGGAAGGTGGGCAGGTTCCGCCGTTTGGCCCACGATTCTCGGCCCGCCCGGCCAGATCAGGACAGTGATGGCCCGACGAGGATCTTCGTCCACTGCGGATTCCGACCTAACCCGCAAACCGATCATCAGGCCCTCCGGGGGTCCTTGCCCATGAAACAGGAACAGTCCGGCTGCGAGGAGTCGCGATGTGACCTTGTCGGATCAGTCCAACCACAACCCAACGCCCGACGCGAGCGCGAACAGGAACCCCACGAGCTGCGTCGTCCGGAGGCGTGGACGCTTCATGCGGTGAGTCTAGTTTTGATCGACAAGATGCCGAATCTCCGAAGCCCGCAACGGCGTACGGAGAACCTGGGTGCCGTCGCGTGCGCACCACGTCGGCCCGGCGCAGGTGGACCACGCCTCACCGATGGTGATCGGTCTGGCACGGTGGTTCGTGCCTGCTGATCAGTTCGAGGAGGGCGGGCACCCAGTGCATGCCGTAGCGGCGGCGGAGTTCGGCCAATTGCCAGTCCCCGCCGGTCACCACGCCACGACACAAAGCTGAGCGACATCGACAAGGCATCCTGAAGTCGCTGCCGGCGGTACTCGTACCGTAGTCGTTCGTCAGCTCTTCACCCCGCTTGATGTCACGGCGCGCGGCCAGGATGTAAGCGTCGACCCACCAGAGATTCGGCTCGCAACTGTGGTTGCCTTTGCCGTTCGGGCGGCCAGGCGGCAGCACAAGGTGCAGCGTCTCGGTCACCGCGATGGTGTCGATGTACGGACGGTCAGGCTGCCGCGCGGCGCTGTCGAGCAGGTCCTTCAAGACCGGCCAGGTGACCAGGTGGCCACCGAGGCGTGATACCACCATGCCCGCCGCGATCGGGGCTCGGGCGAACAGCCCTTCGCCCGCGATCGAAGAGGGACGCACCTCAACATCTGGGTGCAGCCAGCAGTCAGGCTCTGGGTTGTCCAACATCCGTCCACCTTGTCCCGCTCTGCGCTCCATCTCAATCAGGCAGACCGCCGCTACGGGGAAGACCCTTCCTCGACCACCCGCCACCCAAGGGCAGCCGAACCAGATTTCGAATGGCCGGGACCGTCGGCCGGGCCGGAGCCGTACTCGCGGGGTTCGGCAGCCCGGTGGCGGCCGGGCAGGCCGGCAGCGTCTCGATCCGCGCGGCGGCGCTCGGCCGCCCCAGATCCAGGAAGGTGATCTGGTCACACCGGTTGGCGGACGAGCCGTACCAAACCCTGTAGACGACCACGGTAAGCGACGGAACCCGGTGGATCTCCCGCACTGCCACGCCCATTGACTGCCCGAGGGCGACGAGGTGCTCGTCGCTCGGCACGATCTCCCCGTCGGCGATCACCGCGTCGGCATAGAGCCGGAGCCGTCGATCCAACTCCGCCGCCTCCGCCAGCGCGCGAGCCTCAGTGTTCTTCCGGAACTGCCACCACATCATCTGCCACCCGGCGAGCGCACCGGCACCACAGACCAGCAGCACCACCACCAACACCGCCGGCCAAACAGACACCCGCTCGACTTGTCGCCCCACCGCCACCTCCCCCGATCGAGTCGGCCCGCAGAGATCGACGCAGGCGCACATCCGGATCAGTTGTAGCCCGTTCCCGGCAATCGCGGCGTCACGGCATTGGCATACGTCACCGCATCGTGTCCTTCGGGTAAAAGGCGGCCTGTTACAGAGACATCAGCGGATCGGCCGCCCTTTCTCCATCGCACCAGGGCGCCCTCGATCTTGGCCTCTCCGTGGCTCGCTACGGTCCGGCCCTACGCCACCGACCAGGGCTAGCCAGCGACGGCCGCGCCGGACGCCGGGCAATCCTCGGTCGTCGTGTCGGACTTGTCGCACAGGAGGACCTCCCACTCCACGAAGAGTGAGTGTTCACGGCCGGCCGAGGTGTACCAGATCACGATGCCGTGGTTGCCCGCCGTCTGGGTGCCGGGCCTGGCGTACTGCAGGAGGAGTGAGTAGTAACGCGTGATCGGAGAATCGTCGGGCTTGTCCGGGTCGGGGCACCGCCCGTTCAGAACCAATGGTTTGGTGATTTGGGCGCCGTATTCGGTGATGGCCTTGTGGCCCTCCCCAAACCCGGACGCGCGAGCCTCGTGCGTCGGCATGGCCGCGAACTGCTCCAGCTCGAGGCCGCCGAACGCCTCGCGCGACTCGACGCGAGTTACTTCCACCTTCCCGGGCCGGTCGACGCATACCACAAGATCACTCACCGTGGTCGACTGGTTCGGGGCGACATCGTCATAGATCACCCCGGCTCGGGCGTCGTCGCCAGCGTAGAGGTGGGGGTAGTCGGCTGCGGCTCCGCCGATGAGCCCGCACGCCGACAGTGCCACGCCGGTGAGACCAGCTGCCATCGAACGCGCGAAGCCTCGTTTCATCTCCGTGCTCTCCTTAACCCAGGCTCCGGACGCTCTGTGTTGCCGTATTGCCCTCCGGGATCAAGGGGGCTCGCAAGCGGGTCGGTCGGCCGGCCGCGCTGAAGGCGACCAGGACGCCGAGGACCTCGGCTCCGCCCGAACCCCGCCCCTTCTCAGAGGTCGGCCGCGAATTTCCCTCGCCCGGGCACCGCAGGGGCTGCCAGCCTCCCCCGGCGGCCCAAGGTCGCCGTGCCGCGGCTCACACGCGTTCGGCGGCGACCCGAGCGGCCATCGGATCGGCGACACGTATGCGACACAGCCAGCGAGACGAAGCGATTTTTGGTGGGCTCTGAGCGAGACCAACGACTACGGCCCCCGATCAGCATCTCTGCTGGTCAGGGGCCGTTCTCTCGCCTGGTGGCGGGTAGAGGATTCGAACCTCTGTAGCTTTCGCGACGGATTTACAGTCCGCTCCCATTGGCCGCTCGGGCAACCCGCCAGGGCGTGCCACCGCGCGGAACGCGGCAGCGGAAGCAAGGATAGCGGTTGCCCCCGGGACTTTCGCAAGCGGGTACCGTCAGGGGGTCCCACCGCTGGTCAGTGGGGGACGGAACAGGACAGACCGCCGGACAGCAGGAGCATGAGCATGGCAGCGAACCCGTCGTTCGACATCGTGAGCAAGGTCGACCGGCAGGAGGTCGACAACGCCCTCCGCCAGGCGGAGAAGGAGCTCGCGACGCGGTTCGACTTCCGCGGAACCGGCGCGGAGATCTCCTGGTCGGGCGAGGAGGCGATCAGCCTCCAGGCCGAGACCGAGGAGCGGGTCCGCGCCGCTCTGGAGGTCTTCAAGGAGAAGCTGATCAAGCGGAACATCTCGCTCAAGTCGCTGGACGCCGGCGAGCCGCGCCCCTCGGGCAAGATCTTCAAGATCGACGCCAAGGTGGTCCAGGGGATCGACTCGGACAAGGCCAAGGCGATCAGCAAGAAGATTCGTGAGGAGGGCCCGAAGGGCGTCCAGGCCCAGATCCAGGGCGACCAGCTGCGGGTCACCGGCAAGAAGAAAGACGATCTCCAGGCCGTCATCGCGCTGCTGAAGGCCGAGGACTTCGGCGTCGCCCTTCAGTTCACCAACTACCGGTAAGCCTCGCCGGTCAGCAGATCGTCATCCGCCTGCGGCCTGGGCGGGCATCGTCGCTGATGGCCGTCGTTCGTCACCACCGTCTGACGATCGACGGCCATGCGACGGCCCGCGGCAAGGGTGAGCTGCGCGAGGTTGATCACGTAACTCGGTTGATCCACTCCGTGCCGCGCAAACGGCGGTAACCGGCACTTGCCGAGACCACCACATCCCGCAGATGGAGTCGATCAAGGTGCGGCCGAGGCGCGGAGGCCCGGAGAGGGAGCCTCCGGCGGCCCGAGTCAGCGCGCGAAGATCAGCAGCAGGATCACCGTCAGGATGGCGCTGGCCAGGATAGACCCGACGCAGCCGATCCGGTTCGAGAAGAAGAGGAACATGTCGGGCGGCGTACCCGTCCCGACCGCCTTTGATCCTCGGGATGCCCGGACGCTGGGCGGCGCAGCGGTCAGGCGGTGACCGGCTGTTCGACAAGTACCGCCGTGGCCTCGGCGCGGGCGATGGGGCCGGCGGGCAGCGCGGCGACCACGGCACCGACGGCGACGGCCGACCCGGCGAAGAGGAAGGCCCAGGGCACGCCGCCGGCGTTGTCGACGATCAGCCCGGCCACCGCGCCGCCGGCGGCGCTCGCCGCCACCGACATGGTGACCACCCAGGTGTACGCCTCGTTCAGCATGCCGGCCGGGGCGATCCGGCCGACCAGGGTGTTCTCCAGGGTCAGCGCGGGGGCGATGGTGGCCCCGCCGAGGATCAGCGCCACGCCGAGCGCCGACGGGGTCGGCATCACCGCGTACACGGCGAAGCTGGCCGCGACGGCGCCGAGCAGCCAGGCGAACTGGCGGGTCATGTTGGCGGCCGGGCGGCGTACGCCGAACCAGAAGCCGCCGACGGCGCTGCCGATGCCCCAGACGGCGAGCAGCACGCCGGCGAGGCTCTCCGGGTCGTCGGCGGCGGCTTTCCCGGCGAAGGCCGGGACGGTCACCCCGGCAGCCCCGAACGCGATGCCGAGGCTGGCCACGCAGAGCAGCAGGGCCGGGAAGCCGCCGACCCGCAGCGGGCCGAGCCCCTTGGCGTGGTGCTCGTGCGGGTGCGGGCGCCAGCTCCGCATCACCTGGCCGAGCGCGACAGCGGTGGTCCCGACCAGGGTGACCACCGCCGACCCGACCAGCGCGGCGGCGGCGTCGGCGAACAGGACGAACCCGGCCACCAGCAGCGGGCCGAGCACGAAGACGACTTCGAAGAGCGAGGTTTCCGCGGCGAGCGCGGTGTTGCGCAGGTGGGCCCGGCCGGCGGCGGCGGTGGTCAGGTCGTTCCAGGCACCCCGGATGGCGGCGGTCAGCGGCGGGTAGGTGGCCCCGGCGACCCCGGCGGCCAGGTAGATCAGGGCGAGGTTGCCGGCCCCGGACTGGCTGGCCCAGAGCAGCCCGAAGAGGGCGAGCGGGTGGGCGGCGGCGGTGACCAGCAGCACCGGGGTGGGGCCGACCCGGTCGGCGATCCGCCCGGCGATCGGGCTGAGCGCGGCGCCGGAGAGCGCGTAGATGCCGCCGGCGACCGCGGCGAGGGAGTACCGGTTGGTCACCGACTGCACCACGAGCAGCAGCGCCAGCGGGGTCATGCCGATCCCGAGCCGGCCGATGATGCCGAGGATCAGCAGCATCGGCGCGCCGGGGATCCGCCAGACGCCCAGATACTGGCGCAGAGCGCCCACGGGTGCACCTCCGAGGAGACAGGTAACGAGTGGAATCCCTTCTGACCCTAACGCCGCAGCTCGTCGCGGGGATGGTCGGCTCGCTCACACCTCGCGCCCGATGCGGGGCTGCCGTCAGCGGACCGAACGGGTAGTTTCTGATCAACCTATGTCCATTTGTCGCACAGACTCCGCCCCGACGACGCACGGAGGTCCGGTGACCGGCACCGCCATCGAACCACGGCTCCGGCAGGAGCAGGTCCGCCGGCTGCGCGATCCTGCCAACCATCAGCCCGTCGGGGTTGAGGAAGCGGACCAGCCGAGCTGATGACGGACGCGCAGGAACGTCTCGCACCGCCGCCGCCCGGCTACCGGGCCCTGTTCCGCCACCCGGTCGCCTCACGGCTGGTCACCGCGCGGGCCATCTCCGAACTGGGCGACTTCGTCGGGCTGGCCGCCCTGCTGCTGCTGGCGTACGACCAGACGCGCTCGGTGCTCGGTCCAGCCGCCGTGTACGCCGCTCGCATGTTGCCCGCCCTGCTGGTCGCGACCGTGTTCAGCGGCTGGCTGGACGTGCCGGCCCGGCGCACCATGCTGATCTGGCTCTCGGTGGCCGGCGCGGTGCTGATCGCCGTACCGGCCGCGGTCCCCCAGCCGGTGCCGGCGATCGTCGCGGCCGGCCTGCTCGGCGGGGTCCGGGCCGCATACTCCAGCGTCAACGTGGCGATCGTCGCGGAGGCGGTGGACATCCCGCTGCGGCTGCCACTGTTCGGGCTCTCCGCCTTCGCCAACCAGGCGGGCCAGGTGACCGGCCTGCTCGCCGGGGCCAGCGTGACCGTGGCGCTCGGGCCCCGGACGGCGCTCGTGATCGACCTCGTTTCGTTCCTGCTCGCCGCGGTCGTGCTGGCCGGCCTGCCGGTCAACCGGCAGGAACGTCGGGGGCCACGGCCGCCGGCCACCGCCGGCGTACGCACCATCGCCGGGCACCCGGTGCTGCGCGGCGTCGCCGTGCTCACCCTCGGCACGGTGCTCTCCGGCGCGCTGCCGGAGGCCCTCGCCCCGGACCTGGCCCGGGGCGCGTGGCGTCCGGTGGTGCTGGCCGCGTCGGCGCTCGGCGGCGCCGTATTCGTGCTGCTGGCCGGACGGCGGGCCTGGCTGGCCCGGGTGGCCGGGCAGGTGGCGGTCTCCGCGGCGCTCGCCGGAGCGCTGCTGCTGGCCGGGGTGCTGGTCGCCGTCGACGCACCGGCCTGGGCGCTGGCGGGCGCGAACGCGCTGATCGGCGCGGGAGGCGGTTGGCTGATCGGGGCCCAGGCCACCTTCGCCCGGCTGGCGCCGAAGGAGCGGATGGGGCAGGTGGAGGTGACCATCGTGGCCGCGAACATCGCCGTCTCCGGCTGCGGCATCTTCCTGCTCGGCGGCACCGCCACGCTGCTGGGCCCGGCGGCCGCGTACCTGGCGGCGGGGGTGGTGCTGCTCGGCGTGGTTCTGCTCGCCCGCCCCGACCGGTTGCCCGAGGCAGCGGACTGACCCGGTCACCGGGCGGCAGCGGGCCGAAGACGGCTCCGCCCGCGTCCGTGCTGTCGGACGCGGGCGGAGATGGGGTCGGTCAGCGCTGGAACTGCACCGGGCCGGAGTTGCGGGCCATCTGCTCCAGCCGGGCCACCCGCTGCTCCATCGGCGGGTGGGTGGCGAACATGGCCGCGATGCCACCACCCCGCTTGAACGGGTTGTCGATCATCAGGTGGGCGGTGCTGGTGAGCTGGCCCTGCGCGGGCAGCGGACGCATCTGGGTACCCATGTGGATCTTCCGCAGGGCACTGGCCAGGGCCAGCGGGTCCCGGCTCAGCTCGGCGCCGGACTGGTCGGCCTGGTACTCGCGGCTGCGGCTGATCGCCAGCTGGATCATGGTGGCCGCGATCGGGCCGAGGATCAGGGTGAGCAGCAGCACCGCCGGGTTCGGGCCGTCCTCGTCGTCGGAGGAGCCCAGCGGGATGAACCAGGCGAGGTTCGCCAACATGGTGATGATGCCGGCCAGCCCGGCCGCCACGCTGGAGATGAGGATGTCCCGGTTGTAGACGTGGGACAGCTCGTGCCCGATCACGCCGCGCAGCTCGCGGTAGTCGAGGATCTCCACGATGCCCTGGGTGACGCAGACCGCCGCGTGCTGCGGGTTACGCCCGGTGGCGAACGCGTTGGGCTGCGCCGTGGGGCTGACGTAGAGGCGGGGCATCGGCTGGCCTGCCTGGGTGGACAGCTCACGGACCATCCGGTACAGCTCGGGGAACTCTGCCTCGCTGACCGGTTGCGCCCCCATCGAGCGCAGCGCGAGCTTGTCGGAGTAGAAGTAGGTGACGCCGTTCATCAGCAACGAGATGACGACGGCGATGACGAGGCCGCCGCTCCCACCGAACCAGTAGCCGACCGCGAGGATCAGCGAGGTCAACAGGCCGAGCAGCGCTGCGGTCTTCAGACGGTTGTGATGCACGATCGCTCCTTCGGTGCGCGGACCCGCGGGGGCCGCTGACCGGTTCAACAACACCGGTACCCGTCAACCATCCTGCCCATGGCTGAAAGTTGGCTGGGAATTTCTGTGAGCCCGCTGTGCCGTCTGCGCGCAGAGGGACAAAACGGCGGTCAGCGGGCGGCCAGGTCCAGGACGAGTTGCGGGGCGAAACCGACCACCACGGCCAGGGCGGTGGCGGCCCCGAGGGCCACGACCACCATCCGCGCCGGGCGGGCCGTGGCCGGGCCGGGCGCCTCGTACAGGGTGGCGGCCAGGCGCAGGTAGTAGGCCAGGCCGATGACCGCGTTCAGCGCCACCACCAGGGCGAGCCAGCCCGCGTGCCCGGCCAGCAGCGCGCGGACCACGGTCACCTTGGCGAAGAGTCCGGCCAGGCCGGGCGGCAGGCCGGCCAGCCCGACCAGCGCGAGCGCGAACGCACCACCCACCCATGGGTGCCGCCGGGCCGCGCCGCGCAGGTCGGCCAGAATGCCGCCGTCGCCGTCCGCCGGGCGCAGCGCCACCACCGCCGCGAAGGCGGCCAGCTCCAGCAGCACGAAGAAGACGGCGTACGCGACGGCTGCCGCGTACGCCCCGGCACGGGCGTCGGCGGTGCGGCCGGCGGCCAGCGCGAGCGCGCCCAGCGGGGCGAGAATGTAGCCGGCCTGGGCCACCGAGGACCAGGCGAGCAGCCGGACGGTACGGCGCTGGCGCAACGCCACCAGGTTGCCGACGGTCATGGTGAGCACCGCCAGCCCGGCCAGCACCGGCCCGGTCACGGTGGCCGGCAGCGCCCGCTGCACCACCGCGAGCAGGGCCACCACCCCGCCCAGCTTCGACGCCGTCGACAGGTACGCGGCCACCGGCAGCGGCGCACCGTCGTACGTCGCCGGGGCCCAGGCGTGGAACGGCACGGCGGCGACCTTGAACGCCAGCCCGGCCACCACCAGCGCCACGGCGACCGTGGTGAGCGGCAGGTCGCGCAGCCCCGCGTCGGCGGCCAGGGTGGTGCCGAGCCGGTCCAGGTGCAGGGCGCCGGTCACCGCGTAGAGCAGCGCCGCGCCGAGCAGGGTCAGCGCGGTGGCCACCACACTGACCACGAAGAAGGTGACCGCCGCCTCGGCGCCGGCCAGGCTGCCCCGGCGCAGCCCGACCAGCACGTAGAGCGGCAGGGTGAGCGTCTCCAGTGCCACGACCAGGGTGATCAGGTCGCCGGCCGCGCCGAGCACCACGCCGCCGGTCATCGCACAGGCGAGCAGGAAGCAGTATTCCCCCACCGGGACCCGACCGGCCCGCAGCAGCGGGCCGGAGAGCGCCAGCACACCGAGGGTGAGCAGGGCGAATACCGCCCCGACCAGGGCGGCCCGGCCGCCGTAGAGGTATGAGCAGTCGGCGCCGACGCAGAAGGTGCGCCGCTCGCCGCCCGTACCGACCAGGGCCGCGCCGAGCGCGGTGGCCGCCGCGCCGGTCGCGGCCACCGCCACGGTGACGGCGGCGCGGGCCACCAGGAGGTCGGCCAGGAGCACGAGTACGGCGGTGCCGGCGGCCAGGTACACCGGCAGCAGCGCCACATGGTCCACGCTCTGCACCAGGCTCATCCGGGCTCACCTTCGTTCGCGACCGCGGGGCTCATCTGAGGGCTCCCACCAGGGCGGCGACCGGTCCGGAGGCGTACGAAAGGACGAGCCCGGGGGCCAGACCGACAGCGAGGGCGAGCAGCACCAGCGGCGCCCAGGCGGTCAACTCCGCCCCGGCCAACCCCGGCGCGACCCGCCCGACCGCGGGGCTGGGCCGGCCGTGAGTCACCTGGCGCAGCAGCCGCAGCAGGTACGCGGCGGCCAGCGCCCCGCCGAGCGCGGCCAGCACCGCGAGCGTGGTCCAGAGCGGGCCGCCCCGCCGTACGGCGGCGACCACGGCGAACGCCTCGCCCCAGAAGCCGGCCAGCCCGGGCAGCCCGAGCGAGGCGATTGCCGCGAAGCCGAGCAACCCGGCCAGCCGGGGGGCGCTCTCCCGCAGCCCGGACAGTTCGGCGAGCGCTCCGGTGCGGGTCCGGTCCTTGATCGCCCCGGCCAGGAAGAAGAGCAGGCCGGTGATCACACCGTGCGCGATGTTGCCGATCAGCGCGGCCTGCAGCCCGGTGGTGGTGAGCGTGGCGATGCCCAGCAGCACGAAGCCCATGTGCCCGACGCTGGAGTATGCGATCAGCCGCTTCAGCTCGTCCTGCGCGAGGCAGACCAGGCCGCCGACCAGGATCGCCGCGACGGCCAGCACCCCGAGCACCGGGGCGGCCCAGCGGGCGCCCTCCGGAGCCACCCCGACCGCCACCCGGATCAGGCCGTACGTGCCCATCTTGAGCAGCACCCCGGCGAGGATCACACTGCCCACGGTGGGCGCCTGGGTGTGCGCGTCGGGCAGCCAGGAGTGCAGCGGCCAGAGCGGGCTCTTCACCGCGAAGGCGAGCGCCAGCAGGGTGAACGCGGCGAGTTGGGTGCCCCGGGACAGCCCGGACCCACCGGTCAACGCGACCAGATCGGCGGTGCCCGCCGCGGCGACCACCAGATAGACGCCGACCAGCAGCAGCACCGAGCCGAACAGGGTGTAGAGAACGAACTTGCGGGCCGCCCGCCGCCGGTCGTCGCCACCCCAACCGGCAATCACCGCGTACATCGGGAGCAGCACGACCTCGAAGAACAGGAAGAAGAGCACCAGGTCGAGGGCGAGGAAGGTGCCCAGGATGCCCACCTCGACCACCAGCAGCAGCGCGACCAGCGCCCGCCCGCTGCCGCCACCTTCGGGCACCCGCCACAGCGTGTACCCGCAGCAGAGCAGGGTGAGCAGGGCGGTGAGCACCACCAGCGGCCAGGAGATGCCGTCCACCCCGAGGTGGAAACGCAGGTTCAGGCCGGGCACCCACGGCAGGTCGAGCTCGTACCAGGGGCGCACGGCGGGAGCCGGCCCGTGGCCTACCCAGCCGTCGGCGCCGGCGAACAGCGGCAGGCTGGCGAGCAGGGTCAGTGCCGCGGCGACGGTGCCGACCAGGCGGCCGGCCCGGTCGCCCGGGGTGGCGGCCACCGCGACCGCGCCCACGGCGGGCACCGCCAGGACCGCGACCAGCAGGAACTCCCCGAACGTCATGAGGCCACTCCGATCAGGGCGACGGCGAGGCCGATCAGCAGCGCGCCGGCCAGCACGCCGGCCGCCGCGCGGGGCAGGGCCGCCCGGTGCAGCGCGGCCAGCCCGCCGCCCAGCCCCACGGCGGCGTGACCGCTCCCCTCCACCAGGCCGTCGACCCCCCGCTCGTCGCCCGCCCGTACGGCTCGGGCCAGCGCGGTGGTCGGGCGTACCACGAGGGTGTGCTGGGCGTCGTCGAGCCGGAACGCCCGGGCGAAGACCGGCCGCAGCGGGCCCAGGAAGCGGGCCGGGTCGGCGGCTGGGTCACGGCGCCAGCCGAACCACGCCACGCCCATCCCGACCAGCAGCAGCGCCAACGCCAGCACCAGCGCGGTGCCGACGTGGACCAGCGAGGTGCCGAAGTCGGTCAGCTCCGCCTCGGTGATCGGCGCGAAGATCCGATCGGTGAAGGGCGTCCAGAAGGCGGCCAGGCCGAGCAGTGCGGCCGGCACCGCCAGCAGCAGCACCGGCCAGCGCATCACCCCCGGTGGATCGTGCGGGCGGACCAGTGGGCTGCGCGCGGCGCCGAAGAAGGTACGCAGCAGCAGTCGGGTGGCGTACCAGGCGGTGATCGCGACGCCGAGCAGCCCGGCCAGCCACACCAGCCAACCCACCCAGGCATAGCCCGGGCCGGCGCCGTCCAGCGCGGCGACCTCGGCGGCGGCGAGCACTCCGTCCTTGCTCCAGAAACCGGACAACGGCGGCACCCCGGCAAGCGCGCCCAGGCCGACGACCATGCACCAGAAGGTGACCGGCATGCCGGACCGGAGGCCACCCATCCGGGACATCAGGGTGGTGCCGACGGCGTGGATCACCGCACCGGCCGCGAGGAAGAGCAGCGCCTTGAACGCGGCGTGGGTGAGCAGGTGGAACAGCGCCGCCGTGGGCGCGCCGACGGCGAGCGCCCCGGTCATGTAGCCGATCTGGGAGACCGTCGACCAGGCCAGCACCCGCTTGATGTCGTCCTGCACGGTGGCCGCGAACGCGCCGAGCAGCAGGGTGATCGCGGCCATCACCCCGAGCACGGCCAGCGCGACCGGGGCACGCTCGAAGAGCGGGTAGAGCCGGGCCACCGCGTACACCCCGGCGGCGACCATGGTGGCGGCGTGGATCAGCGCGGAGATCGGCGTGGGGCCGGCCATCGCGTCCGGCAGCCAGGTGTGCAGCGGGAACTGGGCGCTCTTGCCGGCCACCCCGGCGAGCAGCAGCAGGCAGGCAGCGGTGAGCGTACCGGTCGAGTAGTCGTGGGCCAGCACGTCCGCGATCCGGAAGCTGCCGGCGCCGGCGCCGAGCAGCGCGATGCCCAACAGGAAGCCGACGTCACCGACCCGGGTCACCAGGAACGCCTTCACCGCGGCCCCCGGCGCCTCGGGCAGCCGCCGGTCATGGGCGATGAGCAGATACGAGCAGATGCCCATCACCTCCCAGCCGACCAGCAGCAGGATCAGGTCGCCGGAGACCACCACGGTCAGCATCGCGGCGGTGAAGAGGCTGATCTGCGCCGCGTACGGCGGGTAGCGGTGATCCACGTCGACGTCGTCGTGCGGGCCGCGCTTCAGGTAGCCGATCGAGTAGACCTGCACGGCCAGGGCCACCACGGCCACCGCGGTGGCGACCAGCACCGCCACCCCGTCCAGCCGGTAGCCGAGGGTGACCCGGAGCCCGCCGAGGTCGACCCAGGTCGTCCCGGCCTCGACCAGGTGGTCGGTCCTGGCCAGCAGCAGGATCGCGATCAGCAGCGTCGCGGCGGCACCGGTGACACCGAGGGTGATCGCCGACCGCCGGGCCCGGGTCTCGCCGAGGGCGTGGTCGCGCGGGGACGGCGGCAGCAGCAGACCGAGCAGGCCGGCGGCCAGCGGCACGGCCGGCAGCAGCGGCGCGAGCCAGGTGGTCGCGCCGGTCACCATCGTCCCGTCACTCACCGCGACACCTCGTCACCCGTCTCCGTCGTGGCCGGCTGCGGCGACGGCTCGGTCAGCGGCACGTCGTCCACCACGACGCTGGCCCGCAGCCGGTAGAGCTGGAGCACGATGGCCAGCCCGACGCCGATCTCGGCGGCGGCGAGCACGATCACGAAGAGCGCGAACACCTGGCCGGCGTGCGGCAGCTGGGCTCGGACCGTGGTGTCCGCGGTGACCAGGATCAGGTTGACCGCGTTCAGCATCAGCTCGACGGCCATCAGCACCAGGACGGCGTTGCGGCGCCGCAGCACGCCGTAGACACCGAGACCGAACAGCAGCGCGGCGGTGACGTACGGGACGACCGGCCTCACGGGCGCCCGCCCTCGTCGACGGCCGGGACCGTCACACCGGACGGGCCCGGCCGGCTCGGCGCGGTCCGGCCGATGTCGGTACGGGAGAGCACGATCGCGCCGACCAGCGCGGCGAGCAGCAGCACCGAGAGCAGCTCGAACGGCAACACCCAGGAGCGGAACACCTGTTCTCCGAGGCGCTCGGCGGTGCCGGCGGCGGGCAGCTCGACCCGGGACCAGCGGAACGCGTCGACCAGCAGCACGGCCAGGCCCAGCCCGCTGCCGCCACCGATCAGCGCGGCCGGCCAGCCGGGCCGGTCCAGGTCGTCCGAGGCACCGATCGGGGCCCGGGTCAGCATCACCGCGAACAGCAACAGCACCACCACCGCGCCGACGTAGATCAGCACCTGCACCCAGGCCACCAGCTCGGCGGTCAGCACCAGATAGTCGCCGGCCAGCGCGCCCAGGCAGACCACCAGCCAGAGGCCCGCCCGGACCAGGTGCCGGGTGCCCACCACCAGCGCGCCGGCGCCCACCGCCACCGCGCCCAGGGCGAGCAGCAGCACGTCCGCACCGGTCATGAGGCCGTGCCTCCGCCCTGCTCCGCGCCGGGCTCGGGGCGTACGCGGGAAGGAGCCGGACGTGCCGCGGGGGCCGCGGCCTTGCGGGCGGCGGTGGTCTCCTCCTTGGACGGGTCACCGTGCGGGTCGTGGGCCGGCGGCGGCGGTACGGTGACCATCCACTCGCCCAGGTGGTCCTTGTCGTGCAGCAGGTCCTTGATGTCGTACTCGGCGTACTCGAACTCCGGCGACCAGTAGAGCGCGTCGAACGGACAGACCTCGACGCAGATGCCGCAGTACATGCAGAGCGAGAAGTCGATGTCGAACCGGTCGAGCACGTTCCGCTGGCGGGGGCGGGCGGCGCCGGGCACCACCACTTCCTCCTTGTGCGAGTCGATGTAGATGCACCAGTCCGGGCACTCCCGGGCACAGAGCATGCAGACCGTGCAGTTCTCGGCCAGCAGCGCGATCACCCCGCGGGTACGGGGTGGCAGCTCGGGGGCCACGTCCGGGTACTGCTGGGTGGTCGAACGGCGGGTCATCGTCTTCAGCGTGACCGCCAGCCCCTTCACCAGCCCCTGGCCCGGCACGCCGCTCCGCTCGCTCACGCCGTCGCCTCGCTTCGCTCACCGACGCCGTGCGGCACCTCCGCACTGAGCTGGCTGATTCGCTCGCACCGCTCGCGCCCGCCGTCGCCTCGCTCCGCTCGCCGACGCCGTGCGGCATTCCCCGCGCTGAGCTGGCTGATTCGCTCGCACCGCTCGCTCATGTCGCCCATCCTGCCCTGTGCCCTCGGCGGGCGCGACCACCACCCGGCGTGCAGCGCTTCCGGGGGCGCCGGGGCGGGCGCGTCAGCGGGCCCGTCAACGGCCCGCCGGATCACTCGCCGGTCGCGGTGAACCCCGGCGGAGGCGGGATCATCTCGACGCCGAGCTGTTGGAGAACCTGGAACAGCTCGTTGACGCTCCACACGTCCACGATCCGGCCCTTGTCGTCGAAGCGCAGGAAGGTCGCCCCCGAGTAGCTGACCACCTGGCCGGTCGGTGGCACCGGGCCGAACTGCCCGGCCTGGGTGCCGGCGGCACGCCAGTGCAGGGCCACCCGGTCACCGGAGGCCACCACGTCCACGATCTTGTAACGCAGGTCGGGGAAGGCCGCCCGCCGTTCCCGGTGCCAGGCCAGTGTGGCCGACGGCCCGCTCCCGCCCAACCCGGGGCAGTCCTCGGCGACCAGCTCGTACGCGGTCTCCTCACGGGTCGCGTTCCACACGTCGGCGATGAAGCGTCGGGCCGCGGCCTCCACATCGGTCACCGCGGCAGCGTAGCGCCGATCTCAGCGCCCGGGCCTGCCGGAGCCGCCTGCAGCGACGATGATGGGACGGGACGACAGCGAAGCGAGGTGGCGAAGTGACCGAGAGCGGCGACGAGATCCTGGACCGTACCGGCGGCAAGTACGTCGAGCCAGGCGGCGAGTTCACCCGGGACCAGCGCTACATCGCCACCCGGATCACCGCCGACGGGCGGACCGGCTGGCCGGTGGAGCCCGGGCGATACCGGCTCGCGGTGAGCCGGGCCTGTCCGTGGGCCAACCGGTTGATCATCGTCCGCCGGCTGCTGGGCCTGGAGGACGCCGTCTCGATGGCGGTGGCCGGCCCGACCCACGACAAGCGGAGCTGGACCTTCGACCTCGACCCGGACGGGCGGGACCCGGTGCTCGGCGTCGAGCGGCTGGCCGAGGCGTACTTCAAGCGCTTCCCCGGGTACGACCGGGGCATCACCGTGCCGGCGATCGTGGACGTGCCGACCGGCCAGGTGGTAACCAACGACTACGCGCAGATGAGCCTGGACCTGTCCACCGAGTGGACGGCGTACCACCGCGAGGGCGCGCCCGACCTCTACCCGGAGCGGCTGCGCGCCGAGATCGACGAGGTCAACGCCGTGGTCTTCGCGGACGTGAACAACGGCGTCTACCGGTGCGGCTTCGCCGGCGGCCAGCAGGCGTACGAGAAGGCGTACCACCGGCTCTTCGACCGGCTGGACTGGCTGAGCGAACGGCTGGCCGGGCAGCGCTACCTGGTCGGCGACTCGATCACCGAGGCGGACGTGCGGCTCTTCACCACGTTGGTCCGCTTCGACCCGGTCTACCACGGCCACTTCAAGTGCAACCGCCAGAAGCTCACCGAGCTGCCGGTGCTCTGGGCGTACGCCCGGGACCTGTTCCAGACCCCCGGCTTCGGCGACACGGTCGACTTCGACCACGTCAAGCGGCATTACTACGAGGTGCACCGGGACATCAACCCGACGGGTGTGGTGCCGCTCGGTCCGGACCTGTCGAACTGGTTCGCCCCGCACGGCCGGGAGGCGCTCGGCGGCCGCCCGTTCGGCGACGGCGCCCCGCCGCCACCCCCGCCACCCGCCGAGCGCGTCGACCCGACCCACACCCCCTTGCGCATCGCCTGAGCGTGAAGAAGGGTTCCCTTCTCTGCCGGAGGCGTCGAGAAGGGGCCCTTCCTTACAACGCCAGGCGGACGGCGGCGGTGAGGACGAGCTGGGCCAGGGCCAGCGGGACCAGCACCAGCCAGCAGAGGCGCTGGAGCTGGTCCTCGCGCAGGCGCGGGTAGGTCACCCGGAGCCAGATGATCACGAACGCGACGGCGAAGACCTTCAGCAGCGTCCACAGCCAGCCGAGCTGGGCGTCGGCGAACGGACCGTGCCAGCCGCCCAGGAACAACACGGTGGTCAGCGCGGCGATCACCACGATGCCGACGTACTCGGCGAGCAGAAAGAACGCGAAGCGCAGGCCGGTGTACTCGGTCATGTAGCCGAAGACCAGCTCCGAGTCGGCCACCGGCATGTCGAACGGGGGTCGCCGGATCTCGGCCAGCCCGGCAACGAAGAAGATCGCCATCGCCGGCGCCTGCCAGAGCAGCCACCAGGGCCGCCACGCCTCGACGATCCCGGGCAGGCTGAGCGTCCCCGCCGCCATCGCCACCGAGGCGGCGGCCAGCACCAGCGGCAGCTCGTAGCCGAGCAGCTGGGCGGCGCCGCGCAGCCCACCGAGGAGGCTGTACTTGTTGGCCGAGGCCCAAGCCGACATCAGCACCGCCAGCACCCCGATGCCGACCACGGCCAGCACGAAGAACAGGCCGATGTCCAACGGCTGCCCGACCAGGTCGCCCGGGCCGAGCGGGATCACCAGCAGGGCGAGCAGGTACGGCACCAGGGCCACCGCGGGCGCCAGCCGGAACACCGGCCGGTCCGCGTCCCGCGGGGTGACGTCCTCCTTCTGCACGAACTTGACGCCGTCGGCGACCAGCTGCGCCCAGCCGTGGAAGCCGCCCGCGTACATCGGGCCGAGCCGGCCCTGCATGTGCGCCATGACCTTGTGCTCGGTCTGCCCGACGACCAGCGGCAGGACGAGGAACGCGACCAGCACCCCCGCCACCCGCAGAACCAGCTCCAACCAGGCGGGCATCAGGCGTTCCCCCACTCCCCCGGCGCCGGCACGCCCGGCGGCCGCATCGGCCGGCGACCGCCGCCGGCCTCCGACTCCCCCGGCTCCTTCGCGCCCGGCCACGGCTTGGCCACCCGGGAGGCGAGCACGAACTCCTTGCGCAGCGGATGCCCCTCGAACTCCGGGGGCAGCAGTAGCGGGCGCAGCTCCCCGTGCCCGTCGAACGAGACGCCGAACATCTCATACGTCTCGCGCTCGTGCCAGGCGGCACCGGGGAAGAGGTCGACGATGGACGCCACGACCGGCGTCTCGCGGGGCACCCGGGTCCGCAGCAGCAGCCCGTGCCGGTGCCGCGTCGACCAGAGGTGGACCACCACGTCGAAGCCCTCGGCGAGCTCGTCGACCGCCGAGAGCCAGTCGAAGTAGTCGCCGTGCAGCTCGGCGTCGTCACGGGCCGCGCGCACCGCGTCCCGCCAGCTCGCCACGGGTACGTCGACCGTGGCGCGGGCGTACCGCTGACCGCCGGAGACCGACGCGGTGGCCTCGACGGGCGCGAGCAGCGCGACCAACCGCTGGCCGATCTCTTCCGGAGTCATGCCGCTGATCCTATGGCGGCCGGCCGCCACCCGCCTCGGGCCGCCCGCGCGCCGCCGTGCCGGGATCCGCCGCTTTGCCGGCGGGCGACCGCCCGGCGGGGAAAGATGAGCAGCGTGCGCGCTGTGACTGTGACTCCCGGGGTTTCCGACTCGCTGCGGCTGGCCGAGGAGTGGCCTGAGCCGGCCGCGGAGGAGGGCGCCGTCCTGGTGGAGGCGCTCGCGGTGGGGATCTGCGGGACCGACCACGAGATCATCTCGGGCGCGTACGGCGAGGCGCCGCCCGGCCAGGAACGGCTGGTGCTCGGGCACGAGTCGCTCGGTCGGGTGCTGGAGGACCCGACCGGCACCCTGCAGCCCGGCGACCTGGTGGCCGGTATCGTCCGGCACCCGGACCCGGTCCCCTGCCCGAACTGCGCGGTCGACGAGTGGGACATGTGCCGCAACGGCCTGTACACCGAGCACGGCATCAAGGCGTTGCCCGGCTTCGCCCGGGACCGCTGGCGGGTGCAGCCGAAGTTCGCCGTCGGCCTCGACCCGGTGCTCGCCCCGGTCGGGATGCTGCTGGAGCCGACCAGCGTGGTGGCGAAGGCGTGGGACCACATCGAGCGGATCGGCCACCGGGCCGAGTGGAAGCCGCAGAGCGTGCTGGTCACCGGGGCCGGCCCGATCGGGCTGCTGGCCGCGTTGCTGGCCACCCAGCGCCAACTGTCCGTGCACGTGCTGGACCGGGCCGAAACCGGGCCGAAACCGGAGCTGGTCCGGGCGCTCGGCGCGACGTACCACACCTCGCCGGTGAGCGAGCTGGACTTCGCGCCGGACGTGGTGGTGGAGTGCACCGGCGCGCCCTCGGTGGTGGTGGACACCATGTGCAAGGCCGGGCCGACCGGCATCATCTGCCTGACCGGGGTGTCCAGCGGCGGCCGGACCATCGACTTCGACGCGGGTGCCCTCAACCGGGAGCTGGTGCTGGAGAACAACGTGGTCTTCGGCTCGGTGAACGCCAACCGGCGGCACTGGGAGCTGGCCGCCGAGGCGCTCGCCCGGGCCGACCAGTCCTGGTTGAGCTCGCTGATCACCCGCCGGGTGCCGGTCTCGTCGTACGCCGAGGCGTACACCTCGTCCGGCGGGGACATCAAGGTGGTGCTGGACTTCGAGCGGTGAGGGCGAGCTCAGCCGGCGGGCGGGCGGACCGGCGGCGCGGTGAGTGACTCCACCGGGCGCGGCGTGCTCTCCGCGGGCCGCGGGTCGGCCGGTGGGGCGAGCCGATCGGGACGCGGCACGCCGCCGACACCGGACTCCTCGGCGGCGATCTTCTCCTGCAGACGCAGGATGCCGTGCAGCAGGGCCTCCGGACGTGGCGGGCAGCCGGGCACGTAGACGTCGACCGGGATGAGCTGGTCGACCCCCTTGGTCACCGAGTACGAGTCCCAGTACGGGCCGCCGCAGTTGGAGCAGGCGCCGAAGGAGATGACGTATTTCGGCTCGGGCATCTGGTCGTAGAGCCGCTTGATCGCCGGGGCCATCTTGTCGGTGACCGTGCCGGAGACCACCATCAGGTCGGCCTGGCGGGGACCGTGGGCGAACGGGATCACTCCGAGCCGCATGAAGTCGTGCCGGCCCATGCTGGTGGCGATGAACTCGATGGCGCAGCAGGCCAGCCCGAAGTTGAACACCCAGAGCGAGTAGCGGCGGCCCCAGTTCAGCACGAACCGGATCGGCTCGCCGAGCACCGCCGGCAACTGCACCTCGAGCCTCCCTCGTGTGTCCCCGATGGGACAGTCAACCACAGCGTCGAAGGCGGCGACCGGCGCAACCGTCGCCCGCGTCGGCACGTGTGGCAGATGTGCGCCCACGCGGCAAGGCACGGGGAGGAACAGGTGACGGTGACGATGGAACCCAGGCTTGAGGCGCCTTCGCATGACGTGAGACCGCGCGCACCGGAGGGCCGGGAGCGGGCGGTCGAGGTCGACTTCGATGGCTTCTACCACGCGCACTTCCGGTCGCTGACGCTCCAGCTCGCCGCGTACTGCGGTGACCTGACCCAGGCGCAGGACCTGGTACAGGAGGCGTTCTGCCGGGCCTTCGCCCGCTGGTCGCGAGTGTCCCGCTACAACGACCCGGTGGCCTGGGTGCGGCGGGTCGCCTGGAATCTCGCCACCAGCCGCTGGCGGCGGCTGCGCACGGCCCAGTCCTGGCTGAACCGGCAGCGGGAGGAGCACGTGCCGGGCCCCGATCCGAACCGGGTGGCGCTGAGCGCCGCCCTGGCGGCGCTCCCCGCCAACCATCGCCGGGCGGTGGTGCTGCATTACCTGGCGGACCTCTCCGTCAGCCAGATCGCGCAGCAGGAGGCGGTGCCGGAGGGCACCGTGAAGTCCTGGCTTCACCGGGGTCGGGCAGCGCTCGCCGCCCAGTTGGCCGACACGAACGAGGTGAACCACTCATGACCGAGATCGACGAGGCACGGCTCACCGACGAGTTCACGGCGTACCGGCAGGGACTCATCCCCGCGGTGCACCCCGCCGGCCCGGACATCGTCCGGGTCACCGTCCGGCGCCGCCGGCGACGGGCTGCGGTCCTGACCGCAGCCGCCGTGGTGCTCGCGGTGGCGATCCCCATCGGGGCCAACGCGGCCCTGCACGGTCGCTCCGGCCCACCGCCCGGGCCGGCCGACACGACCGACCCGACCCCGTCGGTGACCGCTACCCCGACTCCGACTCCGTCCCCGGCGCCCACCACGGCCAGCCCCATGCCGGCCGCCCCGGACGGTCGGATCAGTCGAGCAGAGCTTCTCGACACCCGCCTCGACCTGCCGGCTTGGTCCTGGTACGTCCCGAAAACCTGCACGACGGCGGGAGTACGGCTTCGGGTAGGCCCGATCAGCGATTCCCTGCCCGTGCTGCTCGGCGAGCCGAAGTACGGAGACGTCGACGGCGACGGTGCCGAGGAGACCGTCGTCCTGCTGGGCTGCCGGCGCACCGACACGGAGGCCAAGCAGGTGGTGGTATTCGACCGGGACGCCTCCGGTCGGATCACCGCGATGGGCCCGGTCGTCGGCACGCACGACGAACTCGGGGACATCACCGACTTCACGATCGAGCCCGACGGTGCGGTCCGGGTGGCGGTGGCGAACCTCCAACTCTGCTGCGAGATGCCCCTCTCCATGCTCCGCGAGCAGTCTCGGACGTACGCCTGGACGGGCGATGGATTCCGCCAGACCGCCGGCCCGACCGCCTTCCCGACCAGCCCGCCGCCCAGCACCAGCCCCACCTCAGCCACGCCCGTGACGATCACGTGGACGATCAGCGCGACGGAGCTGGTGTACGGGCCGCCGGACGCCACCGGGATGCGTCGGGGCACCACCACTGTGACGATCGTCAACACCGGCAACGGAACGGCCGAGTACCCGTTGATCATCTTCCCGCGGAACGGCGTGGACGAGGCTGCGCACGGAGACTGGGCGGGGTGCCCGCGCGCGGAAGGCACCCCGCAGGCAGTCACCTGCATTCCCGCCCCGCTGCGGACCGGCGAGCGGCGGACCATCGCCTTTCCATTCCTCACCACGGCGAGCAAACCGTCCGGGGAAGCCACCGTCCAGGTGGCTGCCGGCACGGGGGAGGGCGTGAAGCTGCTGCCCGGGTCCACCCCGCAGGCAACGACCTTCGCCGTCTCCTTCGGCGGAACCTAGGGATCCGCGCGCCGCCCGGACATCAACAGCTGTAGACAACGCGGGGCCCGGAGCCGAGACGGCTCCGGGCCCGTGCGGCGTTCGGGACGCCCGCTGCCCGCCGGGCCACCCGCCGTCACGCTGTCGGGTGTCTGCCAACACGGTCTGCAACCCGAGCCGACGGGGCGGAGTGTTATCGGCGACGGACCGCCCGGCGGCCCACACGGGGAGGGGCGATGACACTGAGGATGAGGGCCCACGCGAACGAACCGCCACCGGCCGACGTCGTGGACCCGGCCGAGCCGGTGCTCACCTTCGACGACTTCTACCACGCGCACTACCGCAGCGTGACGACTCAGCTCTGCGCGTACACGGGGGATCTCGGCCAGGCGCAGGACCTCGCGCAGGAGGCGTTCTGCCGGGCACTGGCGCGGTGGAACCGGCTGGTCCGTTACGACGACCCGGTGGCCTGGGTCCGCCAGGTCGCCTGGAACCTGGCCCGCAGCCGGTGGCGCCAGCTGCGTACCGCCCGGAACCACCTGCTGCGCCAACGGCGGGAGGCGCCGGAGGCGCCCGGCCCGACGCCGGACCGGGTGGCGATCGACAACGCGCTGGCGCCACTGCCGGCCAACCAGCGCCGGGCGGTGGTCCTGCACTACCTGGCCGACCTGTCCGTGGCCCAGATCGCCATTCAGGAAGGAGTGGCGGACGGCACCGTCAAGTCCTGGCTGCACCGGGCCCGCATCGCGCTGGCCACGCTGCTCGACGAGAACATCGAGGGGGTCGGCGATGTCTGACCGGGATCCGCTGCGCGGACGCTTCGCCGCGTACCGCGGAGAGCTGACGACGCACATCGACGGGCCGGGCCCACAGGCCGCCCGACGCAGCCTGCGACGCCGCCGCCGTACCACCGTCGTCGCCGGGGCCGCGCTGGCGGTCGCGCTGGTGGTGGCCCCGATCGCGGCCGGGGCGGCGCTGCGGCAGGACCCGCCGCAGCCGCCGGCCGTCACCCCGACCGCCGATCCCACCCCGACCCGTCGGACAGCCCGTCGGCGAGCCCGTCCGCGAGCCCCACCCCGCCGCCGTCGGCCAACGCCCCGGCCGCGCCGGACGGCCGGATCAGTGAGCGGCAACTGCTCGCCGCCCGAGTCGACCTGCCCGGATGGCGGCCCAACGGGGTCTGCGCTGACACCACCGGGGTACGGCTGGTGCCCGGCACGCCCACGGACTCGGAGATGGACGTGCCGTACCTGATCGGGTTGGACTACGGCGACGTGGACGGCGACGGCGCGCAGGAGTCGGTGGCGACACTCGGGTGCCGGCTGGGCGAGGCGTCGGCGAAGCAGCTGGTGGTGTTCGACCGCGACGACAGGAACCGGATCGTCACCATGGGCCTGGTGGTCCGCACCGAAGGGGAGGGCCCGGAGTCCATCGAGGACCTGCTCGACGTCACGGTGCAGAACGGGGCGATCCGCGTCAAGGTCGCCGACCTGCAACCCTGTTGCAGCACGCCGAGCTACTGGCAGCGGACACAGTGGCGGACGTACGGCTGGAAGGGCACCCGGTTCACCCAGACCGGCGGCCCCACCAAGTTCGGGCCGGACCGTCGGCTGACCGACCTCCGGGTGACCGCCGGGCCGCTCACCCTCGGGCCGCCGGACGGCACCGGCCAGCGTACGGGCAGCGTAAAGGTGACGGTCAGCAACCGGGGCCCGAGAGACGTGGGCCGGCTCGGCCTGTACGAGCTGAACTTCGTCGGCGAACCGGACGGCGGCGACTGGGACCGGTGCGGGCCGGCGCGCGGACGCTCCGACTGGCCGCCGTGCATGCTGCCCGGCCTGGCCGCTGGAAAGCAGGTCAGCTACACGTTCCGGTTCCGGATCGGCCCGGCCGGCCTGGCCAAGGCAAAACTGACGGTCCGGGCCATCCACTACAGCAGTGACCTGCGGGAATGGCCGGACCTGACGATGGGCGACAACTGGGCCACGATCCGGCCCGCCGGGTGAGCCGGGCGGCGGTTGGAGAAACGAGGCCGGGGCGGTGTCTGCTCGTGGACACCGCCCCGGCGGTCGCGTCCGTCGCCGATACGACGGCGAGGCGGCCGACGCGAGGTAACCGGTCGCGGTGGTAGGAAGAGTCCCCGGTTATCGCTGGGCAATAACCGGGGACCCTTCCTACCCGCTGTGCCCCGGGTTGGTCGGGGACCAGTTGGCGGCCGCCATGTCCACCCCGGACGGGCGCAGCGGGCAGCCCTCGGCGCGTAGCCGGGCCCGCGCCTCCCGCTCGTGTCCGGGCGGGAGGCGACCGACCGAGTTGACCACCCGGTGCCAGGGGACCGCACCGCCGTGCCGGGCCATGATCGAGCCGACCAGCCGGGCCGAGGCCCGCCCCGAACGCTCGGCGAGCGCGTCCGCCACCGCCCCGTACGACATCACCCGGCCCGGCGGGATCCGCTCGACCAGATCCAGCACCGCCTCGACGTATTCGTCAGGTGTCATGACCGGCCACGATATGGGAACGCGCGCGGGTCTGGTGGAGCGGAGCGCGCAGAATGGTCGGGTGCGCGAAGCAGTCACCTCGGCCCGCCGGATCGTGGTCAAGATCGGCTCCTCCTCGCTGGCCACGGCGGCGGGCGGCCTGGACGACGGCCGGGTCGACGCGCTGGTCGACACGCTCGGCGCGCTGGCCGCCGCCGGCCGCGAGGTGGTGCTGGTCTCCTCGGGCGCGATCGCCGCCGGCCTCACCCCACTCGGCCTGGCCCGACGCCCGCGTGACCTGGCCACCCAGCAGGCCGCGGCCAGCGTCGGGCAGGGCCTGCTGATCGGCCGGTACGCGACCAGCTTCGCCCGGCACGGGATGACCGTCGGGCAGGTGCTGCTCACCGTCGACGACGTGACCCGGCGGGCGCACTACCGCAACGCGTACCGAACCCTGCGCAAGCTGCTCGACCTACGGGCGGTGCCGATCGTCAACGAGAACGACACGGTGGCCACCGAGGAGATCCGGTTCGGCGACAACGACCGGCTGGCCGCGCTGGTCGCCGCGCTGATCGACGCCGACCTGCTGGTCCTGCTGTCGGACGTGGACGCGCTCTGGACCGGCAACCCGGCCAGCCCGGGCAGCACCCGGATCACCGAGATCCACGGCGAGGGCGACCTGGCCGGCATCGACGTCGGCGGCGCGGGCCGGGCCGGGGTGGGCACCGGCGGCATGGTCACCAAGGTCGAGGCGGCCCGGATCGCCACCGGCTTCGGCATCCCCGTGGTGCTGACCGCCGCGCCGCTGGCCGCCGATGCCCTGGACGGCGAACCCGTCGGCACCTTCTTCCACCCGAGCAGCCGACGCCCGGCCGCCCGGCTGTTCTGGCTGGCCCACGCCACCGCACCCCGGGGCCGGCTGCACCTCGACCCCGGCGCGGTGCAGGCCGTGGTGGGGCGGCGCAAGTCGCTGCTCCCGGCCGGGATCATCGCGGTGGACGGCGCGTTCACCGCCGGTGACCCGGTGGACCTGGTGGACGCCGAGGGCGCGCCGGTCGCCCGGGGGCTGGTCAACTACGACGCGGTGGAACTGCCCGGGCTGCTCGGCCGTTCCACCTCGGAACTCGCCGCGGCCCTCGGCCCGGCGTACGAACGGGAGGTCGTCCACCGCGACGACCTGGTGCTGTTGTGAAGGGGCGGCTGCCGTCCCCACTGATGCCTGAGGAGTGCAGGATGAGCGTCGTCGAGCAGGCCCGGCGGGCCCGGGACGCGGCGGAGGCCCTCGCGGTCACCACCCGTACGGTGAAGGACGCCGCGCTTCACGCGATGGCCGACGCGCTGGTGGCGCGTACCCCGGAGATCCTGGCCGCGAACGCGACGGACCTGGCGGCCGGGCGCGAGGCCGGGCTGACCGCGGCGGTGCTGGACCGGTTGGCCCTCGACGCGGCCCGGGTGGCCGGCATCGCCGACGCGCTGCGCCAGATGGCCGCCCTGCCCGACCCGGTCGGCGAGGTGGTCCGCGGCTCGACCCTGCCCAACGGCCTGGAACTGCGGCAGGTCCGGGTGCCGTTCGGGGTGGTCGGCATCATCTACGAGGCCCGGCCGAACGTGACCGTGGACGCGGCCGGAATCTGCCTCAAGTCCGGCAACGCGGCGCTGCTGCGCGGCTCCTCCTCGGCCGTGCACTCCAACGCCGCCCTGGTCACCGTGCTCCGCGACGCGATCGCCGGGTCCGGCCTGCCGGCCGACGCGGTGCAGCTCCTCGACGCCACCTCGCGGGACTCGGTGAAGGAGCTGATGCGCGCCCGGGGCCTGGTCGACGTGCTGATCCCGCGCGGCGGCGCGTCCCTGATCCGGACGGTGGTCGAGGAGTCGACGGTGCCGGTGATCGAGACCGGGGTGGGCAACTGCCACGTCTACGTGGACGCCGCCGCCGACGTCGCCAAGGCCATCGCGATCGCCCTGAACGCCAAGACCCAGCGCCTCTCCGTCTGCAACACCGCCGAGTCGCTGCTGGTCCACGCGGACGTCGCGGACGCCTTCCTACCCGCGATGCTGGCGGCCTTCGCCGACGCCGGGGTCACCGTGCACGGCTCCCCGCAGGTCGCGGCCCACTCCGACCGGGTCGTCCCGGCGACCGAGGAGGACTTCGCCACCGAATACCTCTCCGCCGACATCTCGGTCGCAGTCGTCGACTCGCTCGACGCCGCGGTCGCGCACATCCGGCGGTACGGCACCGGCCACACCGAGGCGATCGTCACCAACTCCCAGTCGGCGGCCCGCGAGTTCGTGGCGCGGGTGGACGCGGCGGCGGTGATGGTGAACGCCTCCACCCGGTTCACCGACGGCGGCGAGTTCGGCTTCGGCGCGGAGATCGGTATCTCCACCCAGAAGCTGCACGCCCGGGGCCCGATGGGGCTGCCCGAGCTGACCTCCACCAAGTATGTGGTCACCGGGGACGGCCACCTGCGCGGCTGACGTTCGGCCCGCTCAGCGCCGCCGGACCCGGTTGGCCCGGGTCCGTCGGCCGCGCCGCCGCTTCCGCTCGGCCCGCGGGCGGCGCCGGCCGGACTCGCCACCGGCCGGCGGCAGGCCGCCCTCGCCCCAGAACAACAGGGGGATGATGGCCGCGGAGAACGCGAGGAGCAGGATCGCCTGGAACCACGGCTGCTCCAGGAGCCTCACGTCCCAGCGGTGCCAGATCAGCAGCAGCGCCCCGCCGACGACCGCCATGCAGGCGAAGAGGACCTGGCTCTCGTACCGGCCGACGAAGCGTCGGAACGCGCCGCCCCGGCCGGGTGGGGGCTCAGCGGCAGGCACGGATCGCACGCAGGGTGGTGTGCACGTCGAACTGGTGGCCGTCGTCGCTGTCCCAGCCGCCGTCGCTGCGCTGGGTCTCGGCGAGCCGTTTGCGTCCCGAGACCAGCAGCCACTGTTCCTCGCCCACCTCGACCCGACGCAGCGTGGCGGCGAGCCAGGCGACATCGGCCGGGGACATCTTCGGGATCCGGTCGGCCAGCACCGCCTGGATCCGGGCCGACTCGTAGAACATCTGCTGGCGGTGCAGCACGGCCGCGGCCAGCCAGCCGGTGGGCAGGAAGGACGGCCAGCTCCCGTCCGGGGCGAGCTGCGCGCTGAGCGCCTGCGCCGCCCCCTGCACCACTCCGGCGTACGCCCCGCCGACGCGGTGGTCGAGCGGCCCGGCGGCGCGGGCGTCGAGCCCGGCCACGGTCAGCCAGAACCCGGCGTTGGCGGTGAGGTAGAGCTGGGCCTCCGGGTCGCCCGGGGTGGCCCACTCGGGGGCGAGCCCGGCCAGGGAGGAGTCCTCGTCCCAGCCGCCGTCGGACAGTTGCGAGGCGGCCAGCCAGTCCAGGGCGCGCCGGGCGGCCGGACGGCCGAGCGCCCCGAGGTCGTCCAGCTCGGCCAGCCGGAAGCAGGTGGCGTCGACCGAGGCGACCTCGCCGTCGAGCACGGCGGGCCAGCCGCCGCCGGGCACCTGCCCGACCTCGGCGGCGTCGAGCAGCTCGGCCGGCACCGGGGCACCGGTGCGCAGCCGGGAGAGACGGGCGCGGTCCACCGCGTCCCCATGCGCCACGACGAAGCCGATGGCGGCGTCCAGATCGACCACGCCGGAGACGCTACCTGCGGGAACGTGAGCCCGCCTCGGTAGCTCGGTCAGGGATGGCCCGGCTCACCGGACGGCACGCGAAGGGCCCTCCCGCCACACCGGGAGGGCCCTTCGGCGACGACTCAGTACGCCGGCAGCGCCGGATCGATCTGCTTGATCCAGGAGAGCACGCCGCCCTGGACGTGCACGGCGTCGGAGAAGCCGGCCGACTTCAACGCGGCCAGCGCCTCGGCGGAGCGGACACCGGACTTGCAGTGCAGCACGATCTGCTTATCCTGCGGCAGCTTCGCGAGTGCCTCGCCGGAGAGGATCTCGCCCTTCGGGATCAGCGTCGCGCCGGGAATCCGGACGATCTCGTACTCGGCGGGCTCGCGGACGTCGATCAGGAAGATGTCCTTGCCGGCGTCCTGCCACTCCTTCAGCTCCAGCGCGGTGATGGTCGAGTCGACCACCGCTTCCTGCGCCTCCTCGGAGACCGCGCCGCAGAAGTCCTCGTAGTCCTCGAGCAGGTCGGTGACCGTGGGGTTCTCGCCGCAGAGCACGCAGTTCGGGTCCTTGCGGACCTTGATCTTGCGGTAGCTCATCTCCAGGGCGTCGTAGACCATCAGCCGGCCGACCAGCGGCTCGCCGATGCCGGTGAGCAGCTTGATCGCCTCGTTGACCTGGATCGACCCGATGGATGCGCAGAGCACGCCGAGCACACCCCCCTCGGCGCACGACGGCACCATGCCGGGCGGCGGCGGCTCCGGGTAGAGGCAGCGGTAGCAGGGGCCGTGCTCGGCCCAGAACACCGACGCCTGACCGTCGAACCGATAGATCGAACCCCAGACGTACGGCTTGCCGAGCAGCACGGCCGCGTCGTTGACCATGTAGCGGGTGGCGAAGTTGTCGGTGCCGTCGACGATCAGGTCGTACTGGGAGAAGATCTCCCGGACGTTCTCCCGGTCCAGCGCGGTGTTGTGGATCTGCACGTTGACCAGCGGGTTGATCTCGCGGATCGACGCGGCGGCCGACTCGGCCTTGGGCCGGCCCACGTCGGAGACGCCGTGGATGACCTGGCGCTGGAGGTTGGACTCGTCGACGGTGTCGAAGTCGATGATGCCGAGGGTGCCGACGCCGGCGGCGGCGAGATAGAGCAGGGCCGGCGAGCCGAGACCACCGGCGCCGACGCAGAGCACCCGGGCGTTCTTCAGCCGCTTCTGCCCGGCCACCCCGACGTCCGGAATGATCAGGTGGCGCGAGTAGCGACGGATCTCGTCAACGGTCAGCTCGGCGGCGGGCTCGACGAGCGGGGGCAACGACACGGTGGACTCCCCGGGATCGGCGGTGGGACCGCGCCATTGTCGCTCGGCGCGGCGTCGATCGGCCATGATGAGAGCCACCCAACCCGATATGCGGGAGCGGGAATATCTCAGACGCCGTCCGTCGGCTCCCCCTCGTAGCGGACCCCGTCGAGGTACGGCCAGGCGTTCGCGACGCAGCCGTCCAGTCCGTACGTCTGTTGCTGCATCACGGGAGCAGGCTCGCCCGGCCCGGGGCAGACCTGGTGCGACTCGCCGAACTCGTGCCCGACCTCGTGATTGATCACGTACGTCCGGTAGACGTCCAGCGGGGCGCCGTAGTCCGGCACCGCGTCCATCCAGCGGGCCAGATTGACGATCACCTTGCCGGGCAGCCGGCACGACGTGTACCGCTCCGTGGCCAGGCCCCCCTCGGCGCACATCCGCTCGGAGGTGACCGGGGTGGCCAGGTAGATGGTGAAGTCGGCGGCGCTCGCGTCGGTCACCCGCTGCACCCGCAGCTCGCCGGAGGCGATCCAGCTCCGCGGATCGGCGAGCACCCCGTCGACCGTGCCGGCGAACTCGTCCGCGTCCTGGCCGGCGTCCCGCTCGACCTCGATCCGGTAGCGGCGCAGCGGTCCGTTCTGCCCGCGTACCGGGGAGCGGCTGTCAGCGGTGGCGAACCGCCCGGAGCCCTCGGTCGGGTATCCGCCGGGCTGCGCCCGGTCTCCGGTGCCGACGCCGCGCGCCAGCCGCTGGTCGCCGGCCGTGACCGTGGGCGGGTCGGCGGGCCGGCGCACCAGGTCGGCCAGGCCGGTCCCGGCACCGCCCGCCGCCAGCAGGGCGACCAGGAACACGAGGGTACGGCGCCGGCGGCGGCGCATCCGGCGCAGCCCGGGTCTGACCCGCGGCGCGGTGCCGGGGTTCGCCGGCGGCTGGTCGAAGTCGAGCCGGCCGGGCTCGACAGGCGGGCCGGAAGGGGACGACGACGTCATGACACCAGCGTGCCATGCAATTCGGTCATTTAGCAGCTTTTACTGCTTCCCTCGCGAAATACTCCTCATCGCCAGGATCAGGTCTTTCACACCGAAGGGCCGGTGTACCGCCTGCCACCGACGTACGGCCACGGGTTCGGCCGGCAGCCGTCGAGGAAAAGGGTCTGCTGCTGCATCACCGGCGCCGGCTTACCCGCCCCAGGGCACCCCTCGTGGTGGTGCCCCAACTGGTGACCGACCTCGTGGTTGATCACGTAGAGCCGGTACGTGTCGAGCGGCATCCCCGCCGCGACCAGGTGCGGCGCCGAGGTCCGCCACCGGTCCAGGTTGATCACCACCTTGCCCGGCACCCGGCAGGACGTGTACGGCACGCCGCCCTTGCGGATGTCGATGCCGCCGCCGAGGCACAACCTGCCGGCGGTGTCCCGGGTGGCCAGGTAGATCGTGAAGTCGGACCGGGCGCCCGGGGCGACCCGCTGTAACCGGAGCCCACCGCTGTCCACCCAGCTCCCCGGCCCGGCCAGCGCCCGTTGAACGGCGTCGCCGAAGGCCTGGACGTCCTCATCGGAGCCGTTCTCCACCGCCACCCGGAACCGTCGCAGCACTCCCGCCCGGCCGAGCGCTCCACCCGGCCGCTCGTCGTACGCGAAGCTGCCCTTGCCGCGGGCCGGCACCGGGCCGGGCAGGCTCAGCACCGGCGCGGAGGTGGTCGGGCTCGGCGACGGCGGCGGGCTCGCCGGGGCGGACGGCGTCGGCGAGGCACTCGATGGTGTCGGCGTCGGCTCCGCCATCTCGTCGCCGGCCAGCACCTCGGCGAGGGCCGACGGCCGCTGCATCGCCACCTGGACGGCGACCCCGGCGGCGGTCAGGAACGCCAGCACCACGATTGCGATCCGCCAGGGGCGGGCGGCCCGACGACGGCGTTTCCGCCCGGCGCCTGACCGGGTGGGAACGGGCCGAACGCTGCTGCGGGATGGACGGGGGGTGGCGGGCATCCGGCTCAGCCTGCCATGTCACGGCCGAGCGCGCTGTCCTCCGTTCCGACGAGCAAGCGCTCCGGCGTGTCCGACGACACACCATCCCGAGCCTCGGCGAGCAATGCCAGCACCGCCCGCGCCACGGTGCGCGGGACCTCCAACTGGGCCACGTGACCCACCCCGTCGAGCATCAGCAGCCGGCTGTCCGGGATCACCCGGGCGGCCTGCGGCGCCACCCGGACGTCGACCAGCCGGTCCTGCCGTCCCCCCACCACCAGCGTGGGCACGCGTACCGCCGCCGCCAGCCGCCACAGCGAACCCGAGCCCGGCAGGTACGACCGCAGGAAGCTGGAAACCAGCCCGCGGAAGGTACGCAGGTAGGCGGCCGCGTAGTGGGTGGCCTCGTAGCGGATCCGGATCTCCTCGATCGCCTCCCGCCGGCGCTGCTCGCTGATCCGGGTCAGGTCGGCGATGCACGCCTCCATCACCTGCTGGGCCGTCACCTCGGGCGCGAGCTGTACCAGCCGCCGGGCGGCCAGCCGCTCGCCCCGGGGGATCGCCAGCAACGGCAGCATCCGGCCCTGCAGCGAGCGGCGGAAGTCCAGGAACGGCAGCGCCGGGGAGACCAGGGTCAGCGTCCGCACCAGGTCCGGCCGCAGCGCCGCCACCCGTACCGAGATCGCCCCGCCCAGCGAGTTGCCGAACAGGTGCACCGGACCCCGCCCGCCGTGCTCGATGAAGCGGATCACCCGGTCGGCGAAGGCCGGCACGGTGTACCGGCGGCCAGGCTCGCTGCGGCCGAAGCCGGGCAGGTCGATCGCCTGGCCGGCCAGCCGGTCGGCGAGCAGGCCGGCCAGGTCCGTCCAGTTCTGCGAGGAGCCGCCCAGGCCGTGCACGTAGAGCGCCGGCTCGGCGTCGGGGGCGATGGCGGGGGTGTCCCGCACGTACGTCACGGTGCCGTCGAGGCGTACCGCCCGGCCGGGCCAGGGCGGTGGCAGATGGGGCGCGGGCAGGACGTGTTCCGGCCAGAGGGCGGCGCGCTTCATGGCTCCAGTCTTCCCGCGACCGGCCGCCGGCACCGGACTTCCGCCCAGAGCCCGCAGGCGCTCAGGCAAGCAGTGCCTCCAGCCGGCGGTTCACCGCGGCCAGGGTCGCCCGGACCACCGCCTGCCGGGGATCCCCGGCGACCAGGGCGGACCCGGCGAGTTGCTCGACCCAGCCATCGCAGACCAGCAGCACCACCACGGTGGCCACCTCGCAGTTGCCGAACGGCACCACGGCGGCGTGCTCGACGAAGCACCGTCCCCGTTCCCCGTCCGGTGCCGCCCGGCCGAGCAGCTCGTCCACCGCAGCCGCGGCGGCCACCGCGCAGAGCCGCAGCACGTACGCGTCGACCGCCGGCCCGGTGGAGTGGCCCTCCGCCGTCCGGTCGCCGGCGATCAGGCGTACCTCCACGGTGGCGTCGAGGCCGAAGGTGCTCACCTGGACGTGGTCGATCACCACCCGCGGCCCCGGCGCGCCGCCGGTGTCCAGTGGCCGGGAGGGCGCGGTCTCCGTCGTGGTCATCTGCCCACCGGAGTACGACGTGCCGAGGGTGGCCGGGCTGCCCGGAGCCGCACCGGGGGCCGGCACGGTGGCGAGCGACGACTCCTCCACGGCCGCCCGACCCCGGTGGACCGGGGCCTGCCGGCGCCGGCGCAGGGGCTCACCGCCCGGTTCCGTGCCTTCGGGTGCCTCGGCGACCCGGTCCTCCGCCACACGCGGCTCGCCGGCGCGCGGCTGGGCCGGGCGGCGGCGGACGGGAGGCGGCGGGGCGGCGGGGGCGCCGGGCAGGTTCTGCGGTGCGGCGGCCAGCCCCATCCGCTCCTGGAGCAGCCGGGCCACCAACCGGCTCACCTCGGCCGGGTCGGCGCCGTCGGCAAGGTCGAGCCGGAGGCTGTGTGCCCCGGCCGGGGTACGGCGCAGGGCGGCGTCCCGCACGCCGGCGACCTCGCGGACGGCTTCGAGGATGGCGTTGACGTCGAAGCCCTCGGGCCGCTCGCGCGGCGGTGCCGGCTCGTCGTCGCGCCGCAGGTGGGTGGCGATGCGGGCGAGTTCCGGAGTCTCGGCGGCCGGTTCCACGGCGGGCGGCTCGGGCACGCCGGGCACGTCCGGTTCGGCGGGGACACGCTGCGGCAGCAACGCCGGCGCGGGCTCGGCCGGCTGGGCGCTGCTGGCCGGCTGGGCGCTGGCGGCCCGCTGGGGCGGCTGGGCACCGGCGGTCGGCTCGGCCGGCGGCTCGGGCGCCGCCCGGCGGGCCGCGTAGGGCGGCGCGCTCGTCGGGGTGGCGGGGGCGTGGTCGAAGCGGGTCGCCGCGGTGGGCGGACCGGCGGGGGGCGCGGGCGGACCGGCGGGCGGCTCGGCGGCCACGCCCCGCAGACGGTACGGCCCGGCGTCGCGCGCCTCGCCCGGCCGTAGCCCGGGAGTGTGGCCGGTGGACGCCGGCTCGTACCCGGTGGCCGGAGTGCCGGGCGCCTCGCGCGGGACCGGCGGAGCACTGGTCGGGGTGGCGTGCGGCGGTGCGTTGAACGGGGTCACCGGCATGGGCGGCGCGGCCCAGGACGGCCGCTCACGGCTCTCCCGCCCCGCCGGCTCGTACCCCGGTTGGGGCTCGGCCTCGGCGCGCGGCGCCTCGTACGACCGGGCCGGCTCGGGCGCCCACTCGGCGGCGCGCTCCACACGAACGCGGCGGCCCGCCGGTTCGTCCTCGGGCGACCGCCGCCCGGCGGACTCGTCCTCGCCGGCGCGGCGCCCGGCGGGCTCCTCCTCGCCGGCGCGGCGCCCGGCGGGCTCCTCCTCGCCGGCCCACCGGGGTGCCCAGCCGCCACCCCAGCTCGGCGGATTCCAGTTCGCTTCCTCGGCCGGCGCCAACCCGTGCTCGCCGGGCGGCCCGGCGCGCCGGTCGTCGGCCGATGCGCGCGGCTCCTCGGCGGGGCTGCGGCGCTCCGCCGCCGGGCCGGTGTCCCGTTCGGCGGACGGCCCCGCGGGTGGCGGCGACGCGGGCCGCTCGGCCCAGCCGTGGGACAGCGACGGGCGCTCGGCCGGCGGCTCCGACGACGCCCGGTCGGCCCACCCGTGGGACAGCGACGGCGGCTCGGACGGCGCCCGATCGCCCCAGCCCGGCGACCGCGAGGGCGGCTCCGGCGACGGCTCCGGAGCCGCGCGATCGGCCCAGCCTGGCGACCGCGACGGCGGCTCCGGCGACGGCTCCGAGGAGGCGCGGTCGGCCCGGCCGTGGGACGGCGACTCGGACGACGGCCGATCGGCCCACCGTTGCGACAGCGACGGCGGCGCGGACGACGGCCGATCGGCCCAGCCGGGCGACCGCGAGGGCGGCTCGGCCGGTTGCTCCGACGCCCGGTCGGCCCAGCCCTGCGACAGCGACGGTGGCGGCTCGGCGGCGGCCGGCTCGGCGGCGGCCGGCTCGGCGGTCGGGGCGTGCAGGCCGGGCGGCATCTCGAATCCGGAGGCGGCGGCGCCGACCGGTGGCACCTGGAGGGCCGGCGGCCCGGACGACGGGACGCCGCCCTCGGCCCAGCGGGCGGCGCGGCCGGAAGGCGCGTCGTCCGAGGAGTGCCGGGCCGGCCCGGCCTCCGTCTCGGCGGGCGGCTCCTCCCGCGCCGGAGCCGGCCGCTGGGCCGGCACGACCAGCCGATCGCCGTCGGTCTCCCGGCGCGGCTCGTCAAGGGGCGGGGCACTCACCGGCGCCTGACGGTTCACAGGCGGTTCCTCCCCGGCGTGCGGTACGCCGTTCACGTGGTGACCGTTGATCCGGCCCGACGGCTCGGCGGGCAGCCCGGGCAGCGGAGCCGGCAGGTCCCCGTACCGGGGGGACGAGGCGCCCCAACCGGCGGTGGCCTCGGGACGGGGCCAGCTGCCGGGAACGTCCGCGCCCCGGGCCCAGCCGGTCGCCGGGGGCGCCCACCCGCTGCCGGTACGGGCCAGGTCGTCGTGCTGACCCGTCCCGTCGCCGTGCTCTCCCGGGGTGGCGGCTCCGGGTTGACCTGATTCACTCACCGTGCGCTCCTTGGTCGCCCCCGCTGAGGCTACCGTGTGGTGACAGTGGCGATAAGTTACAGCGGCGGGCCAATTCCGCGACGGGTTCACGAACCCTGACCGGTTCGGGGTGATTAGCGCCGGCTCGTACGACGAAACTCGGAGGTTCCCATGACCGCTGTGGGGAACGGTGCGCAGACCGCCGGCCGGCCCACCCGCCTGCCCCGCTCGGCGCGGCGCAAGCAACTGCTGGCCGCCGCGCAGGAGGTGTTCGTCGCGCAGGGTTACCACGCTGCCGCGATGGACGACATCGCCGAACGGGCGGGAGTCTCCAAGCCGGTCCTCTACCAGCACTTCCCCGGCAAGATGGACCTCTACCTGGCGCTGCTGGACACGCACTGCGATGCGATCGTGGCCAAGGTGCACGACGCGATGCGCGGCACCAACGACAACAAGGAGCGGGTCAGCGCCGCGGTGCGCGCGTACTTCGATTTCGTCGATCACGAGAGCGAGGCGTTCCGGCTGGTCTTCGAGTCGGACCTGCGCAACGACCCGGCGGTCCGGCAGCGGGTGGAGCGGGTCGAGCAGGGCGCGATCGCCGCGATCACCGACACCATCATCTCGGACACCGGGGTGAGCCGAGCGCACGCCGAGCTGCTCGCCTCCGGCCTGGTCGGCGCGGCGGAGACGGCCGCGCAGTTCTGGCTGGCCAGCGGCCGGCAGGTGCCCAAGGCGGAGGCCGAGGCGCTCGTCGCCGCCCTCTCCTGGCGGGGCATCGCCAGCTTCCCCCTGCAAGGTGAGTCAGCCTGACCATCGGCCCGACAGATCGGATAGCCTTCTCACGGCGGCTCTTTCGCCCCAGTTGAGGAGGCACTGTGGAGGTCAAGATCGGCGTGCAGTACGCGCCGCGGGAGCTGGTCCTGGAGAGCGCGCAGTCGCCGGCCGAGATCGAGCAGATCGTGACCGACGCTGTCGCCAAGGGTGAGGGCACCCTCTCCCTGACCGACGAGAAGGGCCGGCGGGTCATCGTGCCGGTCGGCAAGGTCGCCTACGTCGAAATCGCCGAGGCCTCGCCCCGCGCGGTCGGGTTCACCGTCCGCTGATTCCCTGCCGGGTCGCCGTGGCGGGAGACGACCCGCCACGGCGCCACCGGATCACCGTTTTCCGGCCCGACGGCGCTCAGCCGCGCGGTACGCGCCCCGGTCTGCCGCCGGCGCCTTTCGCCGCCGCCGCGATCAACGGGCTCGGGGCCTGCCCGCCGCAGCGGCCCCGCCCCCGGCCGGCACCGCCAAACCGCCCGGCCGGCACCGCCAAACCGCCCGGCCGGCACCGCCAAACCGCCCGGCCAACTGTGGCTCAGGTCACGCCGACGCGCCCCGGAAGTTCGCTGGTCAGCGGAATCTGCGCGACCTAGGAGCGGTTCAGGTAGTATGGACCAGTTGCCGTGGGCACCGATCTGATCACCAGCGGTCCCCGGCGCGCGCGTGCGGCCCGGTCAGGCTCGGCGTTCCGCCCCCGACCGTGTGGCCCGCGCCATACCGATCGCGCCCTGAGGACTTGAGGGGCGCACCACGAGAGGGCACCCCCAAATCCATATGAGCGAGCAGACTCAAGGCCAGCCGCTGGCCACCACCGTTCCGGTCCGTCCGGAAGCTCCCACGTTCGCCGCACTCGGCGCCCGACCGGAGACGGTCGAGGCCCTCGCGGCCGCCGGCATCACCCACGCGTTCGCCATCCAGGAGTACGCGCTGCCGATCGCGCTGCGCGGCGTCGACCTGATCGGTCAGGCGCCCACCGGCACCGGCAAGACCCTCGGCTTCGGCATCCCGCTGCTGGAGCGGGTGTTCGCCGCGTCCGAGGGCGGCGACGGCCAGCCGCAGGCGCTGGTCGTCGTACCCACCCGTGAGCTGGGTCTCCAGGTCGCCAAGGACCTGGACACCGCCGGCCGCACCCGGGGCGTCCGGGTGCTGCCGATCTACGGCGGAGTGGCGTACGAGCCGCAGATCGACGCGCTGCGCAAGGGCGTCGAGATCCTGGTCGGCACCCCGGGCCGGCTGCTGGACCTGGCCAAGCAGAAGCACCTGCGGCTCGACCGGGTGCACGCGCTGGTGCTGGACGAGGCCGACCGGATGCTCGACCTGGGCTTCCTGGACGACGTCGAGAAGATCCTGGCGATGCTGCCGGAGGACCGGCAGACCATGCTCTTCTCGGCGACCATGCCGGACCCGATCGTCGCGCTGTCCCGGCGTTTCCTGCGCCACCCGATCACCATCCACGCCGGGCACACCGCCGAGACCGGTCCGAACCCGCAGACCCGCCAGCTGGCCTACCGCACCCACTCGCTCAACAAGATCGAGATCGTGGCGCGGATCCTCCAGGCCGAGGGGCGCGGCCTGACCATGATCTTCACCCGTACCAAGCGGGCCGCCGACCGGGCCGCCGAGGACCTCGACTTCCGTGGCTTCGCGGTGGCCGCGGTGCACGGTGACCTCGGCCAGGGCGCGCGGGAGCGGGCGCTGCGGGCGTTCCGGGCCGGCAAGATCGACACGCTGGTCGCGACCGACGTGGCCGCCCGGGGCATCGACGTCACGGGCGTCACCCACGTCATCAACTACGACTGCCCCGAGGATCAGGACACCTACACCCACCGGATCGGTCGTACCGGCCGGGCCGGGGCGAGCGGCGTCGCGGTGACCTTCGTCGACTGGGACGACATGCCCCGCTGGCGGATCATCGACAAGACCCTCGGGCTCGACATGCCCGAGCCGCCGGAGACGTACCACACCTCCGCGCACCTCTACACCGACCTGGACATCTCCCGGGACATCACCGGCACCCTGCCGACCGCCGAGCGCACCCGCGCCGGGCTGTCGGCGGAGGCCGAGGAGGATCTGGGCGGCGGCCGGTCCCGGCGGGGCGAGCGCGGCGCGCGGCGCGGCGAGGGCCGTAGCGATAGTCGTGGCGAGGGCCGTGGCCGCGAGCGCCGCCGGCGCCGTGAGGGCGATGCCGCCGCGACGCCCACCGACGAGGGTGACACCGCCGCCGAGGCGACCGGCGCGGAGGGCGACCGGTCCCCGCGCCGCCGCCGGCGCCGCCGGGCCGGCGAGGTGGTCGCGGGAGATCAGCCGACCACGGTGACCGCCGCCGAGGGCGGGGCCGAGCCGACCGCGCCCGCCGCCAACGGCGCAGTCGAGCCGGCCGCGTCCGCCGCCGAGGGTGAAGCGGTGCCCAGGCCGCGCCGCCGCCGGCGGCGTCGGGGCGGCGCTGGTTCGGGCACCGGTACGCCGGCCGAAGCAACCGCCGACTGACAGCAGACGGACAACGGCCCTCGGACCACCCCGGCCCGAGGGCCGTCCCCTGTCCCCCCCTTCAGCGCGTTGATCACGGAGTTGTCGCCACGGCACGCCGTGGCGGCGGACAACAACTTCGTGATCAACGCGGTCGGCGTCACGGTGCGGGCGCGCCGAGGACGTGAGGAAGATGGAGTCATGCCGGAGTCATTGGATGTCGCGCTGACCGAGGTGCGGGCGTTGCTGCTCGACCCTGCCCTGACTCGGGCGGTCGCCGCCGGGCGGCGGCGCGGTCAGCACCCCTCGGTGGTTCGCGCCGAACTGCGTCCGGTCGTCCTCAAGGCCGGCCCCCGGCTGCAGATCTCCACCTCCGACGGCGCCCGGCCCCAGACGCGGAACGTGGCGCCGGGCGCGGAGGCCGGCGCGGCGGTCGACGCGCTGCTCGCCGAGCCGTTCGGCAACTGGCACGTGGAGACGGCCGGCACGACGCTCCAACTGCGGGTGACCAAGTCGGGCGAGGCGCAGGTGCACCGGGCGGCGGCCGCCCGCCCGGCGGCCGAGCCGGCCGGTCACGACCGGGCCAAGGAGTATCTTCTCGACCCCGGTGACCCGATCTTCGCGGAGATCGGCGGCTCGGCGGCCAAGCGCCGCCAGGTGGACGCGTTCCTGCGCGCGCTGGCCGCCACCCTGCCGGACGACCTGACCGGGCACCTGCGGGTCGTCGATCTGGGCTGCGGCAACGCGTACCTGACCTTCGCCGCGTACCGGTACCTGACCCGGCGCGGACTGGACGTGGCGCTCGTCGGGGTGGACGTCCGCGAGGACCAGCGCCAGCGCAACACCGAGCTGGCCGAGCGGCTGGGCTGGGCCGACCGGGTGCGTTTCGTGGCCGGCACCATCGCCGACGCGGTGGTCGAGCCGGCCCCCGACCTGGTGCTGGCGCTGCACGCCTGCGACACCGCCACCGACGAGGCGCTGGCCCGGGCTGTCCGGTGGGGCGCCCGCTGGGTGCTCGCCGCCCCCTGCTGCCACCACGACGTGGCGGCCCAACTGCGCTCCCGGCCGGCGCCGGGGCCGTACGGGCTGCTCACCCGGCAGGGCATCCTGCGTGAGCGGTTCGCGGACGTGCTGACCGACGCGCTGCGGGCCGGCCTGCTCCGGCTGCACGGATATCGCGCCGAGGTGGTGGAGTTCGTCGACTCCCAGCACACCCCGCGCAACCTGCTGATCCGGGCGCGGCGGACCGGGACGGCGCCGGGCGAGGGCCACCGGACGGAGTACCAGGAGCTGGTCGACCAGTGGGGCGTCACGCCCCGGTTGGCGACCCTGCTGGCCGAGTCACCGGCCTGACTGCGGCGCCCCGGCCACGATGCCCGTGACACCGGGGGCGGGCCGGGAACGCCGCGCCCTTACAACAATCAGTCAGTTGCTTCCGCGGATCGCCGTACTACCCTCTTAGGCGCACCGTCCGGTGCGCCAGCGGAAGGAACAACCCCAGGCGGATGGGTTCGGCAGAGGTTTCGCCGCAGATGGCCTTCGCGCGCTTCGTACGGCGCGCAATCGACGACGCCCGCGAGGAGCGCGGCTGGACGGTGACCGACCTGGCCGCGCACACCGGCGTAGGCAGGTCCACCGTGTTCCGCTGGCTGGCCGGAGACTGGCAGGACTACCCGGAGTTGGCCAAGGTGCGCGGCTTCTGCGCCGCGCTCGACCTGCCGGTGGCGGCCGCCTTCCGCGCGCTCGGCCTGCCCGACGCCGCTCCGCTCCCCCGCCCCGCGACGGAGGACGCCCCGGTCGAGGCGGACGTCCGGGTGATCCTGGAGCGGCTGGCCGATCCGAGCGTCCCCGCCGAGGAGAAGCACCACATCCGCGACCTGCTCCGCTACCTGGCCCGCCGGCCGATCCGCCGGGCCGGCTGACCGCTCAGGCCACCGTCACGGTGAACTCGGCGGTACGCACCACCCCGGCCACCTGGAAGTCCAGGAACATCCGGTAGCGCCCCGGCCCCGGCGCGGTCATCAGGAACGTCACGGTGCCCGGCTCGGCCTGCGGCCCGGGGTGCACGTGCAGGTAACCGAGGTCCCCCTCACGCAGCGCGACCAGGTGACCGTACGCGCCGAGGTAGGGCTCCAGCGTCGCGGCCGCACCACCGGTCCGGATCGAGAAACGCACCGGCAGCGTCTCCCCCGCCTTCGGCGTGCCCTCGTAGCCGACGGTGAACCCGTCGAGCGTGGTGGAGGTCGCCGGGGCCGGCAGCGGGCGGGGCGTGTAGCCGCCGGGGGCGGCCAGGTCGACGCCGAGCGTGACGGCGGTCTGCCGGCCGTCGTCGGCGATCGCGGTGAAGTCGGCGTACGCCCGCCAGACGCCTGCCTCGGGCAGGGTGAGCGGCACCGACCAGGTGCCGTCGGCCGCCATCGTCGGGTGCAGGTGCAGGTAGCCGGTGAGGTCGCGGCGCACCACGATGAGGTGCAACGGCTTTTCGTGGACGACGGCGAAGCGGGTGACTGGGCGGCGCTGCTCGTCCCGGATCTGGAACCGCAACGCGCTGGCCCGGCCGACCGGAAACTCCACGGTCAACGGGGCGAGCGTGTAACCGGCCGCACTGATCGACAGGCCGTCGGCGTCCGCGCCACCGCCCTGCGTGGCGGTGGACCCGTCGTGCGAGTGGGCGCCGGTGCCCGGCGCGTGGGTGTGCGCCGCGGGCCCCGGGACAGTGCCGGACGACGCGCTGGTCGGCGGCGGATTGACCCGGCCGAGACCGAAGCCGAGCAGCACGGCGAGCACCAGCCCGCCCACCACCAGGGCGAGCCGGAGCGTGCCCCGGTCCACCTCGGTCGGCCCCTCCGCCACGGCACCGGCCCGGCCCTGGTCCGGCCGGTCCGGCCGGGACAGGTCGGCCGGTGGCGGGCCAGCCGCGGCCACCGGATCGGCTTCGGCGGCCGGCGCGCTGGTGGCCGGCGACTCAGGCAACGCCGCCGGCCAGCTCGTAACCCGCCTCGTCGACGGCGGCCCGGACGGTTTCGACAGGCAGCGGTTCGGCACTGGTGATCGTGGCCGTCCCGGCGGCCAGATCGACCCGGACCTCGTCGACGCCGGGCAGGGCGGAAAGCTCCTCGGTGACCGCCCGTACGCAGTGCTCGCAGGTCATCCCGGTGACGGTGTACGTCTGGATGACGGGTCGCTGCTCGGTCATGAGGCCACGGTACCGCCGACGGTGACGCCGACGCGCCGACGGTCGGTGACGGTGGCGACGCTCGCAGTCCGGCCGGCCCGGGAACTTTTCCCCAGGTGAAACCGACGGTTCATCCGGCGACCGCGAGGGCCAGCGGAAGCACGTCCGGGGCGCCGGCGCGGCGCAGCAGCCGGGCCACCATCGTCATCGTCCAGCCGGAGTCGACCAGGTCGTCGACGAGCAGCACCGGCCCGTCCAGCCCCGGCAGGGCGTCGGCGAGTTCGTCCGGCACGGCGAAGGCGTCGTGCAGCGTGCGTACCCGCTGGGCGCTGTTGCCGCGCGGCCCAGCGGCCCCGGACGGGCCGGTCGGGACGACCTGGCCGAGCAGCGGCAGCCGGCCCACCGCGGCGATCCGCTCGGCGAGCGAGCCGACCAGCGCCGGGTGGGTCCGGGAGGCGACGGCGACCACACCGACCGGGCGGCGCGGCCAGGGGTCGTCGCCGTGCGCCCACGCCTTGAGCACCTCGACCACGGCCGCCGCCACGTCGTCGGGGACTGGGCCGTCCGCCGACTCCGGCCCGAGCAGGCCGCGTAGCCGCCCACCCCAGCCCAGGTCGGAGAGGCGGCCCACGGTCCGCCCGGGCAGCGCCTGCTCCGCCGGGGGGATGCGCCCCTTCAGGGGTACGCCCACCGCCTCCAGCCCGGTCGGCCAGAGCTTCTTCGGCCCGATCGCCACGCCGGGGCGGCCGAGGAAGGTCTGCGCGCCGGTGAGCGCGGCGTCGGAGACCTCGGCGGTGAACAGCGGGCCGGCGCAGTTGTCGCAGCGGCCGCAGTCGCCCGCGCCGGAGTCGTCCAGGCATTCCCGCAGGTAGCGCATCCGGCAGCCGGTCGTATTGGCGTACCGGAGCATGGCCTGCTGCTCGGCGGTGCGCGCCTCGGCGACGCGGCGCAACCGGGCCTCGTCATAGACCCACGGCTCGCCGGTGGCGAGCCAGCCGCCGCGCACCCGGCGGACCGCGCCGTCCACGTCGAGCACCTTGAGCATCAGCTCCAGCCGGGCGCGGCGCAGGTCGACGATCGGTTCGAGGGCCTGGGTGGAGATCGGCCGGTCGGTGTGCAGCGCGGCGAGTACGGCCCGGACCTGCTGCTCGGGCGGGAAGGCGAGCGAGGCGAAGTACCGCCAGATCGCCGCGTCCTCGACGCCGGGCAGGAGCAGCACCTCGGCGTGCTCGACGGCCCGGCCGGCCCGGCCGACCTGCTGGTAGTAGGCGATCGGCGACGGCGGCGCGCCGAGGTGCACCACGAAGCCGAGGTCGGGCTTGTCGAAGCCCATGCCGAGCGCGCTGGTCGCGACCAGCGCCTTGATCTTGTTGTCCAGCAGGTCCTGTTCGGCGGCGCGGCGGTCGGCGTCCTCGGCCTGCCCGGTGTACGCGGCGACCTGCCAGCCCCGGGCGCGCAGGAACTCGGCCGTCTCGCCGGCCGCCGCCACGGTGAGCGTGTAGATGATCCCGGAGCCGGGGAGCCCGTCGAGGTGGTCGGCGAGCCAGGCCAGCCGCTGGGCCGGGCTCGGCAGGTCGAGTACGCCCAGCCGCAGCGACTCCCGGTCGAGGGTGCCGCGCAGCACCAGCGCGTCACCGAGTTGCTCGGCGACGTCCTGGGTCACCCGGGTGTTGGCGGTGGCGGTGGTGGCGAGCACCGGGGTCCGCTCGGGCAGGCCGGAGAGGAAGGTACGCAGTCGCCGGTAGTCCGGCCGGAAGTCGTGCCCCCAGTCGGAGACGCAGTGCGCCTCGTCCACCACCAGCAGCCCGGTGGTTGCGGCCAGCCTCGGCAGTACCCCGTCACGGAAGTCCGGGTTGTTGAGTCGTTCCGGGCTGATCAGCAGCACGTCCACCGCCCCGGCGTGGATCTCGGCGGTGATCTCGTCCCACTCGTCGAGGTTCGCCGAGTTGATGGTGCGGGCCCGGATGCCGGCGCGGGCGGCCGACTCGACCTGGTTGCGCATCAACGCCAGCAGCGGCGAGACGATCACGGTCGGGCCGGCCGGTTCCCGCCCGGCGTCGGCCGCCTCGCGCTCCGCGCCGGCTGGCTCCCGCCCGCTGCCGGCTTGGCGGAGCAGCGCGGTGGCCACGAAGTAGACCGCCGACTTGCCCCACCCGGTGCGCTGCACGCAGAGCACCCGCCGCCGGTCCACCACCAGCGCCTCGATGGCCCGCCACTGGTCCTCGCGGAGCCGGGCGTGCGCGCCCGCCAGCCGCCGCAGCACCTCCTCGGCCCGCTCCCGTACGGCCGCCCGATCCTGGCTCATCCGGCATTTCTACCAGGCATCCGGCCGGCACCCGCCGACCGTCGCCGCCCGGCGAGGCCGGGTCAACCGTCGCGCGGCCCTGACGAGGCCGGGTCGGCCATCGGAGGGAAGAAAACCAGCCGATCCCGGAGGGAGTCGGTGAGCGCGGGCGGAAGCAGGCAGCGGGCGGCCAGCTCCTCCATCGAGCCGAACGGGCCGCGCAACCGTCGGTCCAGCAGGTACCCCTCGGTTTCGCTCACCTCCTCCGTCTCGCTGCCACCGACGACGATGACGAACGTCAGGCCCATCGCCAGGTAGTAGGCCGCGGCGAGTCCGTTGCGCCAGCTCCGCCGCCAGATCGCGTAGCCGAGTACGACCAGCCAGGTGAGCAGGCCGAAGGAGATCAGCGCGGTCAACGTGCCGACGATCGTGGCGGCGACACTCAGCCAACGTGGTACGCCCCGGGGTGGCCCGGGGCTCACACCGGCAAGGACGCCTCGAGCGATCTGAGCGGGCGGATCGATCCGGCGTCGAAGGCGTTGGAGATGCACATGGCGATGCCGCCGGAGGACGGCATCACGGTGAAGATGTCGTTCCTGGTCATCGACGACAAGGTCTGGGTGAAGGCGAAGTTCAGCGGTAAGCCGGGCCTGCCGAAGCTGCCGGACAAGTGGATGGCGCTGGACAAGGCCAAGCTGACCGACGCCAGCGGCGTGCCGAACTATGACGGCGCGGACCAGGGCAACGCGGGCCCGCTGCTCGACGCGGCGACCTCCGTCGAGCCGCAGGGCCCCGGGAAGTACGCCGGGTTCATCGACGTCACCGGCGGCGAGGCGGCCAAGGCGCTGGAAGACGGCGAGGCGGCGGCGCTGGGCGAGGCCGGCAAGCGCGTGCCGTTCACCGCCGTGGTCGGGCCGGACGGGCACCTCACCTCGTTGGTGCTGGAGATGCCCGCGGCCGGCAAGCAGAAGGCGTACCAGTACGTCGTCGCCTACACCGACTTCGGCAGCACGCCGAAGATCACCGCCCCGGCCGGGAGCGCGGCGACGAAGGCCCCAGCCCTGGCGTACGACCTGCTGAACGGCTGACCCACGGGGAAGGGGCGGCGGCCACACGGGGGGCCACCGCCCCTTCCCCCTCGCCGGTTGATCAAGAGGTTTGCGTCGTCCCACGGCGGAATCCCGACGCAAACGTCTTGATCAACGCCAGCGAGTGAGGGCGGACAGGAGGGGATGCAGGCGGGACTTCAGGCTGGCCAGGCCGCCGGGGAAGAAGTAGACGGCCAGGATGAAGACGGTGCCCAGGACGAACAAGGGCTGGGACAGCGGGTGGCTGAGGAAAGCCGGCAGGGCGTTCACCGCGTCGCTGGTGCCGAAGGCGGTCAGCCGGTGGTCCAGGTACATGTAGAGGATGCCGCCGAGCACCGGGCCCCAGCGGGTGCCCGGGCCGCCGAGCACCACCATGACCAGCAGCGACAGGGTCAGCTCGGACGACGTGACGTGCGGGCTCGCCCCGGACACGACCAGGCAGTAGACCACCCCGCCAGCCGTGGCCAGCCCGCCGGCCAGGGTGAACGCGACCAGCTTGAACCGGTACGGGTCGAGCCCGAGCACCCCGATCCGCCGCTCGTCGTCGCGCAGCCCGGCCAGCACCCGCCCGGTCGGCGAGCCGCTGACCCGGTGCACCACGAAGACCACCAGGGCCAGGTAGGCCAGCGCCAGCCAGTACAGGTTCACCGTGTTGGCCACCCCGACCAGGGCGGACGGCAGCCCCGCGACGTCCAGCGGCAGCCCCTCCTCGCCGCCGGTGAGCCCGCCGAAGTCCCGGGCCACCAGGATCGCCCCGACCTGGGCGAAGGCGAGCGTCACCATGGCGAACGCGATGCCCACGGTACGCAGCGCGACCGCGCCGAGCAGCGCGGCGAGGATCGTCCCGCCGGCGACGGTGAGCAGGGCGGCCTGCCACAGCGGCAGCCCGGCCCGGGTGACCAGCACGTCGGTGCCGTACACCCCGGCGGCGAAGTAGAGGGCGTGCCCGAAGGAGAGCATCCCGGTCCGCCCGAAGAGCAGGTCGTACCCGGCGGCCAGACCACCGAACACCAGGCAGATGGCGAGCAGTTGCAGGGTGCCGGGGGCATTCGTCCAGTCGTCGAAGATCCCCGGCAGGTACACCTTGCAGTACGGCAGGCCGGCGGCGAGGGCGAGCGCCACCAGCGGCAGCCACGGGCGGACCCGCTGCCAGCGGGAGACCGTCTCGCCGGACACCTGAGCCGGCGGTGCCTCCACCACCGTGTTGGTCATGCGTGAGCCACCTTTCCGGCGAGGCCCTGCGGACGCAGCAGCAGCACCACGGCGAGCAGCCCGACCACGCAGAGGTCGCCCAGCCCGGACGTGCCGTAGTAGTTGACGAACTGTTGCAGCAGCCCGACCGCGACCGCTGCGTACGCGGACCCGACCACCGAGCCCATCCCGCCGATCACCACCACGATGAACGCGAAGATCAGCAGCGAGCCGCCCTGCCCGGGTGAGACGGTGCCGAAGTAGACGCCGCCGAGCGCGCCGGCCAGCGCGGCGGCCGCCCCACCGATCGCGAAGACCAGCGTGAACGCCTTGCGGACGTCGATGCCGAGCGCGGTCACCATCTCCCGGTTCTCCACCCCGGCCCGGATGATCAGGCCGTACCGGGTGAAGCGGAGGAAGGCGAGCAGCCCGCCGAGCACCAGGACCGCGGCGATGATCAGCAGCAGCCCGGCGTTCGGCACGTTCGCGCCGAGAACCGAGGTCACCTCGCGGGTCCACGCCGGACGCGGGAACGGCCGGGCGTCGGCACCCCAGGTAGCCTGCAACAGCGCCACCCCGGCCAGCGACAGGCCGACGGTGACCAGCACCTGCTCGATGGTGCGGGAATAGAGCGGCCGGATCAGCACCAGTTCGACCAGTACGGCCACCACCGCCCCGGCGAACACGCCGAAGGCGACCGCCACCACGAACCCGAACCCGCCGGAGCCGGCACCGGGCAGGTTGCCGGCCGCCCACCAGGTCGCGTACGCCCCGACGCCGAGGAACAGGCCGTGCGCGAAGTTGAGCACGTCGGCCAGGCCGAAGACCAGGGACAGGCCGGAGGCGACCAGGAAGTAGAGCGCCGCCAGGCCGAGCCCGGTCAGGGTCAACAGGATCACCGTACTCATGCCGCCGCCCCCGCACCGACACCGAGCAGCGACTTGGTCAGCCCGGTTTCCAGCAGCAGGTCCTGGGCGTTTCCGGTCCAGGCCACCTGGCCGGCGGAGAGCACCACCGCGTCCTTCGCCAGCCGCCGGACCACCGCCAGGTTCTGCTCGACCAGCAGCACCGGCACGGATTCGGCGACCCGTTCCAGTACCTCGGCCACCTCGGTCACCACCTTCGGCGCCAACCCCTTGGTCGGCTCGTCGACCAGCAGCAGCCGGTTGTCGTTGAGCAGCACCCGGCCGATCGCGAGCATCTGCTGCTGCCCGCCGGAGAGCGAACCGGCCCGTTGCCGTCCGCGCCGGTCCAGCTCGGGAAAGAGCGCGAAAACCTTGTCGTACGCCGGGACGGTGCCGCGCCGTTCGGCGAGGCGCAGGTTCTCCGCGACGGTGAGGCCGGCGAAGACGCAGCGGTCCTCCGGCACGTAGCCGAGGCCGTCGCGGACCAGCCGGTGGGTGGCGCGGGCGAGCAGGCTGCGGGTGCCCATCCGGACGGTGCCACGCACCTCGCCGTTGCGTGGGGTGAGCCCCACGATCGCGCGCAGCGTGGTGGTCTTGCCGACGCCGTTGCGGCCGAGCAGCACGGTTACCCCGGTCGGCGCGACCTCGAACGACACTCCCTGGAGGATGTGCAGCCCGGCGATCCGCACCGACAGATCCTCGACGGCCAGGACCGGTTCCGCGTTCACAGGGCCTCCCCCAGGTACGCCTCCTGGACGGTGGCGTTGGCCATCACCGTGTCCGGGGTGTCGCAGGCCAGCAGCGCGCCGTGGTGCATCACGGCGATCCGGTCGGCCAGCTCCAGGATCACGTCCATGTGGTGCTCCACCATGAGCACCGACCGCCCGCTGTCGCCGGTCAACGACTTGATGACGGCGACCAGCTCGGGCACGTCCTCGGCGCTCACCCCGGCCATCGGCTCGTCCAGCAGCATCACCCGGGGCTCCCCGGCGAGCAGCAGTGCGATCTCCAGCTTGCGTTTCTCGCCGTGGGCCAGGGTGCCGGCGAGCGCCGTACCCCGGTGGGCGAGGCCGACCCGGTCGAGCGCCGCGTCGGCGGCGGCGGCCACCTCCCGGTCGGCCGCCGCCCGCCGCCACAGCTTCATCGAGCCACCCCGGTGCGCCTGTACGGCGAGCCGGACGTTCTCCCGGACCGTCAGCGAGCCGAACACCGAGGACGCCTGGAAGGTACGCCCCAGCCCGAGGCGGGCCCGCCGGTGCGGGGGGAGGGCGGTGACGTCCGCCCCGTCCACCAGGACCCGGCCCTCGGTGGGTCGGCGTAGGCCGGTGATCAGGTTGAACAGGGAGGTCTTGCCGGCGCCGTTCGGCCCGATGACGCCGAGGAACTCTCCGGGCGCCAGGTCGAGGTGGACGCTGTCGACGATGGCGACCTCACCGATCCGCCAGGTCAGACCGTGGGTGGCGAGCACCGGTCAGCCCTTCATCTGGGTGACCGGCGGCGCGGTCTCGTCACCGGTCAGGCTCTTCTGCGCGGTCGCCGTGTACTCGGTGCCGCTGCCGGAGAGCTTGGCCTGGTACATCGGCTGGAGCAACGCGTGGTCGTCGGGCCGGATGGTCATCTGGCCCTTGATGCTGTCGAACTGCCAGCCTTCGAGGGCCTTGACCATCTTGTCGACGTCGTCGCCGCCCTCCTGCACGGCGCGGACAACCATCTGGGCGGCGGCGAAGCCGTCCGGGTGGAACAGGTCGACGGTGCCGACCTTGGCCTTCAGCGCCTTGGCGGCCTCGGTGTCGCTGGCCCCGTCGAAGTAGTGCGACAGGAAGGAGATCTTGCTGCCGGCCGCGCCGAAGGTGGGCCAGGAGGCACGGATGTCCAGGCCGGTGACGACCATGGTGGAGGCGAGTACGCCCTGCTGGTCGAGGGTCTGCCACATGGCCGGGGCGGTGGTGCCGGCCCAGGCGACGAAGAGCAGGTCCGGCTTGGCGGCCTTGATCTGGCTGGCGAACGGGGTGAACTCGGTGGCGCTGGCCGGGGCCCGGACGCTGCTCACGTTCGCGCCGGCACCGCCGATCACCGCCTTGACCGCGGCCTCGTTGGCGTCGCCGAACGCGCCGTCCTGCGCGAAGACGACGACCTTCTTGCCGGTGGCGTCGCCGATGAAGGACTTGGCGGTCAACACGTCCTGGTAGGACTGCCGGCCCGAGCGGAACGTGTACTTGTTCGCCCCGGTGACCGCGTCGGTGGCGGCCGGCCCGGAGATGAAGAGCACCTTGTTCTGTGCGGCGATCGGGGCGACCTGGAGGGCCACGCCGGAGGCGGTGGAGCCCCCGATGATCTTCGTGCCCTTGCCGATCAGGTCCTTGGCCGCGGAGACGGCCTTCGCCGCGTCCCCCGCGTCGTCGACCTCGGTCAGCTCGATCTTCCGGTCACCGACCTTGCCGGTGCCCTTGGTGGCATAGTCGAGGCCGGCCTTGAAGCCCTCGATGTACTGCTTGCCGTAGCTGGCCAGCGGCCCGGACTGGGAATACACCAGACCGACCTTGACCGGTGCGGCGTCGCCGCCGCCGGACGCGGTGTCCTGCGGGCTGCCACAGGCCGTGGCCGCCATCGCGGCCGCCATCATGGTGGCGGCGGAGAGGAACACCCGTCGCGTGTGCCGGATCGTCATTGCGACTCCAGGTGAGGACAGGGGGACTCAGTTGTCGGCTCACGCTAGAAGTGACGTCACCCACGAGCTATGTGGCCGAAGCACACAAGTAACAGATGCGGCATGGCCGGTCGTAACAAGGGCCGCCAATAGGTCGGCGTCCGCCGTACCGCCCTGTGGCCCGCGCCCCCACGTACCGGGGCGACGGTGTGTCGCGGCTCGCCATCGGCCCGGGTCGGAAGACGGAGCGCTCCGGGCACCGTGCGGTGCCCGGAGCGCTGGAGCGTACGGGTCAGAGCCGGACGCGCACCCTGCGGCGCAGCCGGCTCAGACCGACCAGCAGGCCGCCTGCGGCCAGCAGGCCGCCACCCACGCCCAGGGTCTGGACGGAGTTGCTGCCGGTGACCGGCATTTCTTCCTTGTCGTGGTCGAACTTGCCGCCCCGGATGCAGACGGTGACGGTGACCGGCTCGGAGACCACGGCCTTGCCGTCGAACTTGCCGGTCGCCCGGGCGGTGTTGACCACCTTGCCCTTCTTGACATCGGCCTCGGTCACCACATGCGGGTTGTCGGCGCGACAGATGGTGCTGGCGCCCGGAGCCAGCGTGGTGCTGTCGCAGGACACCGGACCGGCGGTCGGGTCGTCGACGGCGACGTTGGTGATCTTCACCGTGCCGGTGTTGGTGACCCGGTAGGTGTAGAAGATCTTGTCGCCCTTCGCCGCAAAACCGTCGTCCTCGCACTTGTCCGGGCACTCCGACTCGACCCGGGCCTTCTTCTTGATCGACAGGCTGGCCTGGGTCTTCGTCGTCTTGACGGTGAAGCTGGCCGGTTCCGACGGCACCTCCTGCTCGCCGAGCTTTCCGATCGCCCGGGCGGCGTTGACGATCTTGCCCTTGGCCACGTCCTGCTTCGTGACGGTGTACGTGCCAGTGCAGGTGAGGCTCTCACCCGGAGCGAGCGAGGTGGCCTTGCAGATGATCCCGCTTACCGTGTCGTCGGTGACGGTGATACCGGTGATCGGGCTGGTCGTGCCGGTGCTCTCGTTCGTCACCGTGTAGGTGTAGGTGACCTTGTCACCGGCCTGGAGCCCGCTGGTCGGGGTGCCCTTCTTGGTCAGTGTCAGTCTCGGGTTCACGTCCGGGCGCGAGGCGGCGCAGGTGTGGGTGAGCACGAAGAAGTTGGCGGTCCCGGAGATCACCGCGGTGGCGCCCGTTAGCGTCCAGCCGGCCGGCAAACGGATCCAGGCCTTACTGGTGCCCAGTCGAAGTAGACCCAGTGGCGTACGGACTGGGCGTCCTCGGTCGACACCGCTGACTGTGCGCCACCGGCCACTCGGGCCACGGCTGCGGACCTGACCGCGTGAACGGGCTCCTTCATCCTGTAACGCTGATCGCTGTCCGGACATCTCCAGGTCAGGCACGCACGGCGATGAGGGTGGGGGCGACGTGTCGGAGGATGATCGGACGGCGGTGCGATCGGCCACGCCAGAAGACCGACGCAGCCGGTTCGAGACGCTGTACGCCGCGCACTACGAGTCGATCGCCTCGTATTCAGCTCGGCGCTGCGACACCGCAGAGGACGCCGCGGACGTGGTGGCCGAGACGTTCCTGATCGCGTGGCGACGGCTCGACCGGGTCCCGACGGACCGCTCGGCGCTGATCTGGCTCTACGCCACCGCCCGCCGTGTGCTCGCCAATCAGCGCCGGGGCCAGAAACGCCGGCAGGGGCTGCTCACCCGCCTGCGCGCCGTCGCGAGCGGCAGCGCCCAGCATGCTCCTCATCCGGACCGGGACGACCCGGACCGGCCGGCCGCGATCATCGGCGCATTCGGTCGGCTCAGCGCTGCCGATCGGGAGTTGCTCCGTCTGGTCGCCTGGGAAGGGCTCACGCCGAGCGAGGCGGCCGTGGTGCTGGGACGCAGCGCGGGCGGGGTCCGTGTACAGCTCCACCGCGCCAGGGCCCGGTTCGCACGCCTGCTGGCGAATGAGGGGGTCGAGCTGTAACGGCGGGAACCCGCCGGACACGACAACGGGTGAGGCCGGGTCCGCATCGCAGAGGAGCCATCATGGACGACCGCGATCATCGTATCGATCAGCACGTACGCACGGCTGCACCCGTCAATCGACGGATCCTCGCCGAGCTGACCGACCGGGCGATGAGGGAGTCGCTGCTCCGCCGCATCCTGGTGGACGCGCAACCCGTCACCGCGGCCACGCGCCGAACCCGGCCAGGGCCACGTTGGGCGCTGGCTGCGGGGGTCCTCGCCCTGCTCGTCGCGGGTGGCGCCGTGCTCGGAGAGGGCTGGTGGCACAGGCCGGTCACCACGCCGATGGTGCAGCCAATTGGTCAGGACGACGTCGGGACACCAAGTCCGCCGGCCACGACCCGTGCCGACGGCGGCACCGCCTCCTGTATCGGTGCCAGTGCGGAGAATCTGAGCAAGTATCAGGACTTCGCCTTCGACGGCACCGTGGTCACCATCGCACCATCCCCCGTGACCGTGGCATGGCTGGGCTACCCCACCGTCGACGTCACCTTCGCCGTTCAGCAGTGGTTCCGCGGACCGGGCGGGAGCCTCGTCACCGTCAGGATGCTGTCGCCCGAGGTGCCCAACGACGATGGCCTTCACTACTTGGGGGGCTACCTCCCCTACGCAGCAGGCTCGCGCATGCTGGTCTCCGGCGGCGGCTCGCCCTCGGGCACCGAACTCCAGGCCAGCGGCTGCGGTTTCACCCGCCACTACCGGGCAGCGGATGCGGACATCTGGGCCCGGGCATTCGCGGCAACACCCTTCCCGAGCAAGCCGCCCGCCACACGCTGACGCCCTCGGCATCTCGAATGGAACCGATCCGCCCGTCGATGTCTCTGTTCCGGTGGACACCGAGCGGCCGTGGCTACCCTGCCCGCGCGGCAGCGGGTGGTGCTGGTGCTGCGCTACTGGGCCGGACTCAGCGAGCAGGAGATCGCCGACACGCTGGGCTGCTCGGTGGGGACCGTGAAGAGCCGGGCCAGCCGCGCCATCGGAACCCTTCGGCGAGCGGACGGTCCGCTGGCAGAAGCGTTCGAGGCGGTGCCGGCAGCCTGACGGCGGGCCGGACGACCGGCCCGCCGTCGAGCGAGCGAACAGCACGTGGGGTGCCCGGATCGAGCCGGACACCCCACGTGCTGGGAAGCGCCGCGCCGGAACTCCCGAGTATCCCGGCGCGGACGCCGATCAGAGGCCCGCGCGGGCCGCCACGGCCGTGTCCGGCTGGTCGGCGAAGGCGCCGTCCAGGCCGAGGCCGAAGAAGAGCTCGTACTCCGACGTGATGTCGCCACGGGCGTTCGGGTCGGTGCCGATCTGGAAGTCGGCCGGCAGGAACTGGTTCTCGGCCCGGAAGGTCCAGGCGTGCACCAGCAGCTTCACCTTGTGCGCGTCGCGGATCACCGAGGTCGGCGGGAGCAGCTTGTTGGCCGCGTCCCGGGGGACGATCAGGTTCTTGTTCAGGCCGACACCGTCCGCGTACTGGGCCACCCAGGCCAGGCCGGAGGCCGAGGCCAGGTCGAGGTAGGTGCGCTTGTCACCGGCGGCGGTGAAGTCGTAAGGGCTGCCGGCGGCGTCCATCAGCTGAATCAGCCGCACGTCGATCATGCGGTCCAGCTTGCGCAGGTTGGCGGTCTCGAAGCTCTGGATGAAGACCGGGTCGTTACGGTGCGTCAGCTTGTTGGCCTTCAACACCGCGACCAGCGGCTCCTCCAGCGACATCCCGATGGAGGCGAAGTAGGTGGGGTGCTTGGTCTCCGGGTAGACGCCGACGGTCCGGCCCCGGGCCTTCGACTCGGTCCGGGCCAGGTCGATGACCTGCTGGAAGGTCGGCACCTCGAACTTGCCGTCGAACGCGGTGTTGGCCACCCGCACCTGCGGCAGCCGCTCCTTGGCCCGCAGCGTCTTCAGCTCGGCCAGGGTGAAGTCCTCGGTGAACCAGCCGGTGACGCTGACCCCGTCGATGACCTTGGTCGCCTTCCGGGCGGCGAACTCGGGGTGGGCGGCCACATCGGTCGTACCGGAGATCTCGTTCTCGTGCCGGGCGACCAGCACGCCGTCCTTCGTCGAGACCAGGTCCGGCTCGATGAAGTCGGCGCCCAGCCGGATGGCCAGCCGGTACGCCTCCAGCGTGTGCTCCGGACGGTAGCCGCTGGCACCCCGGTGGCCGATCACGATGGGCTGCTGCTTCGCGCGGGACTGCTCGGCGCGGGGCTCCGGGTCGGCCTGGGCGGCCACGGCCGGCACCACCACGGCCGCCGCGAGCAGCGCGCCGGCCACGCCGAGGGCAGAAAGGGTACGTCGCAACGCCGTCTCCTGTCGTCGATGGGTACGCCCAGCAGACCGGTCGCGGTTGACCTCCAGTTGGTCGGTTCCTGTCCGGACGGTGAATCTCCGGGCGGAAAATGACGTGGTGCGCCGTCTGCTCCGTCATCCCGTGCGGCTGGTGCCGTTCGGGTTCCTGGCGGCGATCCTGCTCGGCACCGGCCTGCTGATGCTGCCCTGGGCGACCAGCCACCACCGGTACACCCCGTTCGTCACGGCGCTCTTCACCGCCACCTCGGCCGTCTCGGTCACCGGCATGGCGATCAACGACACCCCGAGCTACTGGAACGACTTCGGACTGGCGATGATCACCGTGCTCACCCAGCTCGGTGGCCTCGGCATCCTGACCGGCGCGGCGCTGGTCATCCTGGTGGTCTCCCGGCAGCTCGGCCTGCGCAACCGGCTGCTGGTGCAGGCCGAGACGGCCGAGTACGGGGTCGGCGACGTCCGCTGGCTGCTGGCCCGGATCGCGGCGACGGTCTTCGCCACCGAGGCGGTGATGACGGCGGTGATCGCCATCCGGTTGATGCTCTCCTACGACTATCCGCCGGGTCGGGCCCTGTGGTACGCCACGTTCCACTCGGTCCAGGCGTTCAACAACGCCGGGTTCGCCCTCTACTCCGACGGCCTGGTCGGCTTCTCGCGGGACCCCTGGGTGGCGTTGCCGTTGGGCCTGGGCGCGATCATCGGCGGGCTGGGTTTCCCGGCGCAGTTCGAGGCGCTGCGGGAGTGGCGCCGGCCGGGTCACTGGTCGATCGCCACCAAGCTGACCATCTGGGGCAGCCTCACGATCATCGCGCTCGGCTTCGTCGCCCTGCTGCTCATCGAGTGGCGCAATCCGCACAGCATCGGCACCTTCGGCACGCCGGGCAAGCTGCTGGCCTCGTTCGCGCAGATCGCGTTGAGCCGCACCGGCGGCTTCGACGTGATCCACGTCGCCGAGCTCTACGACGAGAGCTATCCCCTGCTCATCGTGCTGATGTTCATCGGCGGCGGCAGCGCCAGCACCGCCGGCGGGATCAAGGTCTCCACCTTCTTCCTGCTCGCCTTCGTCATCTGGGCCGAGCTGCGCGGCGAACCGGACGTGACGGTGGGCGGGCGGCGCGTCGCCACCGCCAGCCAGCGCCAGGCGTTGACCGTGGCGTTGCTCAGCGTGGCGGTGGTCGTCGCCGGCACGATCGTAGTGATCATCCTGACCTCGAACGTCCGCTTCTACGCCGCGCTCTTCGATGTCACGTCCGCGTTCAGCACCACCGGCCTGACCACCGGAGTCGCCGCGAGGCTGCACCCACCGGGCCAGTACCTGCTGGCCGCGCTCATGTACATCGGCCGGATCGGCCCGCTCACCCTCGGGTCCGCGATCGCGTTGAACACCCGGCGAAGGCTTTACCGCTATCCGGAGGAGCAACCCATTGTCGGCTAGGAAGAGGGACGACAGCGGCATCGCGGTGATCGGTCTGGGCCGGTTCGGCTCGCGGCTGGCCGGCTCGCTGACCCACCTGGATCAGGACGTGCTCGCCATCGATCACGATCTGGAGCGGGTCCAGCACTGGTCGGCGCAGCTGGACCGGGTGGTGCAGGCGGACTCCACCGAGGAGGCCGCGCTGCGCCAGCTCGGCGTGGCGGACTTCCGCCGGGTGGTGATCGCCATCGGCGCCTCGGTGGAGGCGAGCATCCTGACCGTGCTGGCCCTCACCGAGCTGGGCATCCCGCAGATCTGGGCCCGGGCCACCTCGGAGAAGCACGCCAAGATCCTCGACTCGGTCGGCGCGCACCACGTGATCTTCCCGGAGGCGGAGACCGGCGAGCGGGTCGCGCACCTGATCGTCAGCCGGATGCTGGACTTCATCGAGTTCGGCGACGATTTCGCGATCGCCAAGGTACGCGTACCGGAGGCGTTGGTGGGGCGGCGGCTACGCGACGTGAGCCCGGCGGACCGGTACGGGGTGATGGTGGTCGGCGCGAAGCTCCCCGGGGAGCAGTTCTGCTACGCCGGCCCGGACACGCTGCTGCAGCGCGACAGCGTGCTCGTCGTGGAGGGCGGCATCGCCCAGGTGCAGCGGTTCGCCGCGCTGCAGTGAGGGTCAGTTCCCCTTGCCCTTGGGAGGCTTCGCCGGCTTGACCCCGCCGCCGGAGCCTTGCGCACCGCCGCCCTTCGCGGTGGCCGGCTTCGCCGGCTTCTTGGCCGCCGGCTTCTTGGCCGCCGGTTTCTTGACCGCCGGGGCCTTGGTCGGCACCGAACCGGCCACCCCGGACACCAGCACGCCGCAGGTGCTGTCCCCGATCCTGAACTCGACCGGCAGCGGATTGCCTCCGGTGTAGCTGCCGGTCAGCGCGACCTTCTTCGACGCGCCCGGGGCCAGCGCGGCTTCCGTGGCGGGCACGTGGAGCAGCACGGTCTGCCCCTGTTGGCGTACCGCCGGCTGGGCCGCGGTGACCGTCTGCCGGCCGGGGAAGGTGAAGCTCATCGTCCAGTCGCGCAGCTCCCGGCCGCCGGTGTTGGTGAGGGTCAGGTCTGCGGTGAAGTCCTTGCCGGAGTCGCGGCGCAGCACGTAGTCCACCGCGCACGGGGGCGGCTGCGACAGCCCCATCCGGTCCTCGGTCGGCTCGACGCCACCGCTGGCCGGGCGATTCGAGGTCAACCCCCACATCGCGGCGGTGACCGCGGCCAGGCCGGCGGCGGCCACCCCGGCCTCCGCCCTGCGTCGCCGGGCGGTGGCCCGCCGGGTACGGGTACGCACCGCGGAGAAGGGCAGCGCGTCGGTCTCCGTCGACCAGGGCAGGATGGTGGTCCCCGCGTTCTCCATCAGCCCGGGGTCTCCCCCGTCAGGTGCCGGGGAGACCGGCGTGATCGCGGCCGTCCCCGCGGCGTCGGCGAGCGTACGGGCCACCTCGACGGTCGCGGGACGGTCCTCGGGGCGCTTCGCGAGGCAGCACCGGACCAGCTTCTCGACCTCGCCGGGAAGCCCGACCACCGGAGGCATCGGGTCCGGGTCCTGGTACATGTGCGCCCGGAGCATCTGGGTGGTGGTGCTGGCCTGCCAGGGCAGCCGCCCGGTGAGCATCCGGTACAACAGCAGGCCGACCGCGTACACGTCGGTGGCCGGCGAGACCTGGCCGTGGTCCAGCCGCTCCGGCGCCAGGTACGCAGGGGTGCCGAGCAGGGCGTCGTCCGGGCCCTTGTCGCTCTCCCCGACCAGCGCCGAGATGCCGAAGTCGACCACCTTCACCCCGGTCGGGGTGAGCATGACGTTGCCCGGGGTGACGTCCCGGTGGACGACTCCCCGGGCGTGCGCGGTGGCCAGCGCCGACGCCACCTCGGCGCCGATGGTCACCGCCTCCCGCCAGGTCAACCGCCCGTCGCGGCCGAGCCGGCCGCTCAGCGGGCCGCCGTCGACGAGCTCCATCACGACGTACGGCACGGTCAGCCCGACCTGCTCGGACTCGCCGTAGTCGTACACGTTGGTGATGTTGGGGTGGCAGAGCCGCGCGGCCGCCTGCGCCTCGACGCGGATCCGGTGCCGGAACGCCTTGTCGCTGGCGAGCCCGGAGGCGAGCACCTTGATCGCCACCTGGCGGCCGAGCACCTCGTCGTAACCGCGCCAGACCACCGACATGCCACCCGCACCGAGCTGTTCGATCAGCCGGTACCGCTCACCCAGCAGTTGTGTGCCACCCCGGACCGATGCACCCATGGTCGGTCCTGTTGCCCGCAACCGGCCCTCGTACACCTGATGCGCCGCAATCGGGCGGAAAGTCACCCGTTCAGGCGGTCGCCAGCAGCTGGTCCACCGGGGCGTAGTCGTCGGTGAGCACCAGCGCGTCCCCGACGAATCCGGCCAGCTCGGCGTCGTGCACCAGCTCCGCCACCTCGGGCAGCAGGCCCATGCGGGACTCGACCGCGGCCAGCGGCAGCGGCGCGTCCGAGGCGACGATCAGGAAATTCGAGCCCTGCCGTCCGGCGAACGCGCCGGGCGGGGCGATCGCCGCGACGTAGCGGAACTCGGCGGCGACGGTGGCCAGCTCGGCCCGGATGAACCGTCCCGGCGGCATGTCGATGACGTTCTGCACATAGATCCCGCCCGGCCGGAGCACCCGGCGGATCTCCGCGGCCATCTCCCGGGTGGCCAGATGCCAGGGCACCACCAGGTGGCCGAAGGCGTCGCCGACGATGAAATCCCGGCTGTCGGTCGGCTCGCCGCCGAGCAGCACCCGGGCGTCGCCGACCCTGGCCCGCAGCCGCGGCCCGGTCCGCACCCCCAGCTCCCGCCGGTCCAGGTCGACCAGCCCACCGTCGATCTCGAAGACCAGGTTGTCGGTGTCGGTCCGAGTGGCGGCGAGATAGCGCGGCATGGTGAAGCCGCCGCCGCCCAGGTGCAGGGCGTCCAGCCGCTGCCCCTTCGGCGCGGCCGCGTCCGCGACCAGACCGATCCACTGGGTGTACGCGTACTTCAGGTGGGTCGGGTCGGCCAGGTCGACGTACGAGTGCTGCGCCGAGTTCAGGTAGAGGTAACGCCCCTGGGTCCACTGCGGGTCCGGCTGCACCTTCGCGCAGTGGTACGCCGTCTCCACGTCGCAGGGGTTCGGGGCGACCGCGGAGAGCCCCGCCGCGGCCAGGCCCACCACCGCCAGGGCGGCCTTCGCCCGGGCCGGAGCGGGCAGCCCGGTCCCCGCCCGGCGGCGCAGGTACGCCCCGAGCGTCAGCCCGGTCGCCCCCAGCACCGCCGCCAGCCCGAGCACGATCACCGTGCTGGACAGCGCCGCCACCAGCACGAAGCCGGTGACGAGGGTGGCGGTGATGCCGCCCAGGGTGCCGATGCCGGAGAGCCGCCCGACCACCTGCCCGGTACGGCGCAGGTCGGCGAGCTGGAGCTTCACCACCAGCGGGGTGATCGCGGCGAGCAGGCCCGCCGGCACCAGCACCGCCAGCGCGGTCAGCAACAGCACCGCGCTGGCCGCGCCCCCGCGCAGCGCCTCACCGGCGTACCGGACGACGGGGAGGGTGACCGCGGTGGCGATGCCGGCCAGCACCAGGGCCGGGGCGAGCAGGCCGCGCGGGTCCCGCCGGTCAGCCAGCCACCCGCCCATCCACGCCCCGTACGCGATCGCGCCCAGCGCCATGCCGATGACCGAACTGGTCACCTGAAGGGTCACCCCGACGTACGGGCCGACCAGGCGGAGCGAGACGGTCTCCAGCACCAGCACGGCGCCGCTGGAGAGGAAGACCAGGAATGCGGCGAGCCCGTTCGGCAGGGCCCGCGGGACCGGCACGCTCGGCGCCGGGTCCACCACGACCTCGGAGGATGTGCTGCTCACCGCCGCGATGCTACGCACCGGACCGGCAGGCCACATCAGTACATGGAGACGTGAACGTGGTTCGTGTGGTCCCCGGCCGGAGTGCCACCGCCGCTGTACGACCGCCAGCCGGTGTTCGGCATCCAGATCTGCCGGTACCAGATCACGTACATGACGCCGAGTTTGCTGGCGTTGTTCTTGAGGTAGTTGGCGAGGCTGTCCCCGTACGATCTGTCGCCACCGGTCGCGGAGACGTTCTCGAAGCCGCCGGTCGCGGCGGAGAAGTCACAGGCCCGCCCCTTCGGGTGCTCGCCGTCGCCGCCGCTGCGGAAGCAGGAGACGTACCGCTTGTAGTTGGCCGCCTTGGCCTGCTGGACCATGTGCAGGGTCCGCGGGGTGATGCAGCCCGAGGTGGTGGGATCGTTCACCGAGCAGGACTCCGACGGCCACGAGCCGTCGGAGTTACGCGGGGCCGGCTTGGCCGACGCGGAGCTGCCGCTGAAGCCGGCGCCGCCGCCCGAGCTGACCTTGGCCAGCGCCATTTCGGCGTCCCGCTTCTTCTTCGCCAGGATGGCGAGCTGCTTCTGCTGTTCGCGGATCTCAGCGTCGATGGCCAGCTTGGCCTGGGCGGCCTCGGTCTTCGCCTCGTTCAGGGCCCGCAGCCGCTTGCTGTCCCGCTGGGCCATCACGTCCAGCTCGGCGGCGCGCTGGAGGAACGAGCCCGGGTCGGAGCTGGCCAGCAGCGCCGACACCGGAGTCATCCGGCCCAGCCGGTACGACTGCGCGGCCACCTCGCCCACCTGCGAGTTCAGCTCGACCAGGCGCAGTTCGAGCTGCTTGAGCTGCGTGTTCAGCTCGGTCTGCCGGCGCTTGGAGTTGTCGAGCCGGGCGGTGGCCTCGATGTGGCCCTTCGCCGCCGCCTCGAGGGCCTGCCGCAACTGCTTGCTGCCCCCCTCGTCCGGTGCGCTCGGAGTGGGCGCGGCGACGGCGGTCCCGGCCGGGGCGAGGCCGGCACCGAGCAGCAGGGCCGCCACGGCGAGCAGGGCGAGCAACGGCCGGCGGACGCGCCGCCGGATGAGCCTGATCCTGGGCACGAAAGCGTCCTTCCATCGACCGCCGGCCCCCGGTTGACCACTCTGCGCGGCGGCGGCTCCGCCGGCCCCGGACGGCGGCCTGCTGGCGGAGACCGCCGGTCACGATACCGGACCACGCCCGCCACGCCAGGCCCCCGACCTCGGGCGACACTGATCATCGACGCAGCGTGCCGGCCCCGTGGCGGACCGCGAGAAGACGGGCGCTCAACCGCCCAGCAGCGCCGCCCGGACCTCGTCCCAGATCTCCGCGCTGGACGCGACCAGCAGGCCCCGGCCGTCGTCGGCCGGGTGGTAGTCGGTCCCGTCGAAGCGGCGGGCCACCCCGCCCGCCTCCCGGACCAGCAGGGTGCCGGGCGCGTGGTCCCAGGGCAGGGTGCGCCAGAAGAGGACGAACTGCTGCCTGCCGGTAAGCACGTCCAGATATTCCCGGCCGGCGCAGTGTTGGCCGGGCAGCAGCTCACCGATCCGCCCGCCGCCCGCCGCCACGCTCTGCCGGGTGGCCGGGGGCAGGAACCGGGTCATCGCGGTGCCCCGCAGCGCACCGACCTCGGGCACCGGCCCGCTGGTGCGTACCGGCGTGCCGTCCAGCCGGGTGCCCGCGCCCGCGCGGCAGGTGGCCATGGTCCCGTCCAACGGGTCGTACACCCAGGAGGCCACCGGCACGCCGTCGGTCAGCAGCGCCACCATCAGGGCGAACGGGCGCCGCCCGGCGGCGAAGTTGGCGGTGCCGTCGACCGGGTCGACCAGCCAGACGTCGCCGTCGCCACGCAGGTACCGCAGCAGGTCCGGGTCAGCGGCGACCGCCTCCTCACCGACCACCACCGAACCGGGGCGCAGCCGCCGCAGCCCGGCGGAGATCAGTTCCTCCGCCCGCCGGTCGGCGACGGTGACCACCTCGCCGGGCGCCTTCTCGGCGATGTCGGCGGCGTCGAGCCGCCGGAACATCGGCACCACGATCTCCGCCGCCGCCTCCCGCAGCAGCGCGTCGACGTCCGCCAGCAGCCGGTCAGCCACGCGGCGGCAGCTTGACCACGCTGACGAAGAACTCGTCGATCTGGCGGACTACCGAGATGAAGCACTCGAAGTCCACCGGCTTGGTCACGTAGGCGTTGGCGTGCAGCTGGTAACTGCGCAGGATGTCCTCGTCGGCCTGCGAGGTGGTGAGCACCACGACCGGGATCCGGCACAGCTGCTCGTCCTTCTTGATCTCCTCCAGCACCTCCCGGCCGTCCCGGCGCGGCAGGTTCAGGTCGAGCAGGATCAGGTCGGGGGTCACCGAGTCCGCGTACTGGCCCTCGTGGCGCAGATACGCCAGCGCCTCTGCACCGTCCGAGACCACGGTGAGGCGGTTACGGAGCTTGTGCTCCTCGAACGCCTCCTGGGTCATCAGCACGTCGCCCGGGTCGTCCTCGACCAGCAGCACCTCGATCGGGCTCCTGCCGTCAGCCGGCACCGTCATCCCACCGTCTCCTTAATGCCACCCGCGGCGGCGTCTCCGGCCGCCCCGTCCCGTACCGGGTCCGGCTGCCGGCCGACGGGCACCCCGTCGGCGGCGTCGGCGATGCCACCCCCGGTCGTCGCGTCGTCGCCGTCCGGTTCCACCCCGGCGGCGGGGAGGGTGAACCGGACCACGGTGCCCACCTCGGAGCCGGTGTCCACCCACACCCGGCCACCGTGGTACTCCACGATCTTCTTGACGATGGCCAGGCCGATGCCGGTGCCCGGGTACGCGTCCTTGGAGTGCAGCCGCTGGAAGATGACGAAGATCTTGTCGGCGAACTCTGGCTCGATCCCGATGCCGTTGTCCCGGCAGGTGATCTCCCACTCGTCGCCGACCAGCCGGGCCGACACGTGCACCCTGGGCGGCACGTCGGGCCGGCGGAACTTGATCGAGTTGCTGACCAGGTTGGCCAGCAGGTTGGTCAGCAGCGGCTCCTCACCGCGGATCACCGGCAACGTGTCCCAGGTCAGCTCGGCGTCGGCGTACTGGCGCGCGGTCTCGGTCTGGGCGGCCACGTCGCCCATCGCCTTGTTCAGGTCGACCTCGCTGAAGCCGGTGGTGAGGCGACCGATCCGGGAGAACGCGAGCAGGTCGTTGATCAGCCGCTGCATCCGCTGCGCGCCGTCGACGGCGAACGCGATGTACTGGTCGGCGCGCTCGTCGAGCTGGCCCGCGTAGCGCCGCTGGAGGAGCTGGCAGAAGCTGGCCACCTTGCGCAGCGGCTCCTGCAGGTCGTGCGAGGCGACGTAGGCGAACTGCTCCAGGTCACGGTTGGACCGGGTGAGCTCCTCGGCCTGCTTCTGCAACTGACTGTTGACCCACTCGATGCGCTCCCGGGCCTGGCGGACCTCGTCCAGCTCCTGAGCGATCTTCTGGCGCATGGCGTCGACGTCATCCGCGAGCCGGCGGAACTCCGGCGGGCCCGACCCCTCGATGTGGTGCCGGTAGTCGCCGGCGGCGACCTCGCGTACCTGGCCCACCAGGGCGGCCACCGGCCGGATCAGCATCCGGTCCAGGGAGAGCAGCAGAAGCGCGCCGGCCACCGCCACCACCAGGGCCGCCGCGATCAGCAGCACCACCAGTACGTTGCTGGTCCGGCTGACCTGGTCGGCGGTCTGCTGCCGCACGGTCTGGATCTCGTCCTGGAGGGCGTCCACCGCGCCCCGGACGCCGTCGAACCGCTGCCGGGTCTGGTCGGTGATCAGCGCCTGCCCGGCGGCCGGACCGCTGCGCTCGGTAGTGGTGATCACCGGCTCGGCGACTCTGGCCCGCCACTGCGCCGCGCGCTCCTCGACGACCGTCAGGGCGCGCAGCACGCCCGGGTAGTCCCCGGCCAGGTCACGCATCGAGGCGACGAGATCCCGCTCCCGGGTCAGCCCCGCCTCGTACGGGGCCAGGTCCTTGCCGTCGCCGTTCACCGCGTACCCGCGGACGCTGGTCTCCTGGTCGAGCAGCGCGCTCAACAGCTCCTGGCCCTGTACGCGCAGCGGACCGCTCTTGACCAGGACCGCGTCGATGTTCTGCCGGTTCTTCGCCGCGACCAACGCCTCGGCCGCGGCCAGCCCGAGCAGCAGCACCAGGACCACGGTGAGCAGCGCGACCACCCGGCGACGCAGGGTCCAGCCCTGCCGGTCAGCGGTCACCGGCCACCACCCCGGCTGAGCAGCAGCATGGCGACGTCGTCGGCGAGCGGGCCGCCGTTCATCTGCTCGGCTCGACCGACCAGCCAGGCTGGCAGCTCGGCCAGCGGCACCGCCTGGCCGGCGGGGGCGGCGAGCAGGTCGGTGAGCCCCGACACGTCGAGTCGGTCGTCACCGGCACCCACCCGGCCCTCGATGAGTCCGTCGGTGTACATCAGCAAGGACCAGTCATCGGCGTCGAACTCCAGGTCGAAGGCTACCGGCCGGCGCGGTCGTACGCCGAGCAACCGGCCGGCCCTGGCCGGCACCGGGGCGACCTTACCGCCGCTGAGCAGCAGCGGCGGCGGATGCCCGGCGAGTCGCACGGTGGCCCGGTCGGCCGCCAGGTCGAGGCGGGTGGTCGCCACCGTGGCGAAGATCTCCTGGAGCCGGCGCTCGCTCATCAGCACCTGTTCCAGGGCGGGCAGCACCTCGTCGTCCGGCACCCCGGCCAGGATCAGCGCTCGCCAGGCGACCCGCAACTCGACGCCGAGGGCGGCCTCGTCCACGCCGTGCCCGCAGACGTCACCGACGATCAGGTCGATCCGGTCCGGCCGGGTCTGCACCACGTCGAAGAAGTCGCCGCCGATCAGGGCGGCGTGCCGGCCGGGCCGGTAGAAGGTGTGCACCGACACCCGGTCGGTGGTCATCAGCGGCTGCGGCAGCAGGCCCCGTTCCAGGCGGGCGGACTCGGCCTGGCGCAGCTCCACCTCACGCAGCCGGCGGGCGTTCTCGTCGGCCCGCTTGCGTTCCACCGCGTAGCGCAGCGCGCGGGTCAGCAGGACGCCGTCGACCTGCCCCTTGACCAGGTAGTCCTGGGCGCCTTCGGCGACCGCGACGACGCCCAGGTGCTCGTCGGAGCGGCCGGTGAGCACGCAGACTGCGGCCCCGCTCGACATCTCCAGCACCTGGCGCAGCCCGTCCAGGCCCTGCGCGTCGGGCAGGCCCAGATCGAGCAGGACGCAGTCGACCCCCGCCACCCGCTGCCGGGCCTCACTGAGACTGGTGGCGACCATCAGATCGATCATCGAGTTGGTCTCGGCGAGCAGCTCGCCGACCAGGAAGGCGTCGCCCTCGTCGTCCTCGACCAGCAGCACCCGCAGCCGTTTACCGGGCGGCAGGTTGGCGGTGCGCCCGACGCCCCCCGGTTCGACGGCCCGGGGCACGGGGGGACCCACCGCGCCGGGCCCCGGTTGCGGTCGGGCCACCGCCGCGAGACGCGGGAGTTCGCTGGTGATGTCGGACTCCTTCCGAGTGCCTCGCTGATCCTGTATCAGACAACGGTCGCACACAACACGCCCGAAGGCGGTGCGGGCGGGCGCGCCGTGGGAGGTTCACCACGGGCCGGCGGGAGGGCAGGATGGGGCCACCCCCGACCACCCCGAGGAGTTCCGAGTGGGCGTACCCCCGACCCGCCCCGCCGACCGGGCGCTGGCCCGTCCGCGCCACCGGCTGCCCGCCGCGGTCGCCGCACTCGCCGCGCTGCTCGCGGTCGGCGCCGGCGTCCTGGTCGACCTGGCCGCCCCGGCGCCGCGCCCGGCCGACGCGCCGGCGGACCAGTTCAGCGCCGAGCGGGCGTACCAGAACGTCAAGGTCATCGCGGCCCGGCCGCACGTGGCCGGCAGCGCCGCCAACGACCAGGTACGCGAGCACCTCGTGGGCGTGTTGCGCGGGCTCGGCCTGGAGACCGAGGTGCAGGACGCCGTCGCCCCGGAGGCCGGACAGCTCAGCGGGGCCGCCGGCGGGGCGACCCTGGCCCGGGTCCGCAACGTGGTGGCCCGGCTGCCCGGCACCGATTCGACCGGGCGGGTCTTCCTGGTGGCCCACTACGACTCGGTGCAGTCCGGGCCGGGCGGCAACGACGACGCCGCCGGCACCTCCACCATCCTGGAGGTGGCCCGAGCGCTCACCGCCGGACCGCGCCCGCGCAACGACCTCGTTCTCGTGCTCACCGACGCGGAGGAGGCGTGCCTCTGCGGCGCCTCCGGCTTCGCCGCCGGCCACCCGCTGGCCGCCGACGGCGGAGTCGTGCTCAACCTGGAGGCGCGCGGCAGCACCGGTCCGGTGATCATGTTCGAGACGTCCCGGAACAACGCGAAGCTGGTGGACGTCTTCGGCCGGGCCGCCCCGCACCCGGTCGGCACCTCGTTCGCGGTGGAGATCTACCGGGCGCTGCCGAACGACACCGACTTCACCGCCTTCCTGGACCACGACTTCGTCGGCCTGAACTCGGCGTACATCGACGGTGGCGCGATCTACCACACCCCGCTGGACGTGCCGGCGGCGATGGACCGGGGCAGCCTGCAGATGCACGGCGACAACGCGCTCGGCCTGGCCCGCGAGTTCGGCCGCACCAACCTGCGTGAACTGGGCTCCGGCCATGACGCCACCTACTTCCCGGTGCCGGGCGGCCTGGTCCGCTACCCCGGCTGGCTGGTCCTGCCGCTGGCGCTGGCCGCCCTGGTCGCCGTCGGGCTGCTCGGCTGGCTGCTGCGCCGCCGCGGCCGGGCCACCGCCGGCCGGCTGGCCGCTGGCGTCGGACTCGCCCTGGCGCCGATCGTGCTCGCCCCGCTGGGCGCCTGGCTGCTCTGGGCCGCGATCACCACGATCCGCCCCGGGTACGCCGGGCTGCTCGACCCGTACCGGCCGATCTGGTACCGGCTCGCCGTGGTGGCGCTCGCCGCCGCGATCCTGTTCACCTGGTACGCGCTGACCCGCCGCCGGATCGGGCCGGCCGCCCTCGCGTTCGGCGGGCTGACCTGGCTGGCGCTGTTCGGCGTACTCCTCGCGGTGCTGGTGCCGGGTGGCGCATACCTGGCCACGCTCCCCGCGCTGGCCGGCGCGCTCGCCGGCCTGGCGGCGCTGGCCACCCGGCTGGACGGCCCCTGGCCGGTGGTCGCGGTGACCCTGGCCGGCGCGGTGGCCGTGGTGATCCTGCTGCCCACCGTGGTGCTGCTCTTCCCGGCGTTGGGCATGGCGATGGGCGGAGTCGCCGCGCTCTTCGCGGTGCTGCTCGGGCTGGCCGCGCTGCCGCTGGTCGACCTGCTGCACCCGCAGGCCGGCGGCCAGCGCGGCATGCTGGCGCTGCGGGCCCGCCGGCTGGGCCCGCTGCCGGCGGCCGCCGCCGGGCTCGCCGCCGTGGTCTTCGCCGGGGTCGGCCTCGCCGTGGACCGCTTCGACGCCGCCCACCCGGCACCCACCCACCTGATGTACGGCTTCGACGCGGACACCGGCAAGGGGATGTGGATCAGTCACGAGGCTGAGCCGCAACCGTGGACCGCACAGTACGTGGACGACATGGGGCGGGTCTCCCACTACTTCCCCGCGCTCGGTGACGACGTATTCAAATTCGGCGACGCCCCCGCGGTGAACCTGCCGCCACCTGCCGTCACGGTGCTCTCGGACACCACTGCGGGCGCCGAGCGCACCCTGCGGGTGCGGGTGACCCCGCAGCGGTCGGTCCGCGTGCTCTCGCTGCACGTCGATGTCGATCCCGAACCCGGTCCGGCAACGGTCCTCAGAGCCAGCGCGGCCGGCGTGCCGCTGCCGGTCAAGCCCGTGGAGCCGGGCAGCTCGTGGGGCTTCGGTCTGGTGTTCCACGCCCCGCCGCCGGAGGGTGTCGAGGTGACCCTCACCCTGCGCGCCCAGCAGGAGAAGATGGAGTTGCGGGCGATGGACGCCAGCGACGGCCTGGAGGGGGTCCCCGGCTTCCGCCGCCGGCCGTCGGACGTCGGCGTGGTCGGCTCGCACAGCTCGGAGATGTTGGCGGTGGCGCGTACCTATTCGCTGTAATCGGTTCGTTGTGACCGTGGCCGTTCTCGGTCAGCGGTCCTCCGTCGGGGCGGGTTCGGTCGGCAGTCCTGGATCGGCGCTCTTCGGCCTCGCTGGCGCGGCGCCACCTGCGGAACAAAGTTGCAGCCACGAAGGGATGCCGTTCTCATGGTTGCGCCATATCAAATTTGGACTCCGCCGCCACAATTAGCCGTCAGGAAATAGCTGATCGAAGCACCCTGGCAATGCTGTCCACCCGCACTACTGCGGCATCACGATCGTCTTCGAGAAGCCACGAAGAGAACCACTCACCACCCGCACGAGTAACCCCGCTAAGCGCCTCAAGCGCCAGGCCTGCCAGCGCGGATCCTGGTTCACGAAGGATGGCGGCAGACCACTCGTCTTCGGCGTTCTCCTCCGCGTCGGGGTCAAAATCCCCCTCCTCGAAGTTCACAACTACGGCACCGCCCGGCAATGCCAAGGCAACGACAGCCGCAGCGGCGACGACTTCTTTCGGCCAGACTCGCTCCGAAGGCGACGAGCTGAGCGCATTAGTGAAAACCTCGCGGAAGTGCTCCGCCTTCTGATCTTCATCCATCTCAGCAAGCTCGTCCAGAAGATCCATAGCTTGGTCGTTGTCAAACGGCCCCGAGCTCCATGTGCCCACGAGCGGTTACTCCCTGCATCCACCAACTGACGCCTGAGCGGCTCGCTGCGGGCGTTCCTCCGGCACATCATACAACCCGGAGGAACGCCCGAACAACGACAGCCTCACCGTCTATTAGGAATTAGCCCAGCAACCTTATCTAGCCACTCTGACGTATGCCGTGCTTGTGGAACCTCTGGGTAGTCCCTATTGACAAGCGTCCTTCCATGGGCCAGGTACACATCCATGACGTCTTGTTCCAACGACCTGGCCGCGTCCTTGCTTATATACCTATTTCCGCGAAGATTTCCGGGCACCTCAACCCACGTTACATTCACGATGTTGTCAGCCGAATATCCGGCAGCCTCCAGGGCATGTGCACGCCTTCCAGGTTTTGCCGGCCGACCCGCAGAGTCAACACGTCCCCGCATATTGCTGGTAGCCGACCCGACATAGAAATTGCCGTCGTCGAGCTCAATAGAATATACGCCGGGCTTCCGTGGGACGCCGAACTTGGCGCCGGTACCGCAGTTGTGCACAAGGACCGGCGTGTCCCCGGCGAGCACATAGTACGTGTGGACGTCGGCGACGGTGAGGTCCCGCATGTTCTGGACACCGACGTGGTTCCGCACATCAGCGACCGCGGCGGTGCTCGTACCGATCGCGAGGAGTGCTGTGCCGACAGTCAGCGCACCTGCCGTTACCCACTTGCGGGCGGACTTGCTCCAGAACGGGTGGTTCGGCGTGGTTTTCAGGGTGGACTTCGACGTCACCTTGTCCTTGGTGCGGGTAGCCACCGTGACATCGGCCAACTCCCGGTCACGGTTCAAATGCAGTGCCGTGACCGGCTTGGTCACCGTCTTACCGGTCTTCGGGTCTGTCGCCTTGACCTTGTCCCCGATGTTGACGTCCTTGATCGGACGGGTGCTCCCGTCCGCCATCAAGACCCGGGTGCTGGGCTCGAAACTGTGCGTAGCGCAGCCAGTGGAACGCCCCTTGCCCATGCCTCCGGTCAGGCCGCCGACGCCGGTGGCGAGGGCGACCTGGGCCAGGTTGACGCGACCGGTGGTAGCCAGCTGGGTGAGGGCATCCGCCGTGCCGCCACCGACCGCACCGGTCAGCATGCGGCCGCCGAGCGAACCGGCGAAGCTGCCCAGCTTGCTGCCCACGGCGGCGGCAATTCGGCCACCGACGATGCCGCCCAGGCCACCGACCGCGCCACCCAGCGCACCGAGGGCGGTCGTCTTCAGCAGGTCCATGCCCCGCTCACCGTTGACCAACCCGGTGACCAGCGAACCGGCCGCGCCGGCGAGCGCTCCGCAGGCGATGGCGCCGACCCCGGTCCAGCCGATGAGGGCACCGCAGCCCAAGCCGACGACCGCGCCGACCACGAAGCCAGCGATGTCCGCCTTGTGCTCCTGGACCCACTTCTCGGTGGCCTTGTAGGCGTCGACGACGCCGTTGACGGTCTTGGCGACGAGCTTGTTGCTCATCACCTTCGTCACCATGCCCTGGCCGGCCTGTTTGATGTTGCTCGCCAGCTGCCGGGCCTGGCGTTTGAGTTCGGCCTTCTTCTCCTCGACCCACTTTCGACCTTCGTCGATCTTCTTGCGGGTCCAGTTCTTGGCTTCCTCGTACTTGTCGCGCGCCTTGTCGTACTTGTCCTGCACCCAACTCTTGGCGGCGTTCCACTTTTGCGACAGATAGTTGGTAGTGACGTTCCAGCCGTACGAGAGCAGGCTCGTGGTCGTTTTCCAGCCGGCCGAGAGTGCGCTGGTCGTGGAGTGCCAGGCGCTGGAGAAGCCGGAGGTCACCGACTTGAAGGTGTTGCCCCAGTTCGGCCAATGACCGGTGGGGTCGGTGCCGGTGAGCGGGTTCTCGTCGGCGTACGCGAACCGGTTGGCGGTCACCGAGGTGGGCGTCGGCGACAGGTTGGCCGAGTCACGGGTGTCGAACTGGCCCGTCTCCGGGTTGTACCAGCGGGACCACATGTTGACCCGTCCGGTCACCTCATCGGTCCAGCCGGACTGGTAGCCGAGGTTTCCGACCATGCCGGTGCCGGCGAGGCGGCGGCCCAGCGGGTCGTACGCCGTCGATCCGCTCAGCGCGGTCGCCGCACCGGTGAACTGGCCGACCACGTCGGTGTGGCGGTCGATCCACGCGTACCGGTTCTCCGCGCCGGCCCGCACGCCGACCAGGTCATCGGTAACGTCGCGGGTGTAGACAGCGGCCCCGTCCGTGGCGAGGGTGTTGCCGACGCCGGTGTACTGGAACCCCTGGCGCTGCGCCCGGCCCAGCCCGTCGTACTCGTAGGTCTGGGTGCCTCCTCCGGCGACGCTCTGGGACCGGACCTGACCGAAGGCATCCGTGGCGGTGGTCGCCTCTCCGGCAGCCGAACTGACCGACGCGAGCGTGCCGCGCGGGGTGTACCGGTAGGCGGCGCCGCTGCTGGAGCTGGTGAGCTGGTTGCGCTGGTCGTAGGCGAACGTGACCGTACCGGCCTGGACCCGGTTGCCCGACTTGTCGTAGGCGTACACCACCGGGGTCGTGCCGTTGTCCCAGCTGGTCAGCCTGTTGGCCAGATCGTAGGTGTAGGTGTTTGTTGTCGAGCCGGCGAATCCGGTCGTCGCCTTCGAGATCTCGTTGTCGTTCTCGTCGTAGGCGTACGCGATCTTCGCGATCGTGTCGCCGATCGGCACGGCGAGGTGGTCCCCGGTCAGTCGGTGCAGCCCGTCGTAGGAAAGCGTCCGCGTGTTGCCCCCCGCGCCGTACCCGATCGTCTCGACCTGCGAGAGCGAGTTGTAGGTGTAGCTCAGCGAGACACCCGTGGTCGGGTTGGACATGGTCGCCGGCCGGCCGGCGGGGTCGTAGCCGTACGTGGTGACGCCCGCCGCATCGGTACGGGTGGCCAGTTTGTTGTCCGGCGACCAGGTGAAGGAGGACGTGCCGGACGGCCCGTCGGCGGACAGCAACAGTCCACGATCATCGAAGGTGAAGGTGTTGCTGCCGGAGGTGCCCGAGACCGAGGTCATCCTGCCGGCCAGGTCGTACTCGAAAACCCGGTTCGGGCTCGCAGCCTCCGCGCCGGTACCAACCTGACGGACCAGCCGACCGACATCGTCGTAGCTGTTCGAAACGGTGACATCGCCCGGTGCCCGCTGCTCGGCGACCTGACCGTTCAGTTCGTAGCTGACAGTAAAGGTGCGGTCCGCTAGGTCGGGGAACGTCGACGTGGCCGGCTCGATCCGGGACTCCGGCAGGTTCCACGTGTTGTAGGTAGTAATGAAACGGTTGCCGCGTCCGTCGGTCAGTCGCGTCGGGTTGCCTGCCGGGTCGTACCCGAAGGACGTCGTGATGGAGTCGCTGGCGGAGATCGGCTCCACCTGCGACACCAGCCGTCCCATCGCGTCGTAGGTGAGCGTCGTCCTGGTGTTGCGGGCATCGGTCGAGCTGATCGCCCGTCCCGCCCGGTCGTAGCCCCACGACTTGGTACGCAGCCGGGTGCCGTCGGCCCGGTAGGAGGAGGCCGACACGGTTCGGCTCGCCATGTCGTAGCTGAGGGTGTCGTACGTCCCGTCGGGCATCGTGGTGCGGGTCAGCCGGCTGAGCCCGTCGTAGTCGTACCGCGTTACGTTCCCCGCGCCGTCGGTACGGGTGAGCGGCTCGCCGGCCGTGTTGTACGTGGTCGACGTGACCACCCCCGCCGGCGAGGTCACCGAGGACAGCCAACCCCCCGGCCCGTATGCGTAGTTAGTGGTGTGACTGGTACCGGACTGCCGGACGACCTCGGTCGACGTGACCTGGCGGCCGAGGAAGTCGTACGTCGCCTCCGTACGCGCCCCGGTGGGATCGGTCGCCGAGAGCTGGTCGCCGGCGAGGCTGTGAGTGAGGCGGGTCACCCCGCCGTCTGGTGCGGAGACACTGGCAAGCTGGCCGAGCTGGTCGTAGACGTAACTGGTCGTCTTGTTTTGGGCATCGGTCTGGGACTTGAGCTGGCCCAACTCGTCGTAACTGCGCCGGGTGACCGGCTGCACGGGGGTACTCGATCCGGGTGCCGTGTAGCTGGGCAGGTGCGTGGCCACGATACGGCCGGCGGCATCGGAGTCGTTGACCGTGACGTTGCCGTTCGGATCCTTGGTCTCCGCCACGCCGCCGAAGGTGTCGTACCCGACGTAGGAGACCGGCCGCGCATCCACCGGCGTCGCACCACCGGCCTCCGTGGAGACGGCGGGTCCCACCGTCACCACGGGCCGGCCCGCCTCGTCGTACTGAGTGTCGGTGGTGGCACCGGTCGGATCGGTGGTCGCCCGCACCAGGCCACCGTTGTCGACGTCATAGGTCGTCCGGACGACGGACATGGTGGACGCCGGGGCAGTGCCCGCGGCCACCTGAGCCACCTCGGCGTCCGGGAGTGCCCGCTGGTACATCTGCACATCGTCGAGCTGCCCCGACCAGAAGCTGGTGGGAGTGCTGGACGCAGCGCCGGCGCCGAGCTGGAGCGCCCGCCGGGTGGGGAAGGAGGTGGCTCCGGCGCCCGCGCCTTCCAGCACACCATCGACATAGAGTCGGATGCTCCTGGATGTCGCGTCGTAGGTGCCGACGAGATGGGTCCACGTTTCGGCGCGCGGGGTGCTGGTGGACGTCGCGGCTACGACGTTGCCATCCGCCGCGTCGGCCGATCGGAGGCTGAACTTCCATCGACCTCCATCGAGCCCCAGCTCGAAGGCGGACCGAGCCAGGCCCGGCCCGGACACCGCGGTCTTCGTACCAACCGTGTCGGACGCCCTGACCCATGCCGCGACGGTGAAGCTCCGCGACGGATCGACCACCGGGGACGTGCCCGCCAGCGTGGCCGCACCCCCGAGGTCGGCCGAGCCGCCCCGGTCCGTACCCCAGTTGACCGGGCCGGTGGACGTGAGCGGGCTGTTGCCGATGGCGTCGGAGAGCCGGGCGGTGGCGTCACCGTCGAAGGCCCACCGACCGACCGGCGAGTTCGGGTCGAGGTACGTGGTCTCGCTCAACGGGCGACCCATCAGGTCGTACGTCGTCTGGTGTCGTTCCCGGGTCGCCTCCGCGTCCCCCCGGACCTCGCTCACCACCTGGTCGGCCAGGGAGTACTCGAAGTCGGTGTAGCGCTTGAGGCCATCCGGGTCCACGACGCTGCGCAGCACGCGGTTGGCGGCGTCAACGGTGTCGACGGTGGTGGTGGCCCCGCCGTTGGTGGTCACGGTGACCGGGTTGCCGGCGGCGTCGTACTCGGTCTTCTTCACCAGGAAGGTCGCCCCGATGCTCGGATCCTTCCGGGTGATGCTCGCGGTCAGCCCGTTGTCCGTGTACGTGTACCGGGTCTGCCAGCCCATCGCGTCGGTCTCGGTGGCGAGCCGGCCCGCCGGGTCATACTCCTTCGAGGAGAGGACGAGATCCTTGGCCGGTGCGGGCGCGTTCGGGTCGCCGGTCCACCCGAGTAGCGTCGTCTTGAGCTGCTGCCCGGCCGCGTCGTAGGTGGTGAGGATCTTTCCGCCGTCCGAGCCGATCTCCATCACGGCGCGGCCGTAGGAGTCATACTCCAACCGAGTCGTCCGCCCGGAGGCGTCGGTCGAGGTCTCCTGCTGCCCGAACGCGTTGTAGGTGGCCGACTCGGTACGTGGCGCGTCGCCGCCCGTGGTGTCGGTGACGGTCTCCGAGAGCATGAGGCCGTCGTCGTCATAGACAGTGGTGGTCACGGGCGTGTGCACGGCGCCGGTAACTCGGTTGGTGGTGGCCGGATCCGTGCGGGCCACGGTACGGCCCAGTTTGTCGTACTCGTAGGTAGTCGTCACACCCGACGGGAAGGTCTCGGTGATCTCCTTCGTCGTCGTCACCCGGCCAAGTCCGTCGTACGTGTAGCGGGTCTCCTTACCAGCGGCGTCCACCGTCCGGGCCAGGTCGCCGTTGGGGAAGTAGAACAGTTGCTGGCGGGTGCCGGCGGGCGAGGTCACCGTGGACGGGAGGCCGGGTGGCGCCATGCCGCCGTCCTCCGCCGGGGTCGAACCGTCGGTGTACACCGTTTTGGTGACCCGGCCGAGCGGGTCTGTCACGGTGGTCCGGTTGCCCTGTTCGTCGTAACTGTAGGTGGTCAGGTAACGGTTGTCGGAAACGCCGGAGGTCGAGCGGCCGTCCCGCATGGTCAGCATGGCGTCATTGCGCGGGTCGGGCCCGCCGGCGCCGAGTTTCTCGGGAGTTCCCGTGGACCAACCGCCGGTCCCGTTGCCCCGCATGAGGTAGAGGTCGCGGTCGGTGCTGCCACGCCGGAGCACGTCCGCCTTGCGATCGCCAGTGAAGTCACCGGAGGACAGAAGCGCGTCGACGTCGCCCCAGCCCGCGCTGACCAGGACCGAGGTCCCGGTCACCCAGCCACCCGTCCCGTTGCCCTTGACGATATAGAGGCTGTTGTCGGTCGACTTGCGATAGAGCACGTCCGGCTTGCCGTCACCGTCGAAGTCGCCCGGCGAGAAGACCATCTGAGCCGATCCCCATCCGGTGCCGATCTGGATCGGTGTGCCTGTGAGCCAGCCGCCGGCGCCGTTCCCCTTGACCAGGTAGAGGTTGTTGTCGGTCGACTTGCGGTAGAGCACGTCCGGCTTGCCGTCACCGTCGAAGTCACCCGGCGAGAAGACCATCTGGGCGGTCGAGCCGAAGGTCGACGGGATCACCTTGTCGGCGTCGGAGGCCCACCAGCCCTTGCCGTTGCCCCGCTTGAGGTGGAAGTTGTTCTCACCCGGTAGGTGGTACATGACGTCGGGGTTGCCGTCACCGTCGAAATCACCCACGGAGAAAATCTGGTCCGGGCCGCCCCAGCCGCCGCCCAGCTTCGCGGGAACGCTGGTGAGCCAACCACCCCTGCCGTTGCCGCGCATCAGATAGAGGCTCTGATCACTGGTGTTGCGGTAGATGATGTCGCTGGTGCCGTCACCGTCGAAGTCGCCCGGCGAGAAGATCAGTGAGGCGTCCTTCCACATCGCCGGCGGCGTCACGTTGACGGAGTACGTGTAGTAGGCCGTCGAGCACTTGTTCTCGGACCGGTTCTGGCAGGTCGTCGAGGTGACGACGTTGCCACGCGGATCGTGCTCGGTGGTGGTGACGTTGCCGTTCGGGTCGGTGGTCGTGCGCAGAAAGCCCGCGACGTCGTACCCGAAGCGGGTGGTCTGGCCGAGGGCGTCCGTCTCCTCGATCTTTCGGTCCGCCAGATCGTGCACGTAGACGAGTTGCTTGTCGCCCGGGTCGGTAACCCGGTACGTCTTGGTCAACGCACCCGACGACTTCGACCGAGCCGCGAACTGAGCACCGGCGTCAGCGGCGCTGAGCTGGCTGCGGTAGTAGGAGACCTCGGCTATCTCGCCCTTGTAGTAGCCGCCAGGGTTGGTCGGGGCGGCGGCCCAGTTCACCGCCCGTCCGGCGCCGACGTAGGCGTTGACCGCACCGTTCGACACCAGCGAACCGGCGATGGTCCCGACGGCCACGCCGTCGAGGTAGAGGGTCTGGCTGATGTCCGAGGCGGCGAGCAGCGCGTGGTGCCACTTTCCGTCATTGACCACCGTCGTCGACGTGATCGCCGTGCTGTTGCCGTTCCAGAATTTGCCACGGAGCTTGCCGTCGGTGCCGACGTAGAGGTTGGGGGTCCAGCCATTCTGGGGCGTGCCGTCGATGGGGCTGACCTGCGACCCGAAGAGGACGCCACCGCTGGCATACCCGGCCGGCGTCTTGAACCACATCGCGATCGACTGCGGCCCCACGCCGGGAACATCGTTGGCCGGCATCTTCAGGTAGGAGGAGGTTCCGTTGAAGCTCGCCACGGCGGTGTTGTCGTCGTTGCGGGCGGGGTCGTCAAACGGCCCGCCCGCAGTTCCCAGGGTCACCGAGTTGTAGCGGGCGGAACCGCCGTTGACCTCGTTGACGGCCTCGGTGGTGCCGCTCTCGGCCAGTCGCCAGTAGTCGGCCGGATTGGCGCCGAGCACGACGCCGGCGTGAACGCGGTACGATCCGGCCGCCGTGCCGGCACCGATCTTCCACACCCCACCGTTCTCGTCGGTGACCTGGGTGACCTGTCCGGTCTTCCCGTCGTACTGGACGGCGGTCTGCCGGTTGCCGGAGGCCCGCACGACGGAGCTGATCGGCGACGCAGTGCTGTTGGCCCGGTTGAGGTCGTTCACCTCGAACCGGCTCAGCGGCCGGTCGAAGAGCGCCACCTCGGCAATGGAGCCGGGGAAGAAGCCTTTGCTGTTCGTGGGGCGGGACGGCCAGGTGTTGCTCTCACCGGCGCCGACGTAGACGTACTTCGCCGGATATGCCTGCGGCACCAGCGGCTTGTTCAGCGTTCCCTCGGGATAGCCGTCGAGGTAGAGGGTCTGGTTGGTCTTGTCGCCGACGAGCGTGGCCTGGTGCCATTTCCCGTCGTTCACCACACCATAGGAGGTGATGGGTTCCACCGCTCCGGTCCAGAATTCACCGCGCAGCTTGCCGTCCGTGCCGACGTAGAGCGCCGGGGTGAAGTTCGATGTCGGGCCGGAGGTGATCGATGCCGTCTGGTAGGCAAAGAGCGTGCCACCGGCGGTGGAACCGGCGTTCATCTTGAACCAAAGGCTCACCGACTTGTAGCCGGCGGGGTCGACGTCGGTCACCGGCAGGCTGACGTAGGAAGAGGTGCCGTTGAAGAGGGCCGCCGTCGCGGTGGAACTGGGCAGTGCGCCGGGCTGGCCCAGCGTCACGGAGTTATACGTGCCGCTTTCCGCGCCGGCCGCCTCCAGAACGGAGTTGGCCGCGGTGGTCCCTGAGGACTCCCCGAGGCGCCAGTACGCACGCGGGTTGGCGCGCAGCAGGGTGGCCGGATAGCGGTTGCTCGTGGTGTACGTGTAGGCCGTGCACTTGACCGTCGAGGTTGGGGGGCACACCTTGGTGAGCAGCCCGCCGGTGTACTCGTAGTTCCAGACCGACGCCGTGGCGGGGTCGTTCGGCACGGCCGGGTCCGTAGTGACTGACAGCACCCGGTAGGCGCCAGCTGCCGTTGACCACCTCAGATTCAGCGACCGCCCGTTTGCGGCGGTGACGGTCGTCGGCCGCCCTTCCACACCCACATAGGTCCACTGAAATTTCAGGGTCCGGCCGTTGCTGTCGGTGATGGCTGTGATGTCGTACTGGCCGGGCACGGTTAAGCCGGTCCGGAAGGTGTAGGTGGTGCCGTCCTTGTCGACAAGCTCATAGCCGCTGTCCGGCAGCGCCGTCAGAGTGGTGAACCGCCCGGGGGGCGGGGTGAAGGAGCCGTCGCTGTTGCGGCCGAACGCAACCTCTTCACCGGTCGGGTAGGTGACGATGACGTGCGGTGGCGGGTACTTGATGGACGACCATGGGTCGACGATTCGCATGTCGAGCACGGTCGACCAGCCCTCACCGAAGGAGCCACGCCGCGTGGATAGGGTGTTGTAGGAGCGGGCGATGGCCAGCGGCGGCCCGGCAGTCGGCACCGACGCGTCCGTGACGGAGAAGGTGTAGTTGCCAGCGCTGGGGTCGAACCCGCGATCGCCGTTCTGCGCCATACCTCCGGCCGCTAACGGCGGTGGCACGGCGGTGGCAAAGGACTGCAACTGTTGGGAGGTGCTGGCCAGGTTGCCGTCTTTGACAATGACGGTCCAGGTGTAACCCTCGTTCCACTTCAGTTTGCCGGACGGAACCACCCAGGTCATGTACGGCTGCCAGCCGGACTCCGCAATCTTGGTCGCGCTGCGGTCATACACCATGAAGTCGAAGCTCAGCGCGGACGGGAAGGCGTCCGGATCCACGGCGTTGGCCAGCAGTTCGGGCGTAAGCGTGTTGACGGTGTGCCCGTGCGGGGGGTACTGCGAGTTGACCTGTGGCGCGATGTTGTCGGTGTAGGTCAACTCGAGGTAGGGCGTAAAGATCGGGTTCGGCCCGTCACGGGAGGTAAACCGCTTGAACTGCGGGCTGTTGGTCTGGTTGGTGTTCAGCGCGAGGCCATAGTTGACGCCCCCGTTCGCCCAGCTCTGAAACGTGGACACGGGCAGGTCGACCGTGATCCACTCGCCCACCGACCGATCGGCCTTTGAGTTGCCGCAGGCCTTGGCCGAGTTCGGCGACATCTTGGCCAGCGTGGTCCCAAGGCCGGGACCGGCGTAGGGAATGCCGCCGTAACGGGCGGTGGAGGCGCTCCATGACTGGGTGAGGGTCTGCACCCAGAACTCCTGTGCTGTGCAGTTCCACTGCCAGGTCAGGTAGAGCTTGAGCTTGACCGCGCTGAGGTTCTTGTAGCTGAAGGTCGAGCCGAAGTTCTGGAATGCGAGCAGCGATATGGACCGGTGGGTACCGCTGTCCCAGGTGCCGACCGCGAGGTTGTCGTCCGCAGAGTGGTTGATGTCGTCGCCGTACTGCATGTACGTGTCGGCCGTCGTGTCGTACCCGCTGGTGACCGAAGGATCAACCGTGACTGGGAAGACCCGGGCCGGGTCCTGCAGCCATTCCCGGCTCGCCGTCATCCGCAGCGCCTGGCCGCCGTCAAAGCTGATCAGCTCGTATGAAATGGCCCTCGAGGTGGTAAATTCGCCCGCTCCGGGCTCCAGGTGGGAGTCGTGCATGGAGCCGACGGGGATCGCTCCGACGACCTTGCCCGAGGCGTTCCGTAGCGCGACCGACCCGTCTGTCTCGAGCGTCGCTTCAAGCCCGATGAGCGTCAGCGGAAAGATCCACGAATTGGCCGCGGCCGCCGAGTGCAGCACGAGCTCTTCCTTCAGCCCGCGCGGGCCCACGGTCAGCCGCAGATCCGTCTCCGGCAGGACCGCGCGATAGAGGGCGGATGAGCCGGTGGAGACCGGAGCGACCGGGGCCGCACCCTGCAGGCCATAGGAAATTGACCGATCCGCGTCGAAGCGGAAGGTGGCGAGACGAGAGTCATCGGCACGAGGCGCGAAGTCGACAGCGAGCGGACTTGCCTTCTGCTTCAGCCTTCCACCCGCGCTGACCAACGTGCGGTCGATGGGCCGCCACGAACCGTCGGCGGCGCGATAGTTGATCGGCAGCTCGTGCAGCTTGCGGGTGACCGTGCCGTCAGGGTTCTCGTAGAAATCGGCGTTCGCTTCGGCCTTGTCGGCTACCCGCCGGCTCTTTGCCGGGTCGAAGCCCCGGCTGCCGGCGATCGGTGGTGTCGTCACCGGCTTGACGTCCGGTTCGCGGAGTTGTGCCACGTCATTGGCGGCCGGACTGTGTCCGGGCGCGCGACCGCTGCCACCGTCGGCCCTCGTCGCGGCGGACGAGGCGTAGTGCTCCCGCCCGGCCGCTCCCCCGGCTGACCTCTGGGCGGGACCATCGGGCGCGGGCGCGGACCAGGCCGCACGCTGCGGCAGCCAGGACCAGAGCCAGGACATCGGGAACGTTCCATTTTGGGGCACCGCGCCAGGTGGAACCGCCACCAGGAGCGCGAGTGCGAGGACGAGCACGATCCCCACCCGCCGAACCGGCGACCGCAAGGAACGACTGGCATTGATCTGGGTCCGACGACCCATGAACACGCTCCGCAGCATCGCCGGACCTCCCCGTAAAGTCACATCGACGAAAGGGAATCGTCGCCGTGCTCGCGGGCGACGGGCAGAGCCGAAACGTCGGACAAAGCTGCCCACTTGGCGGCACGCACACCCATGGGAGATCTGCTATAGCGGCAGTCAGCGCCGCCCTTCGCGGGCTACGCCCCGAACAACGTCATCGACCTTGCCGCGGAGGGTTTCCGGGGACCCGGTGAGCCAGGTGAGGTTGGACCGCGTCTCGCCGGGTTGATCACCCACGGCTACGAAACGCTGCTCTGGAAATCGACCAGAGGAGGCGCCGGCAGCCGAAACGGGCACCTCGCCGGCGAGTATCACCAGGTCGCACTGCGACTGGACCAGGCTGGCGACAAAGGTTCCGGCATTGTCCGTCGTCTGCGCGCCAATCACGGACAGGTACTGGATCTTGGTCAGAGTAGCGAGCGAGGCATCCTGCATGCCGCTCCAGACCGGGGCGGCGACGACCCCCCCGATGCCATCCTGGTCGGTCAGCAGGCAGCTGGTGAATGAGCCGTACTGGCGAGCCCGGGGCTCGCCACGATTGTCGATCGCGATGAATATCATACCGACAGCCAGCGCAGCGAACAGGCAGCCACCCGCGATCCACTTCGCGCGACGGTGCTTCATGGTCCCTCCACCACCGGTGGCCCGCGGACGGCAGGCGGTCCCACCGGTGAGGAGCCGCCGCGCGGGCGAGTCTAGGAGGCTGAGGGCTTGCTCGCCGCCCGTCACTTCCAGTGGAATCCTGCGCGGTGACGTGTGGAATCTGAGGGACACGAGCTGGTTCTTAACGGCGTGACCAACCTCCATGGACATCGTGGCGACGGTCATGGCGCTTGCCGTCGCCGACCTTTGGAGGCGCAAAGTTCATCGACAAACGTATCCGGATGCTGCAATCCGGTCACACGGATCCGCGCCACTTTGTCGCGGTGAATCGACTAGAGCATGAACCGGGCGACTTCCCCCAGAGATCCGAGCGCGATCTACGTCAGTTCCCGCACCTCGGAGGCTGGTCGCGCGACGTGTCGATGCCATAGCGCGAACTTGCTCGGCCTCCTTCGCGAGCACTGGTAGCGGGAGAATGCCGCGCTTCGCTTACGGTCCCTTCAAAGGCTGCCGAGCGAGGCTTCAACCACCGCCGACAATTTCTCACCGGGACCCGGTGCGTTCTGGTCCCAAGCCGCAAGAAAACCAATGTTGCTGCACCACAAACTAGTCATTGCTTGCGATCCGGTCGGCCATCGATCGGGCAATCGCTCGGCCGGCCGATCACGGGGCATGATCGGATCGGACCGCAGCGGTCGGGCAGCGGCCGGGCACCTTCGGCCAGGCTTGATGTCGAAAGGAGGCCTCATGATCTCGGCACTCAACCGGCTTGTCGACTTTGTCGAAGAGCACCTGAACGAGGAGTTCGACGTCGCCGGACTGGCCAGGGCGGCCGGCACGACCGAATACCACCTACGCCGGATGTTCTCGTCGTTGGCCGGCATGCCCCTGTCGGAGTACGTACGCCGGCGCCGCATGACCGTCGCCGCCGCCGACGTCGTCCGCAGCGAGGGCGATCTGCTGAGCATCGCCGTCCGGCACGGGTACGGCTCAACCGAGGCGTTCGGGCGTGCGTTCCGGGCGGTTCACGGTGCCGGCCCCGGTGATGTTCGCCGCGACGGAGGCCCCCTTCGCACACAACCGCAGCTCAGGTTCCGCCTGACCGTCGAAGGGAGCATCCCCATGGACACCCGCATCGTCGACCGCCCCGCGTTCCGGCTCGTCGGACACGCAGCCCGGGTTCCGCTGATCCACCGGGGCATCAACCCGCACATCCAGCGGCACATCACCGCACTGCCGCAGGAGGCGCATCTCCGGCTGAAGGGCCTCAGCGACACCGAGCCGGCGGGCCTGCTGCAGGTCTGCGACGGCGTCGACCCCGATGGCACCGAGGGCAGCGAACTGACCTACCTGCACGGGGTCGCCGTCTCCCGGGACACGCCGGCCCCCGACGACCTCGACGCCATCGAGGTGCCGGCCGGCAGGTGGGCGGTCTTCCACATCGCCGGACCTCATCCGCAGGCCCTGCAGAACACCTGGGCCGCGACCGCGACCGAGTGGTTCCCCGCAAACCCGTGGCGCCTGCGGCCAGGGCCCTCGATCGTCGCGGTCCTCGACCGCGCGGACGACTTCAGCACCGCGACCTGCGAGCTGTGGCTGCCCGTCGAACCGATCTGACGGAACCAGCGGGAACGTGGTCACGGCCTGCCGTCGCTACTTCCAGCGGAAGTGGACGAAGAGGCGGCCGAAGTTCTTGGAGTCCTTCTCGACCCGGTGGTAGAGCTGCTTGACGTCCTTCTGGTCGAGGAAGCGCAGCACCCGCTTCTTGAGCTGGCCGGAGCCCTTGCCGGGGATGATCTCCACGAGGGTGGCCTTCTTCGCCACCGCCTCGTCCATGATCCCGCGCAGGGCACGGTCGATGTCGTGGCCCTTGTTGAAGATGTCGTGGAGATCGAGCTTGAGCTTCACCAGACCATCGTAGGCACGTCCGGCCGCCGGACCCCGGCCGAAGGCGCCGGACCCGGGGGACGGCGAAGGGCAGCCCACCAGGGGCTGCCCTTTCCGTCCGGTGCTGACGAAGCGGTCAGCGAGCGCCGCTGACCCGGCTCTCCACCCGGCGCAGCGCCGCCGCGTAGTCGGCGTTGGTCGAGTGCATGGCCGCCGCGATACGCAGGTGGCGCAGCGCGTCGGCCGGCCGGTTCAGCCGCTCCAGCGTACGGCCGAGCACGTGGTGCGCGTAGTGGTCGCTCGGGTCCCGGTCGACCAGTTCGCGCAGCTGCTCCTCGGCCTGGCTGAGCTGGGCCGACTGGAAGTACGCGCGGGCCAGCAGCTGCCGGACCGAGGAGTTGCCGGGTTCCGCCTCGACGATCGGTTCGAGCAGCCGCGCCGCTCCGGTCGGGTCACCCGCTTCGAAGAACATGGTCGCCCGCCGGTATTCCGCCAGAAGATCCACTCGACCCACCTCCCCATGTCGCCCCAGGCCTTTGTCCGACGCTGGCACAACACCGGCCGTACCGCGAGTGTTCCTGCGCCGGAACTTGCACTCAGGCGGTCGGGTCGTACCGGTCGCCCATCAGGTCCCAGGCCCGGACCCCGCCGACGATCCCGGCGGTGTTCGGAACGACCACCACGTCGTCGCCCATCCGGGCCAGCTGTTCCGGCCGGATCAGCCGGGAATTGCCCCCACCCAGATAGAGCCGGTCCCAGCGGAAGACCGGCCGCAGCCCCTCCACCACCTGCCGGATCCGCCGGGACCAGAACGCGTCGCCGAGGCGACGGCGTTCCGGCTCCCCGATGTACGTGTCGTAGGTGGTGTTCCAGCGGACCGGCGCGTGCGACAGCTCCAGGTGCGGGGCGAGCACCCCGCCGTCGAAGAGCGCGCTGCCCAGCCCGGTGCCGAGGGTCAGCACCAGCTCGCACCCGGTCCCGGCGACCACGCCCGCGCCGTGCACCTCGGCGTCGTTGAGCACCAGCGCGGGGATGCCGAACGCCTCGGCGAGCGCGCTGCGCGCGTCGTACCCGGACCACTCGGCGACCAGCTCCGGGTCGATTTTGCTGCGCGGCCCGGACCGGGTGACGTAGTGCGGGGTGGCCACCACCACACCGTGTCGGATCATCCCGGGCATCCCGACCGTGAGCCGGTCCGCCGCCGGCAGCTGGCCGGCCAGGTCCAGCAGCGTCTTGACGAGGAGCGCGGGCGGCAGCGGGTACGGCGTGGGCACCCGCAGCGGCCGGGCCCGCATCGTGCCCGCGGCGTCCAGCACGGAGGCCTTGATCCCGCCGCCGCCACAGTCGATCGCCAGTGTGGTCGCCACGGCAGTGAGTGTCCCTCAGCGCCGTACTGTCCAGCGCGCCGGTAATCCGATCGGTACCGGCCGGCCCGACGGTAGGCTCGGTCACCTCATGAGCGCCACGTTGATCGTCAAGGACCTGACCGCCGGCCACGGTGACCGGCTGCTCTTCGCCGACCTGGACCTGGTCGTCGCCCCCGGCGACGTAATCGGGTTGGTCGGGGTGAACGGCGCCGGCAAGTCGACGCTGCTGCGTACGCTCGCCGGACTGCAGCCGCGGGAGCAGGGCTCGGTGGCTTTGAACCCGCCCGCCGCCACCGTCGGATACCTGCCCCAGGAGCCGGAGCGCCGGCCGGGCGAGTCGGTCCGGGACTTCCTGGCCCGGCGGACCGGGGTGGTGGCGGCGCAGGCGGCGCTGGACGCGGCCACCGAGGCGCTGACCGCCGGGGCGGCGGGCGCCGACGACGCGTACGCCGTCGCGCTGGAGCGCTGGCTCGACCTGGGCGGCGCGGATCTGGACGAGCGCGCCGAGCAGGTGGCCACGGAGTTGGGCCTGGGCGTCGACCTGGACCACCCGATGACCGGGCTCTCGGGCGGGCAGGCGGCCCGGGCCGGGCTGGCGTCGCTGCTGCTCAGCCGGTACGACGTCTTCCTGCTCGACGAGCCCACCAACGACCTGGACCTGGCCGGGCTGGACCGGCTGGAGCGGTTCGTCACCGGGCTGCGCGCCGGGACCGTGCTGGTCAGCCACGACCGGGAGTTCCTCACCCGCACCGTGACCCGGGTGCTGGAGCTGGACCTGCACCAGCGGCAGGTCAAGCACTACGGCGGCGGCTACGCGGCCTACCTGGAGGAGCGGGAGGTGGCCCGCCGGCACGCCCGCGAGGAGTACGAGGAGTACGCCGAGACCCGGGCCGACCTGGAGGCGCGGGCCCGGATGCAGCGCTCCTGGATGGAGAAGGGCGTGAAGAACGCCCGGCGCAAGGCCACCGACAACGACAAGATCGGCCGCAAGTTCCGGACCGAGTCCACCGAGAAGCAGGCGGCGAAGGCCAAGCAGACCGCGCGGCTGATCGAGCGGCTGGATGTCGTCGAGGAGCCGCGCAAGGAGTGGGAGCTGCGGATGGAGATCGCCGCCGCGCCCCGCGCCGGCGCCGTGGTGGCCTCGCTGCGGGGCGCCGTGGTACGCCGGGGCGGCTTCGCGCTCGGCCCGGTGAACCTCCAGATCGACTGGGCCGACCGGGTGGCGATCACCGGGGCGAACGGCTCCGGCAAGAGCACCCTGCTCGCCGCGCTGCTGGGCCGGCTGCCGCTGGACGAGGGCCACGCCGCGCTCGGCCCGGGGGTGGTGGTGGGCGAGGTCGACCAGGCCCGGGGGCTCTTCCTCGGCGACCAGCCCCTGCTGGACGCCTTCGGCGCCGCCGTACCGGAGCTGAACCCGGCGGACGTGCGGACGCTGCTGGCCAAGTTCGGCCTGCGTGCCGACCATGTGCTGCGGCCGGCGGCGACCCTCTCCCCCGGCGAGCGGACCCGGGCCGCGCTGGCCCTGCTCCAGGGGCGCGGGGTGAACCTGCTGGTGCTGGACGAGCCGACCAACCATCTGGACCTGCCGGCGATCGAGCAGTTGGAGTCGGCCCTGGCCACGTACCAGGGCACGCTGCTGCTGGTCACCCACGACCGGCGGATGCTGGAGGCGGTGAGCGTCAACCGGCGGCTGCGGGTGGACGCCGGACGGATCGCCGAGGACTGATCGCCGGGTAACAGGCATATCGGGCGAGGATCTGGGTATCGCGCGGCCCGGAGGTGCGAGATGGTCGTGATGACGCAGTCCGCGCCCTCGGCCGAGCGGCTGCGGGCGGCCGACGGGTTCCTCGCCGAGGCGTGGGCCGACCTGGCCCGGCATGACGAGCGGCTGCGCCCGCTGGCCGTGGAGGTGCGCTTCGACCGGGGGGTCGCCCACCTGAGCGGTGAGGTCGCCGAGCCGAACGAACTGCGGCTGGTCCGGGACCTGGTGGGCCGCCTCGCCGGGGTGCTCGGCGTCTGGTGCCGGGTGGCCGTCGCCGGCCGGACGCCGGTGGTGGTGGACCTGGGTTGCGGGGCCACCAAGCAGTGGCCGGGCAACCTGGGGCTGGACATCTATCCGGCGCCCGGGGTGAACGCGGTGGCCGACCTGTCCGGTTCGCTGCCGCTCGCCGACGACTCGGTGGACGTGTTCTTCGCGGTGCACATCCTGGAGCACCTGATCGACTTCCTGCCCCTGCTCGACGAGTGCCACCGGGCGCTGCGGCCGGGCGGTGTCCTGCACGTGATGAGCCCCTGGTGGCACCACGTGAACGCGGTGGCCGACCCGACCCACGTACGGCTGCTGGACGTGCAGACGTTCAAGGGCATCTGCGCTCAGCGCCCGCCCGGCACCCCGCGCTGGTATCCGCTGCACGCCGGCTGCGACGGTGCCTCGATCTTCGCCGATCTCACCCCACTGCCGCCGGACGCCCCGCCCCCGCCCCCCACCCACCTGGCCCGCTTCTTCGACTGACCCCACCCCACCGCCACCGCCCGCCCACCCATGAGGTTGCTGCCCCGACACGCCGATGTCGATGGCGACGACTTCATGGCCATCAGAGCGGGGCGTGTTGGGAAGGTCACGATCTGCGGTACACCGTCGGGCGTTCGGTCCGGCCTGCGCATCGATCTGCCCGAAGGTCTTGCGCGCCCCGGGGATTGATGAAAGTTTCCTACCGTCGGCGGATATTCCACGGCGAATCTTGCCGGATGCGCCGGGGTGTCCGCCGCCACCCCCGGGAGCCCAACGAAGGGACCGCACCCCATGAAGGCAACTCGGCTCAGCGCCGCCGGGCTGGCCGTGGCGCTGCTCGGCGCACTCGCCGCCGGCACCCCCGCGCGCGCCGCGGAAACCGACACCACCACCGGATCGTCGACCACCTGCACCACCGACCCGGCCACCCCCAAGCGGCAGTTCCGGGCCATGTGGATCGCGTCGGTGACCAACATCGACTGGCCCAGCGCGGCGTCCCAGACCGCGCCGGACCGGATCGCCAAGCAGAAGGCCGAGTACCTCGGCTGGCTCGACCTGGCCCAGCGGCTCAACCACAACGCCGTCGTGGTCCAGGTCCGCCCGACCGCCGACGCCTTCTGGCCGTCGCCGTACGAGCCGTGGTCGGAATACCTGACCGGGGTACGCGGCCAGGACCCGGGCTGGGACCCGCTCGCCTTCCTCGTCGAGGAGTCGCACAAGCGGAACCTGGAGTTCCACGCCTGGCTCAACCCGTACCGGGTCTCGATGCCGGCCCCGGGCGCCGGTGCGGACCTGTCGAAGCTCGCGCCCAACCACCCGGCCCGGCAGCACCCGGACTGGGTGTTCGCGTACCCGCCGGCCGGGGTGGCCGGCAGCCGGCTCTACTACAACCCCGGCGTTCCGGAGGTCCGCGAGTTCGTCGAGACCGCGATGATGGACGCGGTCAAGCGGTACGACATCGACGGCGTGCACTTCGACGACTACTTCTACCCGTACCCCAGCGGCACCTACCAGGTGCCGGACGACGCCACGTTCGCCCAGTACAACCGGGGCTTCACCGACCGGGCCGACTGGCGGCGGGACAACATCAACCTGTTGATGCAGGAGATGAACACCAAGATCAAGGCGGCCAAGCCGTGGGTGAAGTTCGGGGCCAGCCCGTTCGGCATCTGGCGTAACAAGTCGGCCGACCCGGCCGGCTCGGACACCACCGGCTCGCAGTCGTACGACATCATCTCCGCCGACACCCGCAAGTGGATCAAGGAGGGGTGGATCGACTACGTGGTGCCGCAGCTCTACTGGTACATCGGCCAGTACCCGGCGGCCGACTACGCCCGGCTGGTGCCCTGGTGGGCCGAGCAGGTGCGCGGCACCGACGTCCAGCTCTACATCGGCCAGGCCGACTACAAGAGCGGTGACCCGGCGTACGGGACGGACTGGATGGACCCGCGCGAGCTGACGGACCACCTGACGCTCAACCGGTCCTACCCGGAGGTGCTCGGCAACGTGCACTTCTCCGCCGTCCAGGTGCGGGCGAACCGGCTCGGCGCCACCGACATCTACGCCGCCGAGCACTACTCCCGCCCGGCGCTGGTGCCGACCATGTCGCAGCTCCCGTCGCGGCGACTGCTCGCCCCGGTGGTGACCGGCGTCGACCGGCAGGCCGAGGGCGTACAGCTGACCTGGCACCAGCCGGCCAACGGCAAGGGCCCGTTCGGCACCGCCACCTCGTACGCGATCTACCGGTTCGACGGCGCGGGCCACGTCGACGGGTGCGCCCTCGCCGACGGGTCCCACCTGGTCGCCACCGTGCGCGGCACCGAGGGTGCCACCCAGTCCTGGGTGGACACCGACGCCCAGGCCGGGCAGGCGTACACCTACCACGTGACCGCCCTCGACCGGGTCTGGAACGAGAGCCCGGCCAGCCCGGCGCGCTTCGTACGCTGATCCGGATGCGGGCCGCGGCGCCCGGGGCTCACCACGAGCTCCGGGCACCGCGGTCGTTCAGGCGGCCCCGGCCCTGGTGAGCCGCACCTCCAGCCCGACCAGGCCCTCCGGACCGACCTCGGCGCCGCCGAAGGCGCTCTCGGCGGCGAGCCGGGCGAACACGCCGGCGGTGACCGCCCGGCCGCGCAGCCACCGCAGCGCCGACCGGGTCCAGAAGGCGTCCAGGCCACGGATTCCCATCCGGGCCACCTCCCGCTCGATGTCCGCCACCGAGGCGTCGGCGCGCAGGTCGTGGATCACGGCCCGGCCACCGGGGCGGAGCACCCGGTGCATCTCGTCCAGCGCCCGGACCGGGCGGGTGAAGTTCTTGAACGCCGCCTGGCAGACCACCAGGTCGAACGAGTCCGCCTCGAACGGCAGCTCGTGCACGTCACCCTGGCGGAAGGTCACCGCCACGCCGGCCTGCCGGGCCGCCTCGCCCGCCAGCTCGACGAACGTGTGGCTGACGTCCAGCCCGGTGATCCGGTACGCCCCGAGCCGGGCCAGTTCGATGGCCAGGTAGCCCGGGCCGGGTGCCACCTCCAGCACCGCCGCCCCGGCGGGCAGCCCCTCGGCCAGCCGGGCGGCCTGGCGACGGTACTCGGCCAGTTGGTTGGCCGAGCCGCGGTTGCGGGCGTACCAGCGAGCGGTCGTCCCCTCCATCTCGGGCACCAGTTTGCGCTTGGGCGCTTTCAGGTCCTTCGTTGTCACGTCTCTCCTCCAGTCTCGGATCGGTTGCACGAACCTGCCCGGGACCGGGAGCCCAGCTATCGTTGCGGTTGCCACCTTGCGGCCGGGTCCCGTTCCCGCGGTCTCGGTTCGAGGTCAGGGCCCCGGCGGTGGTGTTCCCGCACCCCGCCGGGGTCCGTCGTCACTACTGCTCGGTCCCCCTTTCCGCCAGCTCCGCCCACTCGGGCGGCACCGCACCGGTCTCGTGCCAGGCCCGCCACTGGGCCAGGCCGGGCAGCGAGCCGGTGATCAGCTCGTCGAGCAGGCCACGGATCCAGTCCGCCTCGGCCGCCCGGACGGCCAGGTCGTACTCGGCCTCGATGAGGAAGATCCGGGGCACCTCGCGGGCGACCCGCGCCAGCTCGGCGCGTTGCCCGGCGAGCTGGTCCTCCAGCCGGTCGAGGCGCTGCCGCAGCAGCTCCGTCGCCTCGTCGGGCCGGAGCACTCCCAGCACCGACAGGCCGGCCTCGAACCGGGGGTGTTCCCGCTCCGGGACCCCGATCAGCTCGCGGGTCCAGTCCGCCAGCTCTTCCAGGCCCGCGTCGGTGATCCGATAGACGGTCCGTTCCGGCCGTCGCCCCTGCCGGCCGCTCTCCACCGCCGCCAGCAGGCCGTGCCGGGTCAGGTTCGCCACCACCGTGTAGAGCGAACCCCACTTGATCGGCATGTCCTGGTCCTTGCCGCGTTCCCGCAGCACGGCGGCCATCTCGTACGGATGCATGGGCCGCTGCACGACCGCCGAGAGCACGGCGAGGGCGAGCAGGTTGCCGACCCGGCGTCGCTTGGCCACCGCCGTCCTCCTCGCGTCCGATTACTCGTACGCGAGCATATGACCCGCGTGCCACCACCCGCCAGGGAGCGGACGTCACATTCGTCTGTTTCAACGCCTGTCATGATCTGTTCGCTCCCCGCATCGGCCGAAGTCCCCCCATTGATCGAGAATGATCGACGTCTTCGACCCGCAACCGGGGAGGTACCCCTTGTCCCGTCGTCTGGCCACGCTGCTCGCCTCTGGCACGCTCGCGCTGCTCACCGCCGTAGGAATGGCCACTCCCGCAGCCGCCGCGGTGAGCACCGCCCAGAAGCTCTCGGTCCTCTCCAGTTGGACCCAGACCAGTGCCGCGAGCTACAACGCCTGGAACGCCGGCCGGCTGAACCGGGCCGCCTGGTCCGAGTACGCGTTCGACTGGTCGACCGACTACTGCTCGTCCAGCCCGGACAACCCGCTCGGCTTCAACTTCAGCCTCTCCTGCTACCGGCACGACTTCGGCTACCGCAACTACAAGGCGATGGGCCAGTTCTCCGCGAACAAGTCCCGGCTGGACAGCGCCTTCTACGAGGACCTGAAGCGGGTCTGCGCCACGTACAACGCGGTGGTCCGGCCCGCCTGCACCAGCCTGGCCTGGACGTACTACCAGGCGGTCAGCATCTTCGGCTCCGTCGCCGCGGTCCAGCAGGCCGACCTCAACCGCGCCGCCCAGATCAAGGCCGACGCCGAACGCACCGCCGCCGCGCGCTCCTGACCCCTCGATCGAGCGGGAGGTCCACGTCCGCGTGGGCCTCCCGGCTCAACCAGCGCCGGACCGGCGGGGACCGGGGCTGGTGAAGCGCGGCGAGTCGACGGCCAGGTCCGGGTGCTCGACGCCCAGGGCCAGCGCCGCCGCCTCCTCCAGGGCCAGCTCCCCGCCCTCGCCGTACCCGGCGTCGAACGCCGCGTCGCCCAGCACCCGCCGCAGCTCCGCCTGCCGCTCCTGCCAGTACGGGCCGTAGATGCCAGGGGTCGCCCGCAGGCTCGCCCGGGTGGCCTGCGCCGCGCCGAACAGCCGAGCCGCGGTCACCCCGTCCCCGCCGAGCGCGCAACGGACCGCGATCGCGTTCACCGTGTCGCAGGCCCGGCCCAGGTAGCCGTGGTTCATCCGGGAGCGCAGCGCCACCAGCAGATGCTCGTGCGCGGCCACCAGGTCACCCCGGGCCAGCGCCACCATGCCGAGCAGCATGTCCACCGAGCGGCGGCCCCGCTCGACCGGCCGGGCCGCCTCGACCGGGCGGGCCGTGCCGAGCAGCTCGGCCGCCTCGTCCAGGGCTCCCCGGCGCCAGAGCAGCTCGGCCAGCTTGTACACGGCCAGCAACGCGTCGCAGGCCACGTCCTCCGCGTACGCCCAGTCGATCACCTCGCGGCAGACCCGTTCCGCCTCCGCGAACTGTCCCATGTCGACCAGCGGCGCGGCCCGACCGGCCAGCACCCGGGCGAGCAGTCCCCGGTCCCCGGCCTGCCGAGCTGCCGCCTCGGCCCGCTGCGAGTAGCGCAGCTCCTCGGCGAACTCGCCGTCCGCGCCGGCGTGCAACGAGTGCAGGTGGTACGCCGCCGCCAGCTCCGCCTCCGGGATCGTCTCGCCGGTCTCGGCGATCCGGCCGTACAGCCGGAACAGCCAGAGCCGCCCCTCCCGGGCCAGCCCCCGCTCCCGCCACCACTGGTCCAGCCCGCCGGCCAGGCGCAGCCCCGAGGCGGCGCTGCCGCCGGTCGCGCACCAGCGCAGGGCGGCACGCAGCTCCCCGGCAAGCGGGTCGAGCGCGTACAGGGACAGGGTGACCGGGTGGCCGTCCGGGCCCAGATGGGCGCGGTCCAGGGCGTGCCGGGACCAGGCGACGTGCCGGTCCCGGGCGACCCGCTCCTCGCCGGCCTCGATCAGCCGGCGGGCCGCGTACGCCCGGATCGGGTCGAGCATCCGGTAGGTGCTGCCGGAGGCGTGCGGCTCGGCCAGCACCATGGACTTGTCCACCAGCACGGAGAGCGGATTGAGCGGATCGTCGTCGAGCAGCCACTGCACCGTCGGCAGGTCCACCGGCCCGGCGAAGACCGCCAGCCAACGCAGCAGCCGGGCCGAGCGCGGCCCGAGCGTCCGGTACGACCAGGTGACCGTGGCCTGCATGGTCAGGTGGCGCTCGTGGGCCGACCGGTGCACCGCGCGGGTCGCCGCCGGACGCGGGCTGGCCCCGGTCGCGGCGGCCACCAGGTCGACGGTGTCCTCCTGGTTGCCGCTCCACCGGGCGTCCGTCGGAGGCGGCCCGGGTTCCTCCCACCCGGCGTCCAGCGCGCCCAGCATGTCGTCGAGCCGCTCGGCGAGTTGCCCGGCCGAGAGCACCCGCAGCCGGGCCGCGGCCAGCTCGATGGCGAGCGGCAGGCCGTCCAACCGGCGCACCAACCGGCGCAGGTCGGCCTGCTCGGCGGGGTTCGGTGCCCGGCCGCCCCGGGCCGCCGTGGTCCGCTCCAGCAGCAGCGCCACCGCGTCGCTCTCCCCGCCGTCCGGCCGGGGGTCGTCGGAGAGCGGCGGGATCCGCCACACCACCTCGCCGGGCAGGCCGAACGACTCACGGCTGGTGGCGATCACCCGGACGCCACGGGCGCCGGCCAGCAGCCGGGAGATCACCCCGGCCGAGGCGGCCGGCTGGGCGTCGCAGGTGTCCAGCACGATCAGCATGCGACGGGCCGCCGCGTACTCGACCAGGGTGTCCGTCATCGGTCGGCTGGGCTCCGGACGGAGCCCGAGCACCGCGGCGATCTCGAACGCGACCAGGCCCGGGTCGGTCACCGCCGCGATGTCGACGAACCACACCCCGTCCGGGTACGCCTCGACGATCCCGGCAGCCAGCTCCACCGCCAGCCGCGTCTTGCCGGCGCCGCCCGCGCCCAGCACGGTCACCAGGCGGTATGTCTCGATCAGCCCCCTCAGCTCGGCCCGTTCCACCTCCCGTCCGACGAACGAGGTGACCTGGGTGGGCAGGTTGTGCGCCACCGCGTCGGCGGTACGGGGACGCGGGAAGTGCCGCTCCAGGCCGGGGGCCAGCAACTGGAACAGCCGTTCCCGGTCGTCGAAGCCGCGCAGCCGGTGCAACCCCAGATCCAACAGGGACGCGCCCTCCGGCAGCGGGTCGGCGTGCCGGGCGGTCGCCGCCGAGCAGAGCACCTGCCCGCCGTGGGCGGCGGCGGCCACCCGGGCCGCCCTGTGCACCTCGGGGCTGGCGTACTCGCCGTCGCGGGGTTCGGCGTAGCCGGTGTGCAGGCCCATCCGGACCCGGGGGGTGGCCTCCAGCGTGGGCCAGTCGTGGTTGGACAGCGCGCGTTGAGCGGTCAGACAGGCGGCGACCGCCGCGGCGGCATCGGGGAACGCCAGGAAGAACGAGTCGCCCTCGGTCAGCAGCTCCGCGCCGTCCGTGTCGGCCAGCGTGTCGCGAAGCAGGCGGCGGTGCTCCCGCAACACCGGGCGGTATCCCGGACCGAGCAGCTGGGCCAGCCGCGTGGAGCCCTCGATGTCGGTGAAGACGAAGGTCACCCACCCGCTAGGGAGGTGGATCCGTGGCGACATGCGTGGAACCTCCGCCCTGACGTCGGCTACATACTGCCCTATGGTCGCGCCGTCACGCATCGTGAGAACGGCCGGGCAGATTCCGACTCAAGGCGGCAAAGGACCACACCTGCGGCAAGCCCGGACGACCGGGGAAATGAGACCGTCGGAGGTCAGCAGCCGCAGGCGCCGCCGCAGCAGCCGCCGGCCGGAGCGGACGCCGAGCCGGTCGGACCGGCGCCACTCCGGCCGGTGACCGCGACGGTGGAGAGCAGCTTCACGGTGTCGGCGTGCCCCTGTGGGCAGGACGCCGGCTGGCCGGCCTCGGCCATCGGCCGGTTGACCTCGAAGGTGTCGCCGCAGGCGCGGCAGCGGAACTCGTACCGGGGCATGCCACAAGCGTACGGCCGGGCCGGACGCCACGACAGGCATGGGTGATACTCGACGGGTGGCGGACGGCGAGGAGCGATCCATGATTCGGCCCCTGCGACGGGCTGTGCCACCCGACGGCGTTGCCGTCCCGGTGCCCCGGCCCCGGTCGGCCCGCGAGCGCACCGCGGCCGGCGGTGCCGCGACCGCTTCCGAGCCGGTCGCGACCACTTCGGAATCAGCCACGGCCGCAAGTGCCGAGAGGCCGGTGAAGGCCGCGGCGCCCTCGGGGCCGAGGGAAGTCGCCACCGGGGCAGACCCGGAGGCGACCACCCCCGGCACGGCGCCGAAGGATGCCACCGCCACCCCGGAATCGAAGGACGCTGGCGCTGGCGGGGAGCCGGCGCAGGCCGCCGCTGTGGCCGAGCCGAAGGAGGGCGAGTCGACAGCCGGTCGGCGGCGACGGGTGCCGTTCGCGCACGCGTTCCGGATGCCGTCGCCCCGGCAGCTCGCCGTCGCCTCGGCGCGGGCCACCCGGGCGTGGTCCCGCCGTCCCAGCGGGCGGACCACCCTCGGCGGGCTCTTCCTGCTCGCCCTGGTCGCGGCCACCGTGGTGGCCGGCGCGCTGGTGGTGCCGGCGACCGTCGGCAAGCCCCGGCAGTCGGCCGGCGACGCCACCGCGACCGGGCCCTCCGGCGGCGTGCCCGCGGACGGCGCGATGCCCGGGACGACCCCCACCGGAGTGCCGGGGGCGACCGACCTGTGGCCCACGACGCCGCCGCCGGATGCCGGGCAGACGACCGGGCCGGTGGTGGGGCCGATCGGCCGCCCGGCCGATGCGCTGGCCGGATGGGCGACGGGGGTCAGCCTCAAGACCGGCATTCCGATCGTCGCCGTGCAGGCGTACGGCTACGCCGAGCTGGTGCTCCGCGATACACACCGGAGCTGCCAGCTCAGCTGGACCACGCTGGCCGCGATCGGTTACGTCGAGTCCCGGCACGGGTCGGCCAACGGCGCCACCCTGCGGCCGGACGGTGTCGCCTCGCCGGAGATCCGCGGCGACCCGCTGGACGGGCAGGGCGGCCGTTCCAAGATCCTCGACACCGACAAGGGGCAGCTCGACGGCGACACCGTCTACGACCGGGCGATCGGACCGATGCAGTTCATCCCGAGCACCTGGCAGGAGATCGGCGCGGACGCCGACAACGACGGGGCCAAGAATCCCCACAACATCAACGACGCGGCCCTGGCCGCCGGGCAGTACCTCTGCAAGAACGGCCGGAACATGACTATTCCGGGCGACTGGTGGGGTGCCATCCTCTCGTACAACGACGTGCGCCGGTACGCCCAGGATGTCTTCAACAAGGCGGACGAGTACGGGCGGCTGAGTGGTACGTGACGTGACCGGACGCGCACATTCAAGCGCTGAACCCTTCCCCCCGGCAGCCGTTCCCGGCAAGCTAGACGGGTGATGGTGCGCGAGTGGAACCCTCGTAACGCGTCGTCCGACGAGATCACGTCGATGCTGGACGCGCTGAACGCCGTGCTGGCAGCCGACCTGCCGCAGGATCCGCCCTGGCGGGAGATCTCGCTGCGGGAGTACCTCTCCGAGGTTATGCCCGGTGAGCGGCGGATCTCCTGGATCGCGGAGGCCGAGCCGGCCACGGACGACGCCTCGGGGCCGATCATGGGGCACGTCAACGTGCTCCTCCTCGGCGGGATCGGGGTGCTGGAGGTGCTGGTGCACCCGGCGGCCCGGCGTACCGGCCTCGGCCGCGAGCTGGTCCGGGTGGCCGCCCGCCGGGTCTGGGACGAGGGCTTCCAGTCGATCGGCGTGGAGGTGGTCGGCGACACCCCGGCCGTCGGCTTCTACGAGTCGCTCGGCTTCGCCCGCGAGTACGTCGAGACACGCAGCGTGCTCGACCTCAACGCGGTGGGCTGGTCGGCGCTGGCCGAGATGGCCACCGGCGTCAGCGCCGGCTACCACCTGGAGTTCTGCCCCGGCGGCCCGCCGGACGACCTGATCGAGGCGTACGCGCGGGCCAAGGCCGAGGTACGCGACGTCGACGACGGCGAGCTGCGACCCAGTTCCTACGATCCCGAACGGCTGCGGGCCAGCCTGGACACGCTGCACCGGCGGGGGATGAAGCCGTACATCGTGCTGGCCCTGCACGAGCAGACCGGTGAGGTGGCCGGGCTGACCGAGGTGGTGGTGCCGGCACAGCACCCGACCCGCGCCGACCAGTACGACACCATCGTCGTACGCGACCACCGCGGCTACGGCATCGACCGGGCAATCAAGTCGCGGATGCTGCTGGAGCTGCGCTCGGCCGAGCCGGAGCTGGCCGAGGTGCAGACCTGGAACGCGCAGGCCAACGAGGCGATGCTGAAGGTCAACGCGGAGCTGGGTTACCGCCCCGACCGGGAGTGGTGCGAATACAGCGTCGACGTCGCCGAGCTGGTGCACCGCCTCGACGCCCACCGATGACAGAGCACCGCCTACCGACGGCGCGGGGGGTGGACGGCGGACCGGCCCGACCCTTAACGTGCGCTAGGGCGTGCCTCCCGGAGACACGCCCTGGTTCCTGTCCACCGATCGTGGAGGCCTGATGCGTCCACGCGCCGTCTCGCGGTCGCGCTCGATCAGCCGTCGCACGTTCGCCGCGTTCGCGGCCACCACCGCCGTCTCGGTGGCGGCCGTCGGCATCGTGCCGCCCGCGGCCGGCGCCGCACCCGCCAACCGGCTCACCTCCGCGCAGCCCGCCGCGCTGAACTGCGGCGACACGCTGACCGTCGAGGCGGGCGGCTCCGCGACCCACCGGGTCACCGTCACCGACGCCGACGTCACCGACCTCGCGGTGACCGGGGTCAGCCCGGCACCGGCAAGCGGCTCGATCAGCCGTACCGAGGTCGACCCGGACGCCGGGGAGGGCGGCGCGGCCACCGCGACGCTGACCGCGACGGGCCTTCCGGCCGGCTCGTACGAGGTCACCGTGACCGCGACGGACGCCGACGGCGACACCGAGACCTGCAGCCTCACCGTACGAGCCGTCGGCCTGCTCTCAGTGGGCGAGGTGCAGGGCCGCACCGGCGACGACGAGGACGCCCGCAGCAGCCGGTCGCCGCTCGCCCCGCCCGACGGCAACAGCGCCAGCTCCGCCCTGTACGACGTGCGTGGCGTGATCACCCAACTGTCGCTCACCCGCAACTCCGCCGGCGCCCAGCAGCACGGCTTCTATCTGCAGAGCCGCAAGGGCACCGAGGACGGCGACCCGCTCACCTCGGACGGCGTCTTCGTCTCCGCGGGCTCGTCCACCACGCTGGCCGGCGGCTACACCCCCACGGTCGGCGACGAGGTGGTGCTGCGCGCCCGGGTCCAGGAACGCTTCGGCCAGACCCAGCTCTCCGACGCGTCGCTGCTGCGCAAGCTCGACTCCGGGCTGGACGTCGACACCGCCGTAGCCGTCGACGACGCCGTGCCACCGGCCGACGCGAGCGCCGCCGACCTGTTCTGGGAGCGGCACGAGGGCGCCCGGATGCGGCTCCGCTCGGGCAGCGGGGTCTCCGCCCCACGGCACGTCCACGCCGCCACCGCCGACTCCGAGATCTACCTGGTGGACCGCGAGGACCCGATCATGAAGCGGGCCGACCCGTACGCCCGCCGGGTGTACCGGGACGCGCATCCGCTGGACGACATCCCGCGCACCCGCTTCGACAACGGCAACGGCCAGCGGATCCTGCTCGGCGCGGACGGTGTGAAGGCGACCGCCGGAGACTCCACCGCGCTGCTGCCCGAGGCGCGCACCTACGACACGCTCACCGAGGACGCCTACGGTGCCGTCTCGTACGCGAACGGCAGGTACAGCGTGCAACCGGAGCAGCTCACCCTCACCGCCGGCGCCGACCCGGCCGCGAACCACCCGCCCCAGCCGGCCGACCGCGCCAACGAGGTCGCGGTCGCCACCTACAACCTCGAGAACCTCTACGACTACCGGGACGACCCGTTCGACGGCTGCGACTTCGTCGGCGACCCGGGCTGCCCCGGGGGCAGCCCGCCGTCCGACCACCTGCCGGACAGCGAGTCGGCGTACACCGACCGGCTCGGCGTCGCGGCCCGGCAGATCGTCGACAGCCTGCACAGCCCGGACCTGGTACTGCTGCAGGCGGTCGAGGACCAGGACATCTGCTCGGTGGCCGGCGGCCGGCTGATCTGCGGGGACACCGACGACGCCGACGGCGCGCCGGACACCGTCCAGGAGTTGGCGCTGGCCATCGCGGCCAACGGCGGCCCGGCCTACGCGGCGGCGTACGACCGGGCCGGCTCGGACGCCCGGGGCATCACCTCGGCGTTTCTCTACCGCGTCGACCGGCTGACGCTGGCCGCGGCGACCGCCACCGACCCGTTGCTGGGCACCGCTCCGACCGTGGCGTACCGCTCGGCCGGGCTGCCGTCCAACGCCAGGGTGCGGAACCCGAAGGCGTTCAACGCGGCGCTGCCGGCCGACCTGGACCGTTCCACCGGGGTGGACGGCGGCAGGGTCTATTCCCGGGCCGCGCAGGTGGCCCGCTTCACCGTGGCGGCGACGCCGGGCTCGTCCGAGCACTTCACCCTCTGGGCGGTCGGCAACCACTACTCCTCCGGCCCGGAAACCCGGATCGGGCAGCGGCGGGAGCAGGCGGCGTACGGGGCCGCCCTGGTGCGGGCGATCCAGGCCGCCGCCCCCGATGCCCGGCTCGTCTACGGCGGTGACCTGAACGTCTTCCCGCGCCCGGACGACCCGATCGCTGCCGCGGCGGACCGGACCCCGTCCGACCAGCTCGGGCCGCTGTACCGGGCCGGGATGCGCAACCTCTGGGACGACCTGGTACGGGAGGCGCCGGCCGCGGCCTACTCGTACACCTCCGGTGGGCAGGCGGAGACCCTGGACCACCTCTTCGTCAACGACAGGCTGCGCGGCGATCTGGTGCAGGCCCGGGCGGTGCACATCAACGCCGACTACCCGTCCGGCACCCGGGGGCTCGGCGACCGGGGGGCCGGCGACCACGACCCGCAGGTGGCCCGGTTCCGCTCCCGCGCGTCGGTGAGCGTGCCGGACACCTCGGCGGTCGAGGGCGACCGGGGCGGCGGCACCCTGACGTTCACGGCCAGCGTGTCCCGGCCGCTCTCCGAGTCGGCCCTGATCTGCGCCAGCACCTACGGCACCACCGCCCGGGCGGGCCGGGACTACGACCCGTACGTGGGCTGCCGGACGCTGGCCGCCGGCCGGACGTCGCTCGCCTTCCCGGTGACCGTGCGCGGTGACCGGCAGGCCGAGGCGGACGCGCAGCTCAAGCTGTACGTGTCGGGCAGCCCGGGGCTCCGGATCGACGACCCGGTCGCCGTGGGCACCATCCGCAACGACGACTGACGGCTCGGTTTCCCGGTGCGCCCTGCCACCCGGGGTGAGTGGTGTGGTTCAGTGGCCGGCGGCGGCGCTCGGGGGGCGGCGCCGCGCCCACCGGTCGTACGCCCGCCCGCCGGCGTCCACGACGCTGACCGCGCCGGCGGCGACGAGCGCGCCGACCAGCACGTCCGCCGGGTAGTGCACCCCCGCCCAGACGCGGGCGAATCCGATGACGACGGCGAGCATCGACAGCGCCACCCCCCAACGCCAGGACAGGAACGCCCCGACCGCGAAGGCCACCGCGAACGCCGCCGTGGCGTGATCGCTGGGCAGCGAGGGCCCCGGGTCGTGCGGGATCAACTGGTGCACGGAATGGGTCTGGAACGGTCGCACCTCGCGGCTGACGGCCGCCACCAACTGCCCGGCCACGAAAGCCACGCCGAGCACCGCCGCGACCCGGACCACCGCCGCGGGCGTTCGCCGCAGGCCGGCCAGCAGGGGCACCGCCGCGGCGAGGCCGAGCACGTAGATCAGCCAGACGGCCGCCCATTCGAAGACGTCGTCGACCTGGTCGTTCTGCCCCGCTGCGGCGTTGATGAGCTCGAACAGGTGATAGTTCATCGCGTCTTCGGCTCCACGGCGGTACCCGGCTCCCCCACCCGGCCGGCTGTTTTCAGCCTGCCGCGCGGGGCCTGAGAGGAGCCTGAAACGCCCGGCGGACCCCGGGCCGGTCAGTCGGGCCGGGCACCACCGAGCGGCAGGATGATCCGGACGGTCATGCCCGGACCGGGCAGCACCCGCACGCTGCCACCGTGCGCGGCGACGATCTCCTTGGTGATCGGCAGGCCCAGGCCGCTGCCCCCGTCGGCGCGGGCCCGACTGTCATCGAGCCGAACAAAACGGTCGAAGATTCGCTGACGCTGCTCCTCCGGAACCCCCGGACCATCGTCGGTGACGTCGACGCAACCCCACCCGTCGCGGACGGCCACCCGCAGGACCACCTCGGAGCGGGCGTGCCGGGCGGCGTTGTCGACCAGGTTGCGCAGCGCCCGGCCGAGGTCGTGCGCGTCACCGCTGACCCGTACGGGGGCGAGTTGGGCGCGGACGGTCAGGTCCGGCCGACGGGCGGCGATACGCTCCCGCTCCGTGTAGGCGAGGTCGTCCAGGTCGACGTCGTCGTGGCGATGGGCGGGGCCGCGCTCGTCGATCCGCGCCAGCAGGAGGAGATCCGCGACGAGGCGGCCGAGCCGCTCGGACTCCTGACGCAGCAGCCCGACGAGTTCGGTGGTGGCGCCGGGCAGCGGCGCAGCCGCCAGGCGGTCCAGGCCCGCCTGCACGGTGGCGAGCGGGCTGCGCAGTTCGTGGCTGGCGTCGGCGACGAACCGCCGCTGGCTCGCCGCCGCCGTCTCCAGGCGGTCGAGCATGCCGTTCATCGTCTCGGCCAGCGCCCGCACCTCGTCGTACGCCTCGGGCACCGGCACCCGGGCGTGCCGGTCACGGGCGGTGATGCCGGCGACCCGGCGGCGGATCGCCTCGACCGCGTGCAGCGACCGGCCGACGAACAGGAACACCGCCGCGCCGACCACCAGCAGCATCGGCGGCAGTCCGACGGCCAGCACCGCGGCGACGGCCTCCGTGCTCTCGTTGATCGGTCGCAGCGACTGCGCCACCAGCACCGTCCGGGTGCCGGTGCCGGTGGCGACCCCCTCGGCGACCACCCGGTACGGGTCCTCGTCGGCGAACGGCAGCAACCGCTGCTCCAGCAGCACCTGGCCGGGCTCGGGGCGCAGCGGGGACAGCGGCGCGCTGCCGGCGAGCACGGCCGAGGCGGCCTCCACCCGTCCGGACGGGTCGAGCACCTGCACCAGGGTCTGCTCGGCCGGGCTGGGCTTCAACGTCCGGGCGAGCGCGCCCTGGTCGCCGGCAGCGACCGCCGAGGCCACCTCGGCGGCCCGCTGCCTCGCCGTCGCGTCCACGTTTCCGGTCAGGTCCGCGCGGGCCAGGTAGACGAACGCCGCCGCCCCGACGGCGAAGGCGAACGCCACCGCCAGCGCGGCGGCCAGCGCCGAACGTAGCCGTACCCCCAGCCGCCGGCGCGCCCGTCGGACCAGTCCCCGGAGGAACCCGCGCGTGTCCGCCATGACGGCAGCGTAGGCGCGCCGCCGCTGAGAGAGTTCTGAGACGACCGGCGGCGGGCCCTCCCCGGTCGGGCGGTCAGCCACCGTCGGCGGCCAGCCGGTATCCCATGCCGCGCTCGGTCTGGATCGCGGACCGGCCGAACGGCTGGTCGATCTTGCGGCGCAGGTAGCCGATGTACACCTCGACGATGTTCGGATCGCCGTCGAAGTGGACGTCCCAGACGTTCTCGATGATCTGCGTCTTGGACAACACGTCGCCGCGGTGCCGGATGAGGAACTCCAGCAGCGCGAACTCGCGAGCGGTCACCCGGACCGGCTGCCCGGCCCGGGTGACCAGCCGCCGCGCGGGATCCACCGCCAGGTCGCCCGCGGTCATCACCACCGGTCGGGCGGGAGCGCCCCGGCGGACCAGCGCCCGCAGCCGGGCCACCAGCACCACGAACGAGAACGGCTTGGTCAGGTAGTCGTCGGCGCCGAGGTCGAGGGCGTCGGCCTGGTCGTACTCGCCCTCCTTGGCGGTGAGCATCAGCACCGGCGTCCAGATCCCCCGCGACCGCAGCCGCCGGCACACCTCGTAGCCGCTGAGGCCGGGCAGCATGATGTCGAGCACGACGACGTCGTAGGCGTGCTCGCTGGCCGCCCACAGCCCGTCCGGGCCGGTGTGCTGCACGTCGACGGCGAAGCCCTCCTCGACCAGGCCGGCGCGGATCACCTCCGCCAGCGCCGTTTCATCCTCGACAACGAGCACCCGCACCGGTTCCGCTCCTCTCGCGCCGTATCGCCCGGGTTCCGCACCATTCGCGGCGGGCCGCGACGTCGCCTCCGATCATCCCTCCGGACCTGACCTGGTGACACCGGTCCGGGCGTCGTGGTCGGCGGGCGTTCACCGCCGTCGCGCGACGGCGTTCCGGTGCGGCGTGGCTACCGGCACCGGGGCGTCCCGCTTCGTCACACCGAGGTAGACGATCAGGACCACGATCGCCGCCAGGAACGCTCCGCTCGTGATCACCGTGCCGAGGCCGAGACCGCCGTCGTCACGGGCCTGGGACAGATAGTCGCCGAGCGACGCGCCGAGCGGGCGGGTCAGCACGTACGCGATCCAGAAGGCCAGGATCGGATTCATCCACGACCGGGCGTACGCGGACGCCACCACGCCGATCAGCGCGGCGAAGATCAGCCCCGAGCGCCAATACCCCAGATCGAGACCCTCCGCCAGCAGGTCGCCGGCGGCGGTGCCGAGGGCGAAGGTGAACAGGATCGCCGCCCAGTAGTAACCCTCCCGCCGCGAGGTGACGATCGAGTGGATCGAGAGCGTGCCCTCGCTGCGGTACCAGACGACGAAGGTCGCGACGAGCAGCACGGCGAACACCACGGTGCTCACCGGAAGCGGCACACCGAGGCTGTCGGTCAGGTTGTCCGTGATCAGCGTGCCGACGATGCTGATCAACACGACCGCCAGCCAGTAGATCCCCGCCACGTACCGGTCCGTCCGGAACTGCCAGACGAGTACGGCGGCCAGCGCGACCGCCATGATCAGGGTGGTGCCGGTCAGGCCGAGGTGGAGGTTGACATTGAGGAAGTCCGCCGCGGTCTCACCTACGGTGGTCGAGAGGACCTTGATGATCCAGAAATAGACGGTTACCTCCGGAACCTTGTTCATCATCTGCCGCAGTCGCGGTGGGTCGCTTTGTGTGTTCAGCGTCATACGCGGCAAACTTCCACCCACTTGCTGAGAGCAGGCTGAAGCGCGCGACGGTGGCCTCCCGCGGCCGAACTCGTTGTTCCCTGTGCCGGCCCGGGGCACCGCGTCCCGGACCGGCCCGACGATCACGGCCCGTACGCGCCCGAGGAGAGACCATGTCGCACGGCCTGACCTATCCGGAGGCGCTCGTCATCGGCGCCCTGCAGGGGGTGACCGAGCTGTTCCCGGTGTCCAGCCTCGGGCACAGCGTCATCCTGCCGGCGCTGATCGGTGGCCGCTGGGCACGCGACCTGGACGTGTCCACCCCCGAGTCGCCGTACCTGGCGTTCGTCGTCGGGCTGCACGTGGCGACGGCCCTGGCCCTGCTGGTCTTCTTCTGGCGCGACTGGGTACGGATCATCCGCGGTTTCGTCACCTCCGTGCGCCACCGCAGGGTCGCCGGTCCGGACGAACGGTTGGCCTGGATGATCATCTTGGCGACGATCCCGGTCGGGTTGGCCGGACTGGCGCTGGAGCACACCTTCCGTACGGTGCTCGGCCGGCCGATGCCCGCCGCGGCGTTCCTGACCATCAACGGGCTGTTGCTGTTCGGCGCCGAACAGCTGCGCCGGCGGGCCGCCCGGGCGGAGCCGGCGGGTGCCCGGGCCGGGGACCCGGTGCCGGTGCTGGTGGGCCCCGACGGTGACGCCACCACGTACGCCTCGGCGGCGGTCGGCGGACCCGCCGGGTCGCAGGCCGCCGTCGACCTGGCGTCGGACCACCGGCTGGCGGCCGGCAGCATCCGCGGGGCGGTGCTGGTCGGCAGCGCCCAGATCCTCGCCCTGCTGCCCGGGATCAGCCGCTCCGGCGTGACGATGGCCGCCGGCCTGCTGCGTGGGCTGACCCACGAGGACGCGGCCCGGTTCTCCTTCCTGCTGGCCACCCCGGTGATCCTGGCCGCCGGGGTGCTCAAGCTGCCCGACCTGTTCGGGGACCTTGGCGCCGGCATCCGCGGGCAGGTGCTGGCCGGCAGCGTCGCGGCCGGCCTCTCCGCGTACGCCGCGGTCAAGTTCCTGACCCGCTACTTCGAGACCCGCACCCTCACGCCGTTCAGCGTCTACTGCCTGGTCGCCGGTCTGGTCAGCCTCGGCTGGCTGGGCCTGGCCTGACGCCCGGTCCGCACGGGCGCGGCCGGCTCCACCGCCGATGCCCCCGGTTCAGGTGCCGCTCGCCGTGGCCCGGCCGTCGGCATAGACGAGATCCATCGTGTCGGTGCGCCCGGACCAGCGCAGGTCGAGATGCCAGCAGCCGGACCGCGGCAGGTCGATGATCGACGGGCCCGGTCCGCCGGTGACCTCCCGGCTCACCCGGGTGTCGGTGCCGTCCAGGAACGCGGTGATCACCAGATCGGCCGACGCCGCCGGATCGGCCGGCGTCGAGGCGCGCCGGGCAACCCAGAGGATCTTGTTGTTGGCGCCGTCCTGCCGGTCCGCCGTCAGCGGATGGCCGAACAGCACCGCGACGATCTCGCCCTTCGCGCCGAAGACGTGCGGGACCCGGGTGTCCCCGCTGAACCCGGCGTCCGCCCAGTCGGGCAGGGCCTCCGTCTCGATCCGCGACCCGCACCCGGTCGCCGCGCTCGCGCCGGTGGGGGTGTCCGGCGTCGCGGAGGGCGTCGTCGTGCACCCCGCCGCCAGGACCACCGCCGACCCGAGCGCCAGCCTCCGCCATGCACCCATCTCGCGCCTCCCTGACCAGGGTCCGCCCACGGGATCGTGGGTGTCCACTGTCAGGACACCGGCCAGGCGCCCGGGGATCCGTTGGGCCGCCGGTCAGTAACGCTGGCGAAGCAACTGGGCGGCCTCGACCGCCCAGTAGGTGAGGATGATCTGCGCGCCGGCCCGGCGGATCGAGGTGAGCGCCTCCAGGATCACCCGTTCCCGGTCGATCCAGCCGTTCGCGGCGGCCGCCTCGACCATCGCGTACTCCCCGGAGACCTGGTAGGCGGCGACCGGGACGTTCACCGCGGCCCGGACCGCCGACACCACGTCGAGGTACGGCAGGGCCGGCTTGACCATCACCATGTCGGCGCCCTCGGCCACGTCCAGCTCGACCTCGCGCAGCGACTCTCGCAGGTTCGCCGGGTCCTGCTGGTAGGTGCGCCGGTCACCCTCCAGCGCCGACTCGACGGCGTCCCGGAACGGGCCGAAGAAGGCGGAGGCGTACTTGACCGCGTACGCGAGCACCGCCACGTCCTGGTGGCCGGCCGCGTCCAGAGCCCGGCGGGTCACGCCGACCTGGCCGTCCATCATCCCGGACGGCCCGACCACGTGAACCCCGGCGTCGGCCTGGGCGACCGCCATCCGGCCGTACGCCTCCAGCGTGGCGTCGTTGTCCACCGTGCCGTCCGGGGTGAGCAGCCCGCAGTGCCCGTGCGAGGTGAATTCGTCCAGGCAGAGGTCGCTCATCACCACGGAGGCGTCGCCCACTTCGGCGACGACGTCCCGGATCGCGACGTTGAGGATGCCGTCCGGGTCGAGGCCACCCGACCCGGACTCGTCGCGCGACGCCGGTACCCCGAACAGCATGATCCCGCCGACCCCGGCCTGGACCGCTTCGACGGCGGCCTTGCGCAGCGAGTCCCGGGAGTGCTGGAGCACCCCCGGCAGCGACGCGACGGCCCGCGGCTCGGTCAGCCCCTCCTTGACGAACATCGGCAGGACCAGCTCGGCCGGGTCGACGCGGGTCTCGGAGACCAGCCGCCGCATGGCCGCGTTGCGGCGCAGGCGACGGGGCCGGATCTCGGGGTACGGCATGGGAATCTCCCTACGACTACCGGAACCTCAACGCGGTCGGCCCCTGCACCTTCGAGCCGCGGCGCTGCTTGGCCGGCATGGCGGCCAGCTTCTCGCGCAGCTCGACGGCGTAGGCGGCGAGCGCCTCCACCAGGTCGGGCACCGAGGCGTGCGGCGGCTGCACGTCGACCCGCAGGCCGAACTCCGTCGCCGTCTCCGCCGTCTTGGGCCCGATGACGGCAACAACGGTACGCGCGTGCGGCTTCCCGGCGATACCGACCAGGTTCCGGACCGTGGAGGACGAGGTGAAGAGCACCGCGTCGAACCCGCCCGACTTGATGGCGTCGCGGATCTCGGCCGGTGGCGGGGCGGCCCGCACGGTCCGGTACGCGGTCACGTCGTCGACCTCCCAGCCCCGCTCGGTGAGCCCGGCGGCCAGGGTCTCGGTGGCGATGTCGGCACGCGGCAGCAGCACCCGGCCGACCGGGTCGAGGATCTCGTCGTGCGGCGAGAACTCGGCCAGCAGGCCCTCCGACGTCTGCTCGCCGGAGGGCACCAGCTCCGGCTGGATGCCGAACGCCCGGACCGCGTCCGCGGTGGCCTCGCCGATGCAGGCGATCTTCACGCCGCCGAAGTGGCGGGCGTCGAGGCCGTGCTCGGCGAACTTCTCCCAGACGGCCCGCACCGCGTTCACCGAGGTGAAGACCACCCAGGCGTACCGGCCGTCGACCAGGCCCTTGATCGCCCGCTCCATCTGGGCTGGGGTACGCGGCGGCTCGACCGCGATGGTCGGCACCTCGCACGGGATCGCCCCGTACGCCCGGAGCCGGGCACTCATCACGCCGGCCTGCTCCTTGGTGCGGGGCACGAGCACCTTCCAGCCGTACAGCGGCCGGTTCTCCCACCAGCTCAGCTTGTCGCGTTCGGAGACGCCCGCACCGATGGTGAGCACGACCCGGCCGGTGAAGCCGAGCGCCGCCGCGACGAAGGAGTCCACGGTCGACGTGGTGGTGTACTGCGTCTCGCCGGTGCCGTCGCCGGTCACCCCGACAGCGGTGGTGCCGTCCATCCCGGCGGACAGCAGGCCGTCCCGGATCGCGGCCAGGTCGCCGGCGTCCACGGCCAGGGCCAGGGAGCCCCGGTTGATGGCCGCGGCCAGCGCTTCGAAGTCCAGCGTGGTGACGTCCTCGACGTCGGCGGCGGTCCGCACCCCCGGCAGCGGCACACCCGCGTAGGTGGCCACCCCCTCGGCCTGGCCGACGCCCGGGACCACCTCGAAGTGCGCGGCGGTACGCGCCACCGCCTGCACCTCCTTGACCACCGAGTCGTGGCCGAACGGGTCACCGGCGACCAGGTGCACCGCGTTCAGCCCGGAGCGGGCCGCGGAGATCAGCACCTTCGCCACGTCCCCCGGCACGCCCTCGGCCGGGCTGAACTGGGTGTCGGACTTGGCCTGCGCGCGCACGTGGTCGAGCAGCGACTCGGGGATTCCCCGGTCGTACACCACCTGGTCGGCGTCGACCAGGGCGTCATGCGCCCGGCGGGTCAGCAGGCCCGGGTCGCCGGGACCGGCCCCGACGAACGCGATACGGCCTACGGGCTTACGGGTGCGGGTCATTCTGTGCTCCCAAATTGCTGGGTCCCCGGGCCGGCGTGTCCTTCTTGGCCGAGGATCGAGTCGGCGCCGAGTTCGAGGAGTTCGGCGGCGAGTGCCTTACCGATCTCCGCCGCGTCGGCGGGCGTTCCGGTGCGGGACAGCCGGAGGTCGCGGGTACCGTCCGGGCTGATCACCGCCCCGCGCAGGTAGATCTCCTGGACAACATCGCCCTCGCCGGTCGGCTCGCCTTCGGCGATGACGCCGTAGGCGGCGACGGGCGCGCTGCAGCCGGCCTCCAGGGTGGCCAGCAGTGCCCGCTCCGCGGTGATCGCGGCGCGGGACGGTGCGTGGTCGAGCACCGCGAGCAGCTCGACCAGGTCCTGATCGTCGATCCGGCACTCCACCGCCAGCGCACCCTGGGCGGGCGCGGGCAGCATGAGCATCGGATCGAGCGTCTCGGTGATCACCTCGGTCCGGTCGAGCCGGGCGAGACCGGCCCGGGCCAGGACGACGGCGTCGAGGTCGGCGTCCGGGCCGAGCACCCGGCCGAGGCGGGTGTCCACGTTGCCCCGGATCGGGGTGACCTCCAGCTGCATCCCGAGCGCGTGCAGCTGGGCGATGCGGCGCAGCGCGCCGGTGCCGACCCGGGCGCCGGGCGGCAGCTCGGCGAGCGTACGGCCGTCCCGGGTGACCAGCGCGTCGCGCGGGTCCTGCCGGGTCGGCACCGCTGCCACGTGCAGGCCGTGGGCGTCTCCCGTGGGCAGGTCCTTGTACGAGTGCACGGCGAAGTCGATGGTGCCGGCGGTCAGCTCGTCCCGCAGCGCGGAGACGAAGACGCCGACGCCGAGCCGGTGCACCGGGGCCGCCGAACGGTCCCCGGCGGTCAGCACCTCGACCAGCTCGACCTCGCGGCCGGTGGCCGCGGTGAGGGCCGCGGCGACGTGGCCGGACTGGGCCATCGCCAGAGCGCTGCCTCGGGTACCGAGGCGCAGGGGGGCGGTCATCGCACACCTCCGGTGGGCGGGGTGGTGTCAGCCGGCACGATGATCTCCGCTTCCATCACGTCGGGCACGGTGCCGACCGGGGAGGTCTGTGGCACCTCCAGGTCGAACAGCTCCCGCAGCAGGGCCGCGTACTGGTCGCCGCCGGGCTCGGCGGCGAGCTGGCGGACCCGTACGGTCGGCTGGTGCAGCAGCCGCTGCACCACCCGGTGCACGGTGCGGGCCACCTCGGCGCGCTGGTCGTCGGTGAAGTCGGGGCGGCGCTGGGCGAGCCGGCGCAGCTCGGCGGTGACCAGGTCGTCGGCCCGCCCGCGCAGGGCGGCCACGGTGGGGGCCACGTCGGCGCCGCGCAGCCAGCTGAGGAACGCCTCGACCTCGCCGGCGACGATCCGGGTCACCTCGGCGGCGTCGGCGGCGGCGGAGCCGTCGGCGAGGATCGCGGCCATCCGGTCGATGTCGATCACCTCGACGCCGGGCAGCTCGGCGACCCCCGTCTCGACGTCGCGCGGGACGGCCAGGTCGAGCAGGACCAGCGGGCCCCGGTCGGCGTCCCGCCGGGCCAGCGCCCGGGCCACCACGTCGTGGGTGAGGACCGGTTCCGTGGCGGCGGTGGCGGCCACTACGATGTCCACTGTGGAGAGAGCGTCGACCAGCTCGGCCATCGGCACGGCGTTCGCGCCGTACGATTCGGCCAGCCGGACGGCCCGGTCCGCGCCGCGGTTGGTGACGGTGAGCGGCCCGGCGCCCAGCCGGGAGAGGGTGGCCACGCCGAGCGAGCCCATCGCGCCGGCGCCCACCACCATGGCGGGCCGACCGGCCAGGTCACCGTCGAGCAGATCGGCGGCCAGGTCCAGGGCGGCGGTGACCACGCTCTGACCGGCCCGGTCGATGTTGGTCTCGGCGTGCGCGCGCTTGCCCACCCGCAGCGCCTGCTGCATCAGCTCGTGCAGCAGCCGGCCGGCGGAGTCGGCGCCGCTGGCGGAGTGGTAGGCGTCGCGGAGCTGACCGAGGATCTGCGCCTCGCCGACCACCATCGAGTCCAGCCCGGTGGCGACCCGGAAGGCGTGGTCGACGGCGGCGGCGTCGTAGTGCACGTAGAGGTGGTTGGCGAGCGCCGTCGGCGGGGCGCCGGCCTGCTCGGCCAGGACCGCGCAGATGTCGCCGAGGCCGCCGTGGAAACCGGACACGGCGGCGTAGACCTCCACCCGGTTGCAGGTGGAGACGAGCACGGCCTCGGCGACGTAGGGCTGGGCGACCAGCCGGTCCAGGGTGCGGGTGATGTCTGCGGGCGGGACGACCAGGCGCTCCAGCGTGGCAACCGGGGCGGTGCGGTAGGACGCGCCGACGACGAGCAGTTTCACGTGCCGATCGCCTCCTGGGTGTCGGTGGCCGCGAGTCCGCCCGGCAGAGCGGTGAGGGCGGACCCGCCGGCGGCGGGGATCGCGGTCAGCGACGCCTTACGGTGCTCGTGGAAGGACAGGATCTGCAGCTCGATCGCGAGGTCGACCTTGCGCACGTCGACCCCCTCCGGAACCGAGAGTACGCACGGAGCGAAGTTGAGGATGCTCGTCACGCCGACAGCGACGAGCTGGTCGGCCACCGCCTGGGCGGCCGAGGCCGGGGTGGCGATCACGCCGATCGAGATCGACTCGTCGGCCGCCACCCGGGGCAGCTCGTCGATGTGCCGGACGACCAGCCCGTTGATCTCCTCGGTGATCCGGGACGGGTCCGCGTCGAAGAGCGCGGCGATCCGGAAGCCGCGGCTGGCGAAGCCGTCGTAGCCGGCCAGGGCGTGACCGAGGTTACCCACGCCGACCAGGGCGACCGACCGGCGCTGGGTGAGCCCGAGCACCGACTCGATCTGGTTGATCAGCAGGGCGACGTCGTAGCCGACACCACGGGTCCCGTACGAGCCGAGGTGGGAGAGGTCCTTGCGGAGCTTCGCCGAGTTGACGCCGGCGGCGTTGGCCAGCCCCTCGCTGGAGACCGTCTCATCACCGCCGTCGGCGAGGGCGTGCAGGGCGCGGAGATATTCGGGGAGCCGCGCGACGGTCGCCTCGGGCAGGTCCGGTAGCGCCGGTACGGCACCGGCGCGACCGGGCGCGCCAGGGTGACGGTGCTGACTCATGAGACTCCGTGCGGTGCGATCCTCGACCAGCGTCGTAGGCCGGCCGTTTCGGGACTCCCGCTGGCAACCGAGGTTGGCGGTTGTGCTAGCAGGGCGCGTCGGAACTACAGAGTAGGCGCTTGTGAAGAGGTGCACAAATCGCGATCTTGCTGGCCCGCGACGCGCCGCCACCTGCCCCTCCATCCCGCAAGATCGATAAACCGCGCGCCAACCGCGCCGATCGGCATTATTGCTCAATCCCGACTTCTCTGACCAATCGCGCGCGCCCGGACGCGGCGTGTCACGAAAGCCGGCGCGCAGGTCCGGCCCCGGGGTAGGGAGAACCCCACCCAGGAGAGGCCGGGCCGCGGGATGGGTTGAGCAGGCCGCGGAGCCATAGCCTCGGGGCATGACAGCCACACCGCTGGCCACCTCGCCCCCTCCCACCACCCGGGTCCCCGGCCTCGCCGGACAGCTGATGCGCGACTCCGGCTACGTGCTGGCCAGCCTGCCGCTGGCGATAGTCGGCTTCGTGCTGGCCGTGACCGGCATCTCACTCACCGCCGGGCTGCTGGTCACCACGCTCGGCCTGCCCGTCCTCGCCGGCACCCTGTACGCGGCCCGCCTGCTCGCCGATCTCGAACGGTTCCGGCTGCCCGCCGTGCTCCGCCAGCCCCGGGTCCGACCCACCTACCTGACGCCCCGGCCGAGGTCGGGCTACTGGCGCCGCCTCCTGGTGCCGCTGCGCGACCCGCAGTCCTGGCTCGACCTGCTGCACGCGTTCCTCAAGCTGTTGGTGACGCTGCCCACCTTCGTGGTGCTGCTGGTCTGGTGGGCGTTGGCGATCACCGGCACCCTCTACTTCACCTACGACTGGGCGATCCCGCGTGGCCCGGGCGACCAGGACCTGAGCGAGCTCCTCGGGATGGGCGACGGCGCCGGAGCACGGATCGCCCTGAACACCGCGATCGGCCTGTTCTGCCTGCTCAGCCTGCCGCTGGTGGCCCGGGGCTGTGCCCGGCTCCAGGCCGGCCTGGCCCGCCTGCTGCTGACCGGGGTGGCGGAGATGCGCCAGCGGATCACCACGCTGGAGGAGCAGAAGCGGGCCGCCGCCTCCGCCGAGGCGTCCGCGCTGCGCCGGCTCGAGCGCGACATCCACGACGGACCGCAGCAGCGTCTGGTCCGCCTCGCCATGGACCTCGGCCGGGCCCGCCAGCAGCTCGCCGCCGACCCGGAGGCCGCCCGGCAGACCCTGGACGAGGCGGTCACCCAGACCCGGGAGACCCTCGACGAACTGCGCGCCCTGTCCCGGGGCATCGCGCCGCCGATCCTGGTCGACCGGGGGCTGCCCAGCGCGCTGGCCGCCCTCGCCGCCCGCGCCCTGGTCCCCACCGAGCTGCAGGTCGACGACGACCTGGGTACGGCCACCGGACGGCTGGACCCGGCGGTGGAGAGCACCGCGTACTTCGTGGTGGCCGAGGCGCTGACGAACGTCGCCAAGCACAGCGCGGCCGGGACGTGCCAGGTGCTGGTCGCCCCCCGGGTCGGCCGGCTGGACATCACCGTGTGGGACGACGGGGTCGGCGGGGCCCACCTCGCCAAGGGGCACGGCCTGAACGGCATCGCCGACCGGGTACACGCCATCGGCGGCACCCTGGACGTGACCAGCCCGGCCGGCGGACCCACCGTGGTACACGCCGAGCTGCCCCGGTGAGCCGACCGGCGCACGCCCTCCGTACGGCCGGTTCCCCCTGGCCGGTCGGGCCGGACCGGCCGAAAAGGGCGGGGACATGGTAGACACCGGAGCCATGCGGGTAGTGATCGCGGACGACGCCGTACTGCTCCGGGAGGGGCTGGTCCGGCTGCTGACCGAGTCGGGACACGAGGTGCTGGCGGCCGTCGGGGACGGAGACGCCCTGGTCGAGGCGGTGGTGGCGCACCGGCCGGACGTGTCGGTGGTGGACGTCCGGATGCCGCCCTCGCACACCGACGAGGGGCTGCGGGCCGCGGTGGAGGCCCGCCGGCGGGTGCCGCGTACGCCGGTCCTGGTGCTCTCCCAGTACGTCGAGGTGTCGTACGCGGACGACCTGCTGGCCACCACCGGCGGGGCCGGCGGGGGCGGGATCGGCTACCTGCTGAAGGACCGGGTGGCCGCGATCGACGAGTTCCTGGACGCGCTGGACCGGGTGGCCGCCGGCGGCACGGTGCTCGACCCGGAGGTGATCAGCCAGCTGCTGGTCCGCCGCCGCCGAGACGACCCGCTCGTCGCCCTGACCCCGCGCGAACGCGAGGTGCTGGCCCTGATGGCCGAGGGCCGCTCGAACACCGCCATCGCCAAAGCCCTGGTGGTCAGCGACGGCGCCGTCGAGAAACACGTCCGCAACATCTTCACCAAGCTGGACCTCCCCCAGGACGCCACGACCCACCACCGCCGAGTCCTGGCCGTCCTGACCCACCTCCGCGCCCCGTCCTAGTGCGTTGATCAAGAGGTTTGCGTCTGGTTCACGCGAATCCTCGACGCAAATCTCTTGGTCAACAGCTGGGCGGCAACCGCGTCGGTGTCAGGGGAGGGTGCGGGCGAGGGTTACGGCGGCGGTGAGGGTGTCGGCGACGGGGTGGCCGGAGTTGCGGAGGCGGGTGGGGTCGGACAGCCCGCCGGTGTAGAGGACGCAGGGGGCGCCGACCGATCCGGCGGCGTCGGCGTCGTCCAACGAGTCGCCGATCAGCACCACCTCGTGGCCGCCGAGCCCCAGCTCGGCCAGGTGCTTGGCCAGCCATTCGGCCTTGTGCCCGCCGCCCACCGCGGCCCGCAGCCCGTCCACCCGGCTGAAGTGCGGGGTCAGCCCGTACGTGCGGACGGTCGGGACCAGCTCGTCGTGGAACCACATGGACAGCAGCGACTGGCTGCCCGGCCAGGAGCCGATCGCGGCGGTCGCGTCGGCGGCCAGGGCACAGCTGGTCAGCCCGGCCCGGTACGCGTCGTGAAAGATCCGGTCGAGCTGGCCGAACGACTCCTCGTCGATCGCCCGGCCGAGCATCTCGGCGTAGTAGTCGGCGATCGGCCGGCGGAACCGTACCCGGTGCTCGCCGGCGCTGACCACCGGACCGCCGGCGCTGGCGAAGGCCACGTTGGTGGCCTGGACCACCAGGTCGAGGTCGTCGAGCAGGGTGCCGTTCCAGTCCCACACCAGGTGGCGTCGCGCAGTGGTCATCGCTGCACTGTAAGGGGCCGGTCAGAGCTGCGGCGTGGTCAGGTCCCGCAGCAGCCGCTGCTCCTCCACCCGCCAGTAGCCGTGCTCCTTGCCGTCGAGCAGCACCACCGGCAACCGGTCGCCGTACTCGCGCTCCAGCTCGATGTCGTCGGTGACGTCCTTCTCGATCCAGCGGTCACCGGTGACGGCCACCACCCGGTCGAGCGCCGCCTTCGCGTCCTCGCACAGGTGGCAGCCGGGCCGGGTGATCAGGATGAGTCGGGGGTCACTGGACATCGGGTACCTCCGTGCGGATCCGGGTCGGCGGCCTGACCCGGGCCAGGTTACGCGCACAGCACCCGAGCGACCTCTCCACCGTCACCGGCGCGCGGGGCAGGCATCGCGACACGCCGAAGGCGCTACGCAAATCGCTCCGACCAGGAGTTTCCACTCAAGACCCAACTCCGACGTGAAAGTCAACCGCACACGACGGACAACCGGTCCGCCATGGACACGAAACGACGAGAAATACTTCCGCTCTGTGTAACGGACTTGCCACGCGTGGGTGACGTTGGCCCTATCATCACTCGGGTCGGCTCACCCCATTTGCCGTGAGTCGACACCCCTCAGCCCGAGGAGGCCCCCGTGCCCGTGAGCGCATTGGACCAGCACCTCAAGGGGATCTGCCGCCCGTCGGCACGTCCCGGAACGGCTCTGCCCGGCCGGGGCTTACGCCGTCCCGCCGCGACACCGGGACGGCCGTGCCCCGCGTGGATCGGGGAGGCGCTGTGACCACGTTCGGTTACGCGGAACGGCCGGCCGGGGTGACCAGCCCGACCCAGCGGACACCGGTGAACGAGCGGCTGGAGTCGCGCGCCTCCGCCGAGGAGCTGCGGGGTCTCGCGGGCCGGGGTGGCGAGGGGACGCGACGGGGCCGCAACCGCTCGCACCACAACGAGGCGCAGCCGCGTCCCGCGGTGCCCGGCGGCAACGCGAAGCCCGCCACCAACCGGCTCAACGCCCCGGCCCGGCCGGTCATGCCGGCGCAGGGCAGGCGGGTGGCCGACGGCACGATGACCGCCGACCCGTCGGCCGCCGAGACCGCCGTACTGCCAGCCGTCTCGCCGGCCGCCGACACCGCGATCCTGCCGGTGGTGCCCGCCGCCGCGGCCCCGGCCACCGGCTACCCGAGCCGCCCCGATCCGTCCGACCCGGCGACCGAGGTGTGGGCGCTGGTCGAGCGGGCGCAGGCCGGCGAGGCCGAGGCGTTCGGCCTGATCTACGACCGGTACGTCGACACGGTCTTCCGCTTCGTCTACTTCCGGGTCGGCAACCGGCAGCTCGCCGAGGACCTCACCTCCGACACCTTCCTCCGGGCGCTCAAGCGGATCGGCAGCTTCACCTGGCAGGGGCGGGACCTGGGCGCCTGGCTGGTGACCATCGCCCGCAACCTGGTCGCCGACCACTTCAAGTCGGGGCGGTACCGGCTGGAGGTCACCACCGGCGACGTGCTCGACGCCGATCGGGAGGACCGGGGGCCCGAGGGCAGCCCGGAGGCGGCGGTGGTCGAGCACATCACCAACGTCGCGCTGCTCACCGCGGTCAAGCAGCTCAACCCGGAGCAGCACGAGTGCATCGTGCTCCGCTTCCTGCAGGGCTTCTCGGTCGCCGAGACGGCCCGCGCGATGGGCAAGAACGAGGGCGCCATCAAGGCGTTGCAGTACCGGGCGGTCCGGGCCCTGGCCCGGTTGCTGCCCGACGGTTTCCAGCCCTGATCCCCAACTCATCGGCACCCGCCCGGCGGTCCGTCGGGTGTGGACCGTGCGCGCCCCTCCACAGTAGTGACGGCGATCACTCTTTGTGATTAGCGGTCGCCGCCCCCGTAACCGCCGACCGGCGCGGCCCGTTTCTCCGGGTGCGACCAGTGGTTGTCCCGGCGTCCCCCGGGCCACCCGGTCCGGCGGGCACGGTCGATCGTTCCGGTCGGCCGTCGGCGTCATGCTGCCACCGGTCGCTGGTGACGACGACGGCCGAGGAGGCCGTGACCAGCGAGAGGGGGTGCCTGCGGTGGACAGAGACCTCTTCTCCCGTCGGCGTGCCGAGCGCTTCGCACAGCTCCTCGACGAGGCTAACGGCGGCCGACGGCACCATGTCCGTTCCCGGTCCGACGACGAACTCGCCGCGCTCGTCGCGGTGAGCCGGCGGCTCTCGGCCGACCCACCGGCCGTCGAGGTCGACACGGAATTCCGCACCGGCCTGCGCGCGATGTTGGTCGCCACCGCCGAGCGGGAGGGGGCCGGAGCCCCGGCGCAACCGGCGACCGCCCAGGCGGGCACCGGCACACGCGGGTCGTTGCTGCCGGCCGCGACCGGCCGACGGGTCCGCGCCCGGGGTGCGATCCTGGTCGGGGTGGCCGCCGGCGCGATCGCCCTCTCCGGCATCTCCGCCGCCAGCGAGAACGCGCTGCCCGGCGATGCCCTCTACGGCATGAAGCGCTCCACCGAACGGGCCCAGCTCGCCCTGGCCAGCTCGGACGTGAGTCGCGGCCAGCTCTTCCTCGACTTCGCCCGGACCCGGCTCGACGAGGCGGCCACGGTCCGTGCCGACCGGGTCGGGTTCAGCACCGTCCTGGACGACATGGACGCCGACACCCGGCAGGGCGTACGCCTGCTGACCACAGTGGCCGTGCAGCGGGCCGACGTGACGGGGCTGAACGCGATCGACGCGTTCGTCACCGGCCAGCGGCGCGCGGTCACCGGGTTGCTGGACCGGGTGGACCACGTCGAGCGGGACCGTACGCACCGGTCGCTGGACCTGCTCGACGACGTCGGCCGCCGCGCCGACGGGATCCGCGCCGCGCTCGCCTGCGGGCTGCCGGCACCGGTGGCCAGCGACGCGCTCGGCCCGGCTCCGGACATCTGTCCCGCCGACCGCTGACCGCCCGCCGGGCCCCGGTCCGCACGGGAGTCCTGCCGTCCACGCCACACCGTCGGCCGTGGCCATCCGCCCGTCGCACCCCCCGGATAGGCTCGACAGCGGGGACGTCGAGGGGAGGAGGTCGCGATGGCCCGGACCCGGAAGGCAACGGCCGGCACCGCCGCCCAGGGCCACACCGGTGCCTCGCCGGAGGCTCCGGAGGCGCCCTTGGCGGCCCCGCCGACCGACCCCACCACCGCCGCGGCCTTCTTCGACGTGGACAACACGATGATGCAGGGTGCGTCGATCTACTGGTTCGCCCGCGGGCTGGCCGCCCGGAAATACTTCACCACTGGCGACCTGGCCAGGTTCGCCTGGCAGCAGGCGAGGTTCCGGCTGTTCGCCACCGAGCGCGCCGGGGACGTGTCGCAGGCCAAGGAGGCCGCGCTCGCCTTCATCCACGGCTGGCGGGTCGACGACGTGGAACGGCTCGCGGAGGAGATCTTCGACGAGCTGATGGCGCCGCGAATCTGGGCCGGCACCCGCCGGCTGGCGCAGCGGCACCTGGACGCGGGGCAGCGGGTGTGGCTGGTCAGCGCCGCCCCGGTCGAGATCGGCCGGGTCATCGCGGTCCGGCTCGGGCTGACCGGGGCGATCGGCACCGTCGCCGAGGTGGTCGACGGGACGTACACCGGCCGGCTGGTCGGCGATCTCATGCACGGGCCGGCCAAGGCCGAGGCGGTGACCCGGCTCGCCGCGCTCGAGGGGCTGGACCTGGAGCACTGCGCGGCCTACAGCGACTCCGTCAACGACCTGCCGATGCTCTCGGTCGTGGGTCACCCGGTGGCGATCAACCCCGATCCGGCGCTGTTGCTGCAGGCCCGCCGGCGCGGCTGGGACGTGCGGGACTTCCGCACCGGACGCCGGGCGGTCAAGATCGCGGTGCCGTCGACGGCCGCCGCCGGGCTGCTCGCCGGCGCGGTCACCGCCGGCCTGGCGTTGCACCGCCGCCGCCACCGCGCTGACTGATCCTGCCCCCGCACCTGACCACAGGCCGGCGACTTCGGGGGAACCGCCACCTCCCGCCGCTGGGCAGGCAGCAACTTCGGCGAAGCCGCGCGGATCTTGACACGCCCGGGCAGGGCCGGCCCGTCCGGGTCGGGGTGGTCAGGGGCCGAACGGGTCGGGGCGGCGTTCGAGCAGCTTGTGCAGCGTCTGCTGGATTGTCTCCCGCACCTGGTCGGCGAGGTTGAACACGACCAGCGGGTCGTCCGCCGAGTCGCGCAGGTGCGCGGTGGGGATCGGTGGACAGAACTCGATCAGCCACTTGCTCGGGAGCGGCAACATGCCCAGCGGCCCCAGCCAGGGGAACGTCGGCGTGATCGGGAAGTAGGGCAGCTTGAGCAGCCGGGCGAGCGGCTTGATGTCGGCGAGCATCGGATAGGTCTCCTCGCCGCCGACGATCGCCACCGGCACGATCGGCGTGCCGGTACGCAGCGCCGCCGAGACGAAGCCACCCCGGCCGAACCGCTGGAGCTTGTAACGATCGGCGTAGAGCTTGCCGACCCCCTTGAACCCCTCCGGGAAGACGCCGACCAGCTCACCGTTGCCGAGCAGCCGTTCCGCGTCCGGGTTGCAGGCCACCGTCCCGCCGGTCTTGCGGGCGATCTCGGAGACCACCGGCATCCGGAAGACCAGGTCGGCACCGAGCAGCCGCAGGTAGCGGTGCGTCGGGTGCTGGTCGTGCAGTGCGGTGCCGAGCACCAGCGCGTCCAGTGCCACCGTGCCGGCGTGGTTGCCGACCACCAGGCCGGGCCCGGACTCCGGCACGTGCTCCACGCCGCTGACCTCGGTGCGGAACCAGTCCCGGTAGAGCAGCCGGACCAGCGGGTGGAAGACCGCGTCGGTCAGCTCCGGGTCGAAGCCGAACTCGTCCACCTCGTAGTCGCCGGAGAGCCGCCGCCGCAGAAAGGTGAGACCGTTGGCGACCTTGCGGTCCCAGTGGTCGCCGGGCCGATCCGCCACCGCCGGCCCGGGCGGCGCGACCGGGACGCCGGCCGACGACTCGCCTTCCACCACCACCGCCGGCCCGTCGGCGGACGTGTCCGGCTCGTCAAGCGAGGTGTCCGGCTCGCCGGTCGGCGACGGGCTGCCGGCCGGCGCCGGGTCGGCGACGGGCGCCGTCGTGCGCCGGTGACCGTTGCGCCGCGCCGGCTCCGCGTCCGGTCCGCGCACGGTCAGCGGTACGTCGTAGCGGGCCTCGCCCCGCTCCTCCGCCCCGCTCACGGCCGCTCCCGGACGGCGGCCCGGGCCTGCCGGATGCCCTCCAGCACCAGCGCCTCGGCCGCGGCGAGCTGGTCCCGGGTCACCACCACGCCGCCGTGGTGCGCCCGGATGAAGTCCTCGAAGGCGGCGGCGGTCGAGCGGGGCGTGAAGCCGAACTCGCGTTCCAGCCTCGTGGTGTCCACCACCCGGCCGTGCACGAAGAGGTCGACCTGGTCCAGCCCGTACCGGCCGAAGCCCAGGGTGCGGGCGATCGCGGCGGCCCCGGACATCCCCGGCTCCAGCACCGGTACGGCCACCCGGCCCGCCCGGCGGATCGCCTGCGACAGGGAGAGCACGCCCGGCCCGGCGACGTTGTACGTCCCCGGGTGGTCCTCGGCGACCGAACGGTGCAGCACCTCCAGGGCGTCGTCGAAGTGGACGAACTGGAGGCGGGGATCCCGGCCGAAGACGGTGGGCACCACCGGCTGGGAGAAGTAGCGGGTGAGCGTGGTGTCCGCGGTCGAGCCGATGAACGGCGCGAAGCGCAGCACAGTCGCGGTGACGTCGGGACGGCGGCGCCGGAACCCGCGGACGTACCCCTCGATGTCGAGGATGTCGCGGCCGAATCCGCCGCGCGGCACCTCGCGCGGCTCGGTCTCCTCGGTGAATACGGCGGGGTCGCGGAACGAGACCCCGTACGCGGCGGTCGAGGACCGGACCACCAGCTTGCGCAGCCGTGGCGCCCGTTGGCAGGCGGCGAGCAGCTGCATGGTGCCGATGACGTTCTGTTCCTTCATCGCCGACCGGCCGCCGTGCTGCGGATCGGGCGCGCTGACCAGCGCCAGGTGCACCACCGCGTCGACGTCGAGGTCGATGAGCAGGGCGCTGAGCGAGTCGAGGTCGAGGCGGATCCGCTCGACCCCGTCCAGCAGGTCGGTGAGTTCGGCGACGGGGGCCGCGGGGTCGACCCCGATGACGCGTTCGATGCGCGGGTCGGCGGCGAGCCGAGCGGCGACGTGCGCGCCGAGGTAGCGTCCGACCCCGGTCACGACGACGACCCCCGGAGCACCGGGGGTGCCACCGGGGGTCATGTCGCGCGCCTTGCCCGGCAGGCGGGATCGAGCCGGGACATCCACGGCCTGATCACCTGAGCCTCCGACGGTCGACTGTTGGCAAGTGTTGCCGGGTGCCGGGCCGCAGCCCGGCCCCGGTCACTTGCCGAGACGGCGACGCTGGACGCGGGTCTTGCGCAGCAGCTTGCGGTGCTTCTTCTTAGCCATGCGCTTGCGGCGCTTCTTGACCACCGAGCCCATACGACAGCCTTTCGATGCAACATGCGGGGCGGACCGGGCGACACCACCACGGGTGGCGTCGGTGACCGCTTGCGGACAACGGACCGGACCAGCGTGGTGGGCAGGGTGCACCGGCATGCGGTCACGATCGGGGTCCAGGGTAGCCGGAGCGTGTCAGCAGGACCAACGCGCCCCCGTCGATGCCCGTTACGTCGCACTCGACGGCCTGGCCGGCGGCGCGTCAGGCGGTCTCCTGAAACGCACCCCGAAGGTACTCGTGCACGGCGTGCTCGGGCACCCGGAACGATCGACCGACCCGGACCGCGGTCAGCTCACCGCTGTGCACGAGACGATAGACCGTCATCTTGGACACCCGCATGACCGTCGCCACCTCGGCGACGGTCAGGAACCTGACATCCGACAGTCGAGCGTCGGACTGCGACCCGGCCATGGCTCACCGACCCATTCCCATGCCCGGCGCGTGCCGCCGGGGCGGGTTGCTTCCGCCACGACGAGCGACGCGCGTGTTACCAGTACGGTAGCGGGACGGCTGTGACCGGCGCGATCCCTTCCTGCGATTGATCATGGAACGCTCGCCGCTTCCTCGCTTCTGACCTGCCGTTTTCCACCCGGAAGTGCACCACGTCCGGTCCGGTGAGCGGGTCCGCGCCGTGCGGTCGGGTCGGCTCCCCGCTCCCGGTGGGCCGTCACTCGGCTCGCAGCGCCACCACCGGGTCGAGCCGACCGGCCCGCTGGGCCGGAACCACGCCGAAGACGATGCCGACCGCGGCCGAGACGCCGAAGGCGAGCGCCAGCGACCACCAGGTGATCGCCGCCGGGATCGGCGAGACCGCGTCGACCAGCAGCGCGGTGCCCACGCCCAGCGCCATCCCGGTCAACCCGCCGATCGAGGTGAGCAGCACCGCCTCCAGCAGGAACTGCACCCCGATGTCCCGGGGCCGGGCGCCGACCGCCTTGCGCAGGCCGATCTCGCGGGTCCGCTCGCGTACCGAGACGAGCATGATGTTGGAGACCCCCACTCCGCCGACCAGCAGCGAGATGCCGGCGATCGCGGCCAGTACGCCGGTGAGCACCCCGAGGATGTCGCCGAGCACACCGAGGATCTGCTGCTGCGTGACGGCGCTGAACTCGGTGTCCGGGTGCCGGCGGGACAACTCCGCGACGATCCGGTCGCCGAGTTCGCCGATCTGCTCCCGGTCCGGGGCCTTGACCGCGATGCCGTCGATCCGCTGGGTGCCCCAGAGCCGCTGCGCGGCGGTCACCGGGATGTGCACCTCGTCGTCCCGGTCCACCCCGAGGCTCTGGCCGAGCGGGGCGAAGACGCCGATCACCCGGAACCGGACCCCGGCCAGCGCGAGCTGCTGGCCGAGCGGGTCCCGGTCGGGGAAGAGCGCCCGGGCCACCGACGCCCCGAGCACCGCGACCCGCCGGCTGGTGTCCACGTCGGCGCCGGTGAGGTAGCGGCCCCGGGCCAGCGAGCGGGTGAAGACCGCCGGGGTGGTTTCCAGGACGCCCTGCACGGTGGCGAAGTCGGAGCGGGTGCCGGCCCGGACGGTCGCACCGGAGGCGATGGTGACGGCCACCCGTCCCGGGTCGCCCACCACCCGGGAGACCGCGTCCACGTCCTTGAGATCCAGCGGCGAGACCACCGGGGCGTTGCCGACCTCGATCCGGCCGGGAACCACCAGCAGCAGGTTGGAACCGAGCCCCTCCACCTGCTGCTCGACCTTCTGCTTGGTGCCGGTGCCGATGGCCACCAGCAGCACCACCGAGGCGACCCCGATGATCACCCCGAGCATGGTCAGCGCGCTGCGCAGCCGGTTCGCCCGCAGCGCGTCCAGCGCCACCCGCCAGGCCTCGGTGATCCTCACGCGGCACCCCCGGGCACCGTCCGGCGCGGAAGACGTCCGGTGGCTCCGGTGGCGGTACCACTGGAGCCACCGGACGGATGCCCCGGGCCGCTTCCGGACGCGGACCGGGGCTCCGCGCTGGGAGCGCCGTCCAGTGTCGCAGGTCCACCGGGACCGCCGGACAGCGGTCGATCATGAACCGTGTCGGACCGGATCCGACCATCACGTACGGCGATCCGCCGGCGGGCCCGGGCGGCCACCTCCTGGTCGTGCGTCACCATCACCAGGGCCACGCCGGACTCGGTGTTCAGCCGTTCCAGCAGCTCCAGCACCGCCTCGCCGGTGGCGGTGTCCAGGTTGCCGGTGGGCTCGTCGGCGAGCAGCACCGCCGGGTCGGTGACCAGGGCCCGGGCGATGGCCACCCGCTGCTGCTCGCCGCCGGAGAGCTGGTTGGGCCGGTGCTCCAGCCGGTGCCCGAGCCCGACCCGGCCGAGCACCGCCGCCGCGCGTTCCCGCCGCTGCCGCGCCCCGACCCCGCGATAGACCAGCGGCAGCGCGACGTTGTCCACCGCCGACGTCCGGGGCAGCAGATGGAACGCCTGGAAGACGAAGCCGATGGTCTCGTTGCGCAACGCCGCCAGCTCGGGCGCGCCGAGGCTGGCCACGTCCCGGCCCCCGATCACCAGCCGGCCGCCGGTCGGCCGGTCCAGCCCGCCGAGCAGGTGCATCAGGGTGGACTTGCCGGAGCCGGACGGCCCGATCACCGCCACGTACTCGCCGGGGGCGATGGTGAGCGACACCCCGCGCAGCGCAGGCACGGACACCCCATCCAGCTGGTACGTCCGGGACACGTCGACCGCCTCGATCGCCGGCACCCCGGCGGGCAGGCCGCGCACCCGGGTCGGGACCCCGGCGCTCACTTCAGTTCCTGGCCGTCCTGGACCCGGTCGGTGCCGCGCACCACGATCCGGTCGCCGGCCTGCACCCCGCTGACGATCTGCACCAGGTCCTGCCCCTGCACGCCGACGGTCACCGGCACCCGGTCGGCCTTGCCGTCCCGCAGCACCCAGACCGTGTCCCGCCCGTCGGCGGAGAAGACCGCCGAGGCGGGTACGGCCACCGCGTCGGCCGCCTCACGTACCCGGAGGTGGACCACGGCGTTCATGCCGGGGCGGGGGGTCGGAGCGGGCTCCCCCTCCCCGAGCCGCCCAGCGCCGAGGCCGAGGCGGACCCGGTAGGTGACGCCGCCGCGAGCGGAGCTGGTGGGCAGCACGTCAACCGAGCGGACCGTGGCGTCGTACGACGCGCCGGTCACCGCATCCAACTCCACCGAGGCGGACAGGCCGGCCCGGACCAGCAGCACGTCGGTCTCGTCCACCTCGGCGAGCAGGCCGAGGTCGCCGGTGTCCACGATGGTGAGCACGGGGGTGCCGGCGGTGACCCGGCCGCCCGGTGGCACCGCGTCGTCCACCCCGGGCGGGGGGCCGCCCTGCGCGCCGGCTCCCAGGGCCGACGGGTCGAGTCCCGCCGTACCGCCGCCGGCACCGAAGAGGCTGGTGAGGTCGGTCGGGGTGGCGGCCCGGGTGCCGCCCGGCTGCACCACCCCGGCGATGGGGGCGCGCAGGGTCAGCGCGTCGACGGTCGCCTTCGCCAGGTCGTACGCCTGCTGGGCCTGGAGGCGCTGCGCGGCGGACAGCGCGCCGACGGCGTTGTTCAGCCCGGCCACCCCGCGCTGCACGGCGGCGACCGCCTGGTCGGCGGCGCGGGCGGCCGACTCGTACTGCTGCTGCGCGGAATCGACCTGGAGCAGCAGCGCGGAGCGCAACTGCGGGTCGCCGATCTTCCCGGCGGCCTGGCGCGCGGCGTCGAACGCCTCGGCGGCGGCCTTGTCGGTGCCGCGCCGGCGCCCGCCCAGGTCGCCGACGCCGACGCCCCGGCCGGCCCGCCGGGCCGCGCGCAGCGCCTCGCGGGACTGCTTCAGCCGCTCCTGCGCGGACGGCGAGTCGATCACGGCGAGCACCTGGCCGCGGGCGACCCGCTGCCCTGGCTGGACCCGCAGGCTGGCCATGGTGCCGTCGGCGGGCGCGGTGAGGGTGGCGGCGGCCCGGGCGGTCACCGTGGCCGGCGCGTCGATCACCTCGGTGACCTCGGAGTGGCCCACCTGGGCCACGGTGACGCCGGACTTGTCGTCGCCGCAGGAGGCGGCGGTGGTGCCGGTCAGGGCGACGACGGCGAGGAGGGCGGTGAGCAGGCGGGGGCGGGTGGCCGCGGGCAACCGCGGCGAATGGGTGCGGCGCACCCGTCGATCGTACGAGGGCGGGAAAAGGTCACCACGACAGCGGGTCAGCCTCCGGCGACGCTGCGGAGGTAGGCGACGCAGTCGTCGTGCAGGGCGGACCAGGGGTCGCCGAACACCTGCTCCGCGGCCTCGTCCAGGGACCGGCGCTCGTGCACCACCGCCCGGAAGAAGTCGAGCATCCGCTGCTCGCCGTACCGGTCGACCAGGTGGCGTACGGCCAGGTAGCCGACACCGTAGGCGCCACCGACCCGCTCGTCGGCCGCGTCGTCGGCGGGTGCCAGCGAGTCGAGCCGGCCGTTCCATCCGCCCCGGACCAGCTTCCGCACCTCGGCGAGGCCGTCGTAGCGGGCCACCGGCCGGCCGTCCGCGCCCGCGTACTCGGCCAGCCCTTCCACCAGCCACCAGGTGGACCGGTCGGAGTAGCCCCGGTCGGGCAGCGACGCGGCGTGCGTCAGTTCGTGGCGGAGCAGGTCGTCGATCCCGTTCGGCGTGATGATCGGCGCGTTCAGCACCACATCGTGGTGTCCGCCGCCGACGCCGACCGCGTACCCCGCCGTCCACTTCGGTCGGCCACCGCCGTACCAGCGCTGCCACTCGGTGCGGCCGGCGTAGAAGACCAGGTAGCGGTCCGGCGGGGTACCGGCGACCGCGTACCGGTCGGCGACCTCGGCGGCGGCCTCGGCCTGGGCGAGCAGCCCGGGAAGCTTGGCCCGCAGCGCGGGCGTGGTGGCCACCAGGGTCCGTTTCCCCACCGCCACGGCCAGGTCGCTGACCTCCCAGGGCCGGGCGCCGGCCGGCTCCGCCCGGGACTCCTCGACGGTGAGCAGCCGGGGCTCCTCCCCGACGATCCGCCACCGGGTGCCGATCGCCACCCTGCTCGGGGTGCAGTCCGGCGCCACGAAGCAGTAACCGACCGTCACCGTCAGCTGCCACTCCCCCGGCCGCCCGTCGACCTTCGCCGGCACGCCGTCCACCTCCGGCCGCCAGACCGTGACGCGCAGCGCGCGCAGGGCGGCGTACCGGCGGGTGAGGGCGGGGCGGGCGGCCGGCTCGGCGGCGGCGAGGAAGCCGGCCTGGTCGCCGGCGAGCAGTGCGGCGGCCTGTCGGTCGAGCTGTGTGGTCATCCGCTCCGCGAGGCGACGCGCCACCGGGTCGTCGCTCGATCCCGCCGCCGGTCGCCCCGCCACGCCCGGCACCAGGCCGAGCAGGAGTGCGCCGGGCACGCCGCACGCCAGCAGCACGAGCACCAGCGCGAGCGCCGTCCACAGCGGCCACCGCCGGCGGGACCGTCGGGCCGGGCCGCTCGTTACGGACGGCGTATCGGGCCGGCCGCCGCTCGCCAAGGCCGGTGCGCCGGGCGGCGCGCCGCCGGCCGGCACCAGGCGGGTGGGCGACTCGGCCGCAGCGGTCGGGGCGGCCGGCCGGGCACCGACGCTTTCGACGTGGTCGCCCGGCTGCTCGTCACCGTGGGTCACCGGCGAAGGGTACGACCAGTCGGGCGATCGGGCCAAGGCCCACCGCGCGTCGGCGGGACGCCCGGACAGGTACGCGGGTACGGCCGGCGGCCGCGATCCGGCCAGAAGACGCGATCCGGCCAGGAGACTCGAACGGGCCGGCGGGACCAGGGGTCTCGCCGGCCCGTACTGGGACCGATGGGGGGTGACGTTCGCCGACCCGGACAGCTACCGCCTGGTGCTGAACACCCGGGCCTGGTCGAACGGTTGAATCACTTCTTGCTGACCAGCGCGCGACCGAAGAACATCAGGTTGGCCGGGCGCTCGGCCAGGCGACGCATCAAATAGCCGTACCACTGGTCGCCGTAGGGGACGTAGGTGCGCACCGTGTAGCCCTCGCCGATCAACCGCTTCTGCTCCTCGGGACGGATGCCGAACAGCATCTGGAACTCGAAGCGGTCCGGACCGCGGTCGAACCAGCGGGCCCGGTCCTCACCGATGGCGATCAGGCGCGGATCGTGGGTGGCGAGCATCGGGTGACCGTCGCCGGCCATCAGCACATTCATGCAGCGCACGTACGACTTGTCCACCTCACGGGCCGACTGGTAGGCCACCGACTCCGGCTCCTTGTACGCGCCCTTGCAGAGCCGCACCCGGGACCCGGCGCCGGAGAGCTCCCGGCAGTCCGACTCGGTACGCCGCAGGTACGCCTGGAGCACCGCACCGGTCGACGGGTAGTCCTTGCGCAGCTTGGCCAGGATGTCCAGCGTCGAGTCGGTGGTGGTGTGGTCCTCCATGTCCAGGGTGACCGTGGTGCCCGCCGCATCGGCCGCCGCGCAGATCGCCCGCGCGTTGTCGTACGCGAGCTGTTCGTCGAACATCTGCCCGAGCGCGGAGAGCTTCACGCTGACCTCGGCGGCCGGGGTCAGCTCGGCGGCGGCGAGCAGCCGCAGCAGCTTGAGGTATTCGTCCCGGGTGGCGTTCGCCTGCTCCGGGGTGACGGTGTCCTCACCAAGGTTGTCGAGGGTGACCGCGAGGCCGTCGGCGACGAGCGCGCGGGTCACGCGCAGCGCGTCGTCGGTGCCGGCGCCGGCGACGAACCGGCGGACGACGTCCCGGGTGAACGGGGCCGTCGCGACGAGCCGCTCGACCTGGGATGACCTGGCCGCGGCAAGGATGACGGATCGGAGCATGAGCCGAGCGTAACGCCCGGCCGGGGGCCTGCGCCGGTGGCCCGGGTCGGCTACAAACAAACCCGTGGAACGACGCCCCCGACGCCGGCTCCGGTCGGCCACCGTGCATCTCGGCGCACTGACCGCGCTGGCGCTCACCCTCTCCGGTTGCAACAACGACGATGACGACTGCGCCCTCGGCCCTCCGGCCGGGGGTGGCGGCGACACGGTGGCCCTGGCCCTACGGGTCCCCGGCCCGGCCGTCGCCCGGGACACCCCCGCCCCAGCCGCCACCGCGCTGCCCGACCGGGGCGGCTTCGGCACCCACCTCGCCTCCTGCGGCGGCTGACGTGCGGCGCGTGGCGAGCACCCCGCGCCCCGACTGGGACGCCACCATCCGCGCCCAGGGCCTGGTATACGTCGACACCGAGCTGCCCGACGGCGAAATCATGTCGTACTGGGACGAGACCGCCGCGTACGCCTTCGAACTGGACGAGGTGCTCCGACTGGAGGAGGCGACCGAGGAGCTGCACCGGATGTCGGTGGCCGCCGCCGAGCACATCGTCGCCCGGAACCGGTACGCGGAGTTCGGCATCCCGGCCTGGGCGGCGGAGGCGGTCGCCCGGTCGCTGCGGGAGTCCCCGCCGACCCTCTACGGCCGCTTCGACCTCTGGTACGACGGCACCTGGCCGCCCAAGCTGCTGGAATACAACGCCGACACCCCGACCGCGCTGGTCGAGGCGAGCATCGTGCAGTGGTACTGGCTGGAGGAGACCCGTCCCGCCGCGGACCAGTGGAACAGCCTGCACGAGCGGCTGGTCGGGGCGTGGGCGAAGATCGGCGCGGGGTTGCACGACGCGCGGGTGCACGTGGTCTGGTCCGACGAGGAGGAGTCGGGCGAGGACCTCATCACCGCCGGCTACCTGGCCGAGACGGCCCGCCAGGCCGGGCTGGACGTCACGCTCATGCCGATCCGGCGGATCGGCTGGGACGGGCGGCGCTTCGTCGACGCGGACGACCGGCCGATCACCACCTGTTTCAAGCTCTATCCCTGGGAGTGGATGCTGGCCGAGCCGTACGGGCCGCCGGCACTGGAACCGGGCACCCCGACCACCTGGATCGAGCCGGCGTGGAAGCTGCTGCTGTCGAACAAGGCCCTGCTGGCGGTGCTCTGGGAGCTGTACCCGGGGCACGAATACCTGCTGCCGGCGTACCTGGACTCGCCGCGCGGGATGACCGGATACGTCGCGAAGCCGCTGCTGGGCCGGGAGGGCGCATCGGTACGCATCATTACCGAAGGGACCGAGATCACCAATCCGGGAATCTACGGCGACGAGGGATTCTGTTACCAGGAGTTCCGGGCGTTGCCCGACTTCGCCGGGAACCGCATGGTTCTGGGGAGCTGGACCGTCGACGGTGAGTCAGCGGGTGTCGGCGTACGGGAGAGCGAAAGCCTCATCACGGACGGCTACGCGCGGTTTCTGCCCCACTACATCGACGCGCCACGGGCACGCTGAGTCGTCTACGGTTGGTGTCGTGAACTTCGACGCGTACGCCCGGACCGGTGTTGATCTCGTCAACGCCCGCCTGGACGACCTCGACGACCTCCGGGCCATCTTCCCCGACGACAACGCGTGGATGCACGACGAGGTCGCGGAACGAGACCTGACGATCTTCCGGCGGGCCCAGAAGCGCCTGCGCGACGTCTTCGAGTACGGCACGTCGGGCCGGGACGCCGAGGCGGTGGCGGAGCTGAACGCGCTGCTCGAGACGTTCCCGGTGCAGCCGCGCATCTCCGGCCACGACTCCAGCGACTGGCACATGCACGTGACCAGCCGGGGCGCCTCGGTCAGCTCCGAATACCTGGCCGGCGCGGTGTGGGGCCTGTCGGTCTGGCTCTGCGAGTACGGCAGCGCCCGGTTCGGTGTCTGCGCGGACGAGCGCTGCGGCAACGTATACCTGGACACCTCCTCGAACTGCTGCCGCCGGTTCTGCTCGGAGCGCTGCGCCACCCGCTCGCACGTGGCCGCGCACCGGGCCCGCAAGCGCGCGGCGGTCGACCAGCTCCCGGTCCCCGCCCAGCCCGAACCCCTCACCCCGGTCAGCTGAAACCGCGGTTGATCAAGAGGTTCGCGTTGGCATCCGGCCCGGATCCGCCGCGAGCCCCTTGACGGGTCAGGCGTCGACCGGGGACGGGGCGGTCAGGTTGGCGCGGGCGAACTCCAGCGCCTCGCGGAGGTCGGCCTCGCGGACCGCTCGGCTCTTCGCGCCCCGGGTGGTCACCTCCACCGCGACCGACCCGGAAAAACCCCGGCCGGCCAGCGAGCGGAGCAGCTCCGCGCAGGGCTGGCCACCGCGGCCGGGCACCAGGTGCTCGTCACGTCCCTCGCCGGTGCCGTCGCCCAGGTGCACGTGCGCCAGGCCGGACCCCATCCGGTCAGCCATCGCCAGGGCGTCGCTGTGCGAGGCCGCGCAGTGCGACAGGTCCAGCGTGTACGAGGCGTAGCCGGTGTCGGTCGGATCCCAGCCGGGGACGTACGGGACGAACTTCCGGCCGGCCATCCGCACCGGGTACATGTTCTCCACCGCGAAGCGCAGCCCGTCGAACTGGCCGGCGATCCGGTCGAGGCCGTCGGCGAAGTTGCGGGCGTAGTCCCGCTGCCAGGTGAACGGCGGGTGCACCACCACCGTCGGCGCCTCCAACGTCTCGGCCAGCTCGGCGGCCCGGCGCAGGCGCTCCCACGGGTCGGGGCTCCACACCCGCTGGGTGACCAGCAGGCAGGGCGCGTGCACCGAGAGGACCGGGACGTCGTAGTGGCTGGCCAGCCCGCGCAGCGCGCCCGGGTCCTGGCTCACCACATCGGTCCAGACCATCACCTCGACACCGTCGTAGCCGAGCGTCGAGGCCAGCTGGAACGCCGCCGCGGTCCGCTCAGGGAAGACCGAGGAACTGGACAGGAGCACCGGGACTCGGGAGGTCACACCTCTCAGGGTAGCCGCCTCCGTCGCGCAACATCAGGACGAGCATCCGCAAAAGGCGCAGACCGACCGGCCGCGATCAGTTCGCCGTGAGCTGGTCGAGCCGGCGGAGGATGACCCCCTCCCGCAGCGCCCACGGACAGATGTGCAGGTGGTCCACGTCGAGCCGGCGCATCACCGCCTCGGCTACCACGGCACCGGCGAGGAGCTGATGGGCCCGCCCGGTGCTCACCCCCTCCAGCTCGTGCAACTGGCCGGGCGGGATGTGCCGGATGAAGCCGAGCACCTGGCGCAGCCCGGTCCGGGTCAGCCGGCGCCGGGCCCACAGCCCCGCCCCGGAGGGCGCCGCGCCGGCCAGCCGGGCCAGCATCCGGAACGTCTTCGAGGTCGCCACCGCGCGATCCCAGCCCACCTCGGTGAGCTGCTTCGCCACCGGATCGAGCAGCGAGTCGACGTACTCCCGCAGCTCGTCGACGGTCCCGGCGGAGGGCGGCACGGTGCCGGCCGGGTCGATCCGCAGCCGCTCGCGGCTCAGCCGCCCGGCGCCCAGCGGCAGCGAGGCCGCCACGCCCGGGTCCTCGTCGATGCCGGCGGCCAGCTCCAGCGAGCCGCCACCGATGTCCGCGACCAGCAGCCGGCCGGCGGACCAACCGAACCACCGCCGCACCGCGAGGAAGGTCATCCGCGCCTCGTCCGCGCCGGAGAGCACCGCCAGGCGTACGCCGGTCTCGTCGCGGACCCGGGCCAGCACCTCGCCGGCGTTGGTGGCTTCGCGGACCGCGCTGGTGGCGAACGCGAGCAGGTCGTCGACGTCCAGCCCGTCCGCCGCCGTGCGGGCCATGCTGACCGCCTTGACCAGGCTGTCCGCGCCCGCCTCGGTGAGCGCCCCGTCGGGACCTATCTGCTCGGCCAGCCGGAGCACCACCTTCTCGGAGTGCGCCGGCCAGGGGTGCGCCCCGTGGTGGCCGTCGACCACCAGCAGATGCACCGTGTTGGAACCGACATCGAGGACACCCAGTCGCATGCAGCGACTCTAGGGCCAACATGTTTCGCCGGCTCGCCCGCCGGCCCGGCTCACCACGCGTACGCTGGTCCGGGTGACAGGCCAGATCGAGCTGCAGGTGCTGGTGGACGACCCGGACGACCCGCGCAGCCGGGAGGTTGAACTGGACTTCCCCCGCGAGTGGATCGAGTTCGTCGACCCGGCGGACGAGAAGCACGTGATCCGGGCCGACCTGACCTGGCTGCTCTCCCGGTGGACCTGCGTCTTCGGCAAGGGCTGCCACGGCATCATCGCCGGCCGGGCCGCGGACGGCTGCTGCTCGCACGGGGCGTTCTTCACCGACTCCGACGACGAGAAGCGGGTCCGCGCCGCGGTCAAGCGGCTCACGCCGGAGACCTGGCAGCACTTCCGCAAGGGCTTCAAGAACTGGACCGAGAACGACACCATCGACGGCAAGAACCCGGCCCGGCGTACGGCCACCCGGGACGCCGACTCGCCGTGCGTCTTCCTCAACGACGCCGACTTTCCGGGCGGGGGTGGCTGCGCCCTGCACGCCCAGGCGCTGCGCGACGGGGTGCACCCGCTGGAGTACAAGCCGGACGTCTGCTGGCAACTGCCGATCCGCCGGGACCAGGACTGGCACAAGCGGCCGGACAACACGAAGGTGCTGATCTCCACGCTCGCCGAGTTCGACCGGCGGGGCTGGGGCGCGGGCGGGCACGACCTCGACTGGTGGTGCACCTCCTCGACCGACGCGCACGTCGGCGCCGAGCCGATGTACGTCTCGTACGCCCCGGAGCTGGCCGCGCTGGTCGGCGCGTCCGCGTACGCGAAGCTGGCCGAGCTGTGCGCCACCCGCCTCAGCCAGGGCCAGGTCGCCCCCCACCCGGCCAGCGAGGGCTGACCCTACACCGGCTCGGCGACGGGGAGGGCGACCACACCGTCGTCGTCGCTGTACACCTGAACCCCTGGCGCGAAGACGCAGTTGCCGAAGAACACCGGCACGTCCCGCTCTCCCGCGCCGGTCTTGGCGCTCTTACGCGGATTCGTCCCGAGCGCCTTGATGCCGATCGGGAGGGCCCGCAGGGCGGCGACGTCGCGGACCGCACCGTTGATCACCACGCCGGCCCAGCCGTTCTCCGCCGCCGTGCCGGCGATGAGGTCGCCCATCAGCGCGGTGTGCAGCGAGCCGCCGCCGTCCACCACCAGCACCCGGCCTTCCCCCGGTTCGGACACGATCGACTTCACCAGCGCGTTGTCCTCGAAGCAGCGCACCGTCACGGCCGGCCCGGCGAAGGCCCGGACACCGCCGAACTGGCGCAACTGGGTGTCGCACGAGCCGAGGGCCTCGCCGAAGCGGTCGTACAGGTCGGCGGTGCTGGGTGTCTCCATGGTTGTCCTCTTCTCTCAGTGCGGGTTGGTGCGGTGCAGGCCGGTGGCGGCGACCGCCGCGCCGGCGAGGCCCGCGGCGGTGCAGGCGAGGACGCCGGCCGCACCGGCTCCCGCCGCCAGCACGCCGGCGGCGCTGGGGATCAGTACCTGCCCGAGGCGGTTGCCGGTGAGCCGTAGCGACATGGCGCGGCCACGCAGCCCGGGTGGGGCCACCTCGGCCAGGAACGACATGGTCAGCGGCTGACCCGCGCCGAGCCCGAGGCCGGCGACGGTCACCACCACGGCCATCACCCAGAACGGCAGCGGCGGCAGCAGCAGGCCGAGCCCGACGGCGGAGAGGGCGACGGTGCCGATGAGCAGTGCCCGCCGGCCGACCGCCGCGACCAGCCGGCCGAGCCCCAGCCGGGAGACCATCGATGCGACCGCGCGCAGCCCGAGCAGCAGGCCGATCTCCCCGGCCGCGATGTGGCGCTCGGCACCGAGGGCGGGCAGGTAGACCAGGGTGATGTCGACCGCCGCCAGGACCACGCAACTGACCGTGAGGGCACGCACCAGCCCGGGCTGGCGGAGCAGGTCACGCATCCCGCCGGCGCCCGGCCCGGTCACGCCGCGATGGTGCGCGGAGGGGCGGAGGAACGCGGCGGCGACCAGCAGGGGTACAGACAGCGCGGCGGCGCCGAGGAAGATGGCCCGGGTGTCCGGGATCGGGCGGTCCCCGCCGAAGACCACGATCAGGCCGGGGCCGAGCGCCTGGCCCAGCGAGGCGGCGAAGGTGTAGTAGCCGAACGCCGCGTCGTACCGGTCGGCCGGGGTGCGGTTGGCGACCAGCGCCTGCTGGGCCACCACCGCACAGAGGTGCGCGGTGCCGAGCAGCATGCTGGCCAGCACCAGGCCGGCCACCGAGCCGGCGAGCAGCACGAAACCGAGGCCGGCGGCGGCGAGCAGGACCGACCCGGCGAGCGCGACCCGGCGCTCACCGAACCGGTCCACCGCGTGTCCGGAGGGCACCGCCAGCACCAGCGGTACGACGGCAAAGCTGGCCCCGAGCACGCCCAGCCAGGCACCCGGCACGTCCAGCTCCAGCGCCCGGTACGCGGACGCCGGCCGGAGCATGAACGTGACCGCCTGCACCACGATCGTGTGCGTGAGCAGTAGGGCGGTCTGGGCGCGCCCGGGGACCGGCGAGTCCCCGGGCGCCACTCAGCCGGCCTTCACCGCGAGGACCGGGCAGGGCACCCGGAGCAGGATCTCCTGCGCGGTCGACCCCATGATCAGCTTGCCGACCGGGGTGCGGTGGCGGATGCCGATCACCACCAGCGACACCCTCTCCGCCTCGACGATCTCGACGATCTCCTCGGCGGCGTCCCGTCCCCGCACGAGCTGCCGTACGGTGTGCGGCACCCCGGCCGCGGTCAGCTCGCGGACCACCCGATCCAGGTCGGGCTCCTGGGCGAGGCGCGGGTCCACGTACGCGTCGCCGCGCGAGGTGTTCACCACCAGCACCGGCTCGTCTCGGAACCGGGCCTGCTCGATCGCCGCGTGCAGGGCCGCCTCGCCCAGCGGCGAGGGCACGTAGCCCACCAGTACGGTCATCCGGTCACCAACCTTCCCCGCAGCGGCCGGACCACGAACCGACCGATCAGCGGCCAGAGCAGTACCACCGCGACAGCGGCGTAGATCATCCAGGACACCCAGCCGCCGATCAGGCCGTGCAGCTCGCCGCCGGAGAGCTGCAGTGCCCGCCGGCCCTGCAGTTCGGCGCGCGGGCCGAGGATGATGCCGACGATCAGCGGCAGGATCGGCAGCCCGAAGCGGCGCATGCCGAAGCCGAGCAGGCCCAGGGCGAGCAACAGGAACAGGTCGAACGGCTGGGCGTTGACCGCGTACGCCCCCATCGAGGCGAAGAAGATGATCCCGGCGTAGAGGTACGGACGCGGGATCCGCAGCAGGCGCGCCCAGGCCGGGGCGAGCGGCAGGTTGAGCACCAGCAGCAGCAGGTTGCCGATGAAGAGGCTGGCGATCAGCGTCCAGACCAGCGCGGACTCCCTCGTGAAGAGCAGCGGGCCCGGCTGGATGCCGAACTGCTCGAAGGCGGCCAGCATCACCGCGGCGGTGGCGTTGGTGGGCAGGCCGATCGCCAGCATCGGCACCAGGGTGCCGGCGGCCGAGGCGTTGTTGGCCGCCTCCGGGCCCGCGACGCCCTCGATCGCGCCCTTGCCGAACTCCTCCTTGTGCTTGGAGAGCTTCTTCTCCGTGATGTACGACAGGAAGGTCGGGATCTCCGCGCCGCCCGCCGGCACCGCGCCGAACGGGAACCCGAGCGCGGTGCCGCGCAGCCAGGGCTTCCAGGATCGTTTCCAGTCCGACCGGCCCATCCAGGGCTGGCCGACCGGGATCACCTCACCAGATGCGCGACGCAGGTGGGCGGCGATCCAGAGCGCCTCGCCGACGGCAAAGATGCCGACCGCCACCACGACGACGTCGATGCCGTCGATGAGCTGCGGAACCCCGAAGGTGAGCCGCTGCTGGCCGGTCTGATCGACCCCGATCACGCCGATGACCAGGCCGATCAGCAGCGCGGCGAAGCCGCGTACCCGGGACGCGCCGAGCACCGCGGTGACCGCCACGAACGCGAGCAGCATCACCGCGAAGTAGTCGGGTGCGCCGAGGCTGATCGCGAACGACACCACCGGTGGGGTGACCACCACCAGCAGGACGGTGGCGATGGTGCCGGCGACGAACGAGCCGATCGCGGCGGTGGCCAGCGCCTGTGCCGCGCGACCCGCCTTCGCCATCTTGTTGCCCTCGATCGCGGTCACCACCGAGGACGACTCGCCGGGGGTGTTGAGCAGGATCGAGGTGGTCGAGCCGCCGTACATGCCGCCGTAGAAGATGCCGGCGAACATGATGAGCGACTGGGTCGGCCCCAGGCTGTAGGTGACCGGCAGCAGCAGCGCCACCGTCATCGCCGGGCCGATGCCGGGTAGGACGCCGACCGCGGTGCCGATGGTCACGCCGAGCAGCGAGATCAGCAGGTTCATCGGGGTCAGCACATGGCCGAACCCCTCAAGCAGATTGCCCAGGTTTTCCATTACAGGATCCCTTGCAGTACGCCGGCGGGCAGGTCGACACCGAGCCCGATGGCGAAGGCGTAGAACGTGATCAGCGACAGCGCGACGGAGATCAGCAGGTTCCGGACGTAGTGGCGGTTGCCGAGCGCGTACGCCGAACCCCAGAAGAGGATCGTCCCGCTGATCACCCAGCCGAGTCGGTCGATGAGCACCGCGTTGACCAGGAACGCCCCGATCAGCAGCAGCACAGTGCGCCAGTCGATCGGGCTGTCCAGATCGACGTCCTCGCCGGCCTCCGGCTCACCGGCGCCGCCGCGGGCCACGTCCACCGCGTAGATGGCGGCGACGATCAACAGCAGCACGCCGAGCAGGATCGGCACCGGCTTCGGGCCGATCGGGTCCGCGCTGTTGATCGCCTGCCCGATGCGCGTCGTCGCGTCGAAGATGACCAGCCCACCGACCAGGGCCAGGAAGGCACAGACCCCGTACTGCGCCCGGTCCCGCTTGGGCGCTGAGCCGTCGGCCGCCGGCCCGTCACCGTCCGGCAGGTCGTCCGCGGGGGGTGCCGCCGATCCGGCGGGCTGCCCCGCCGGGTCGACGGCCGGCGGGTCCGCGACCGGGGCGGGCGCGGGGGGCGATCCGCCCGTCTCCCGGTCCGGTGGCGCCGCCTGGTCGGGCACGATTGATGCGGCCGGCCGGGGCGGCTGGTCGCCGCCCCGGTCCGGTCGGGTCGTCCTGTCGGTCATGCCAACCCGAGCTGCTTGAGGATGTCGGCAACCGCCTTGTCCTGTTCGGTCAGGAAGGTGCCGAACTCGTCACCGGTGACGAAGGCGTCGGTCCAGCCACGCTTCTTCAGCTCGGCCTTCCACTCCTCCGAGTCGTGCATCTTCGTCAGCACGTCGATCCACACCTTCTTGTCGGCGTCGCTGATCCCGGGCGGCGCGACGATGCCCCGCCAGTTGGTGAAGACCAGGTCGATGCCGGACGACTTCAGCGTCGGCACGTCCTTCAGCGCCTCGATCGGCGCCTCGCTGGTCACCGCGAGGACCCGGATCTGGCCGGCCTCCACCTGGTCGAGGAACTCGCCGAAGCCGCTGGCGCCGAAGGCCACCTTGCCGCCGAGCACGGCCGGCAGCAGCTCGCCGCCGCCGTCGTACGAGACGAAGTTGACCTGCTTGGGGTCGATGCCCACGGTCTTGGCGAGCTGCATGGGCAGCAGGTGGTCCGGGCCGCCGGGGGACGAGCCGCCGCCGACCGCGACCTTCTTGGGGTCGGCCTTCCAGGCCGCGACCAGGTCGTTGATGGTCTTGTACGGGGAGTCCTTCGGCACCACGATGGCGCCGGCCTCCTCGATCATCTTGGCCAGCGGGGTGGTCTGGGTCAGTGTCGCCGCCGACTTCGAGGTGTACGAGGCACCGACCACGCCCAGCCCCATCTGCATGGCGAGCTTGCCGTTGCCCTTCTCGTTCACGGTCCGCTGGAGGCCGACCGTGCCGCCCGCGCCGGGCAGGTTGAACACCTGCACGCCGGTGGCGATCTTGGCGTCCTCCATCACCTTCGCGGCGGTGCGGGCCGTGGTGTCGTACCCGCCGCCGGGGCTGTTCGGCACCATGATCCGCAGCCCGGCGACCGGCTTACCGTCGTCGCCGGAGCCGGCCCCGTCCTTCTCGGCGGTGGCACCGCAGGCACCCAAGGCGAGCGCCGTCGCGGCAGCCGCGCCCATGACCAGCAGGTTTCTCCTAGTTGCCATCATGTTTCTCTTCCGTTTCGAATGAGTCCGGCGGCAAGATGATGGCCTCCGGGCGGGTCGCCCGTCTCTGTTGTGTCACCAGCGGAAGTTGAGGTCTTTGTGGTCGCGGTCACGTCCCGGCGGCGTACGCTCGCCGGGCAGCTGCTCGTCCTCCAGCTCGCGATCATCGTCGTGGTGCTGGTGGCGGTGGCGGCTGTCTCGCTGGCCCAGTCCGCGGCCACCTTCAACCGCGTCGAGGGACGCCGGGTCGCCGCCCTCGGCGAGGAACTCGCCGGCAACCCGCTGCTCCGCGACCAGCTCACCCAGCCGGCCCCCGGCGAGGCGATCGCGCCGCTGCTGCAGAGCACGCTGATCCGGTCCGGGGTGACGACCGTGACCGTGGCCAACGACCGGGGCCGGGTGGTCAGCTCGACCGACCCGACGCTGGTCGGCAGCCCCGTGGTGCTCGGCGACCCCGAGGTGGCGCAGGGTCGGAGCTGGTTCGGGGAGCTGACGGTCGACGGTTCGCAGGAACTGGTGGCGCAGGTGCCCGTACTGGGCGCCGACCCGGTGACGAAGAAGAACCTCGGCCGGTACCTGGGCGTGGTGGTCGTCGGCGAGAAGTCGCCGGCCTGGTCGGAACGGCTGGTCGGGGCCTCCTCGTACCTTTTCACCTACCTGGGCATCGCCTGCGGCCTCGGGGTGGTCGGGTCGTGGCTGCTGGCCCGGCGGATCAAGCGGCAGACCCTCGGCCTGGAGCCGCGGGAGATCGCCGGGCTGGCCGAGCACCGGGAGGCGCTGCTGCACGGCATCGCCGAGGGAGTCATCGCGCTGGACCCGCAGCACCGGGTCACCCTGGTCAACGCGGTGGGCCGGCGGCTGCTCGACCTGCCCGAGAACTGCCTCGGCCGCAGCCTCCGCGAGTTGCGGATCAACGGGCGGCTGCGGGACGTGCTGGCCGGCGGCGGCCCGGAGGCCCGGGACCAGGTGGTGGTCCGGCGCGGCCGGGTGCTGGTGATGAACCGGATGACGGTCAGCAAGGACGGCCGGCGGCTCGGGTCGGTCACCACGTTGCGGGACCGTACCGAGCTGGCCCGGCTGGAGCAGGAGCTCGGCTCGTTCCGCAGCACCGCCGAGCTGCTCCGGGCGCAGACCCACGAGTTCGCCAACCAGTTGCACACCATCTCCGGGCTGATCCAGATCGGCGAGCACGACGAGGTGGTCCGGTACGTGGACGCGCTGAGCCAGCACCGCGCCTCGCTCGACCTCACGGTCACCAGCCGCATCCACGACACCGCGCTGGCCGCGCTGCTGATGGCGAAGTCGGCGCTGGCCGCGGAGCGCCGGGTGGAGCTGCGGCTCTCCGAACGTACCGGGCTGGACCGGCTGCCGCCGGAGCTGTCGGCGGACGTGGCCACCGTACTCGGCAACCTGGTGGACAACGCGGTCGAGGCGGTCGCCGGTGGCCGGGACCCGGTGGACGACAGTCCCGCCTGGGTGGAGGTCGAACTGCGCCAGGACGCCACGTCGGTGGAGATCGTCGTCCGCGACTCCGGGCCGGGCGTCGCGCCGGAGCTGGCACAGGAGGTCTTCACCCATGGCTTCACCACCAAGGCGGCCCAGGGCGGCGAACGCGGCATCGGCCTGGCGCTCACCCGGCTGGTCTGCCACCGCCGCGGCGGCGAGATCGCGGTGACGAACACCGACGAGGGCGCGATGTTCACCGCCCGGATGTCCGTCCTGCCCGCGTTCGAGGAGGTGCGATGATCGACGTGCTCGTGGTCGACGACGACTTCATGGTGGCCCGGATCCACCGGGGCTTCGTCGAGCGGCTCGACGGCTTCCGCGTGGTCGGCACCGCCAGCACCGGCGAGCAGGCGATCGCCGCCGTCGACGAGTACCGCCCCGACCTGGTCCTGCTCGACCTCTACCTGCCCGACATGTTCGGCCTGGACGTGGTGACCCGGATCCGGGCCGCCCGGCACGACTGCGACGTCCTGGTGATCAGCGCCGCCCGCGAGGCCGAGGCGGTTCGCCGGGCGGTCCGCTACGGCGCGGTCAACTACCTGCTCAAGCCGTTCGGCTTCGATGAACTGCGCAACCGACTGGAGCAGTACGCGGCACGCCGCACCACGCTGCGCGCGGCGGTGGTCGCCGACCAGGCCGACGTCGACCGGGTGCTCTCCCGCAGCGGTTCGCTGGCCACCGCCCCGGCCCTGCCGCGTGGGCTCAGCCCGGAGACCGCGGAGTTGGTGGAGCGCGCCCTGCGTACGAACGACGGCACGCTGTCGGCCAGCGAGTGCGCCGACCGGGTCGGCATCTCCCGGGTCAGCGCCCGCCGCTACCTGGAGCACTTCTCGGGTACGGGACGTGCCGAGGTGAGCCTCCGCTACGGCGCGGCGGGCCGCCCCGAACGTCGCTACTCCTGGGTGACCTGACGCCGCTGGCCGGCACCCCGTGTTCGGGGTGCCGGCCAGCGGCGTTGTGCTTGTTCGGTTGTCAGCTGTTCCAGTACTGGGCGACCAGATCAGCGGCCTGCTGCTCCCACTGGGCGTAGGCATCCGGGTACGCCGACACCTGCACCGTCTGCGCGGCCTTGGTCAACGGCATGTCCTGCCACCCGTCAACCTGCTTCAGACCCTTCAGGAACGCGGTCGTCGAGTACTCGGGGTCGGTGATCTGCTCCGGGCTACCCCAACCACTGGACGGACGCTGCTGGAACAGGCCCAGCGAGTCGTGGTCGTTGGCGTCGCCGAGGTGACCCAGGTTCTCCAGCTTCGACTCCTGCAAGCTGGTGCCGATCGAGATGACCGCGGCCCGCTCCGGCATGCCGGCCTTCTTCGTCGCGGCGATGATCGCCTTCGCGTTGCCGGTCTGCTCGTCGTTCAGGTCGATCTTCGACTGGGCGCCCTGCACACCATGCGGAACCAGCTTGGCCATGTCCACGGCCGGCTTGTCGGCCTGCACGGCCGCGACCGGGGTCATCGCGGTGCTGGGCGTGGTGTCGTGGTGGTTCAGCGGACCAGCCGCCAGACCACCGGCGAACGCCAGACCAGCAATACCCAGAACGCTCTTACGCAGCATCGTGTTCATCACAAAGCTCCATTCGGGGGTTGGCGCACCAGCCCACGGGGGTGAGCAGGGCACGCAAGCACCGTCAGGCGCCCAAAACAAAGGGGGAAAGACTTCCGACCGGCTCGCTCGCGGGGCAAGGAGGATCGCCTCTTCGCAGCGCCGGGACCATACACAACCACCGACGACCCGCCAACATTCCCGGGACCCGGCACCCGCCGAAGCGAGCAGCCCACAGGGTCGGGCCTTTCGGGGGCGGCCCCCGGGGCGGGGCCTTCCTCGGCCGTGCACCCATCTACAACGACCGGCGGCCCACCATCATTCCGGGCCCGGCCCACCCGCCGAATCGGGCGTGCTCGCACCCGGGCACCCGGGCACCCGGGCAGGCTCGCGAACAACCCTCGCAAGCGGGCGGCCATCCCCGCGGGCCCGGGCCTGTCTAGGTGGTCACGGAAATCCGGTGAGCCACTCCATGTCACGTAAACGGCGGTATCCGGCAGCCGCCGTGACCACCACCTGCCGCACACGGAGTCGATCAAGGTCGAGTCGAGGCGGGGAGGCCCAGAAGGGCGCCAGGGCAGCCCGAAGACGCCGTGGGCGTCGCGGGAGCTGGAGACATGCAGCGCCTACCGCCCGAGGGCTGCGGCGCATGCCAGTAACCGGACATTACGCCACATGACGCCCAGCCGCCTGCAGTGGCTAGCGTCGCACTCGACATGAGCTACCGCGAAGAGTGGTGTCCGGCAGGCCGGACACCATGACATGCCGCAAACCGAGCCGGCCGCGAGCCCGTCACGGCCGGCCCTGGGCCGATCACGGCTCGAACTTGTAGCCCAGGCCGCGGACGGTGACGATGTAGCGCGGCGCCGAGGGCTCCGGCTCGATCTTGGAGCGCAGTCGCTTGACGTGCACGTCCAGCGTCTTGGTGTCGCCGACGTAGTCGGCGCCCCAGACCCGGTCGATGAGCTGCCCCCGGGTGAGCACCCGGCCCGCGTTGCGCAGCAGCAGCTCCAGCAGCTCGAACTCCTTGAGCGGCAGCTGCACGACGGCCCCGTCCACGGTCACCACGTGCCGCTCGATGTCCATCCGGACCGGGCCGGCGGCCAGCGTCGGGGCGCCCGACTCGGTCGCCTCCGCGCTCTGCCGGCGCAGCACCGCCCGGATCCGGGCGACCAGCTCACGCGGCGAGTACGGCTTGGTGACGTAGTCGTCGGCCCCGATCTCCAGGCCGACCACCTTGTCGATCTCACTGTCCCGGGCGGTGACCATGATGATCGGCACGTGGGACCGCTGGCGGAGCTGGCGGCACACCTCGGTACCCGACATTTCCGGCAACATCAGGTCGAGCAGCACGATGTCGGCGCCGGTCCGGTCGAACTCGGTGAGGGCGGACGTGCCCGTCGCTGCGACGGACACCTCGAAACCCTCCTTGCGGAGCATGTAGGACAGGGCGTCGGAGAACGATTCCTCGTCCTCGACCACCAGTACGCGGCTCAACGGGGTGTTTCCTTTCCTGTCGGTCAGACCTACCGAAGTTCGGCCGGGCCGGCCTCGATCCCAGCGGAGGAGAGTGTCGCCTCCAGGTCGTCCGGGGGGCGGGCGGGCAGCCGGAGGGTGAACGTCGACCCCCCACCAAGAGTGCTCGACACATCCACCCGGCCGCCATGGTTGCTGGCGATGTGTTTGACGATGGCCAGCCCGAGGCCGGTGCCTCCGGTGGCTCGGGAGCGGGCCTGGTCGGCCCGGTAGAAGCGCTCGAAGATCCGATCGACCTCGTTCGGGGCGATGCCGATGCCCTGGTCGGCCACGGCGACCTCGACGTACTCGTCGGTGGCCCGCGCGGTGACCCGGACCATGGTGTCCTCGCCCGAGTAGTTGATCGCGTTCTCCACCAGGTTCGAGACGGCGGTGGCGAGCTGGCTGTCGCTGCCGTACGCGGTGAGACCGCGCTGCCCGTCGACGACGATCTCCACCCGGCGGGCGGTGGCCGCGGTCCGGGTCCGGTCGACGACCTCGGCGATCACCCAGTCCACGGAGACCGGCTCCGGGGCGGGCTGCGGCTCGGCGCCCTGCAGCCGGGTCAGCTCCAACAGCTCCTGCACCAGCCGGCCCAACCGGGTCGACTCGTGCTGGATCCGCTCGGCGAACCTCCGGGCCGCGATCATGTCCTCGGACAGGTCCGACGCGCCCTCGCCGGTCGGCTCGGTGGCGTCCACCAACGCCTCGGCGAGGAGTTGGAGCGCGCCGATCGGGGTCTTCAGCTCGTGGCTCACGTTGGCCACGAAGTCCCGCCGGACCCGGGCCAGCCGGTGCGACTCGGTGACGTCGGCCGCCTCGACCGAGATGTATCCGGCGCCCAGGCCCATCGCGCGCAGGTGCACGCCGAGCGGGTTGTCCCCCGCGCTGTCGCGGCCACGCGGCAGGTCCAGCTCGATCTCGCGCCGCACGCCCGTCCGGCGGACCTGCCCGGCGAGGGTACGGATCAGCGGGTGCGCCGCGATGGATCCGGGCGTCGCCCCGGTACGGAGCAGGCCCAACGCCCGCGCGGCCGGGTTCACCAGCACCGGCACGTCGTTCGGGTCGAGCACCACCACGCCGGCGCGGAGTGAGTCGATCGTCTTGCGGCCGAGCCCGGACAGCCCGCCCTGCTGCTCGTCGGGAATCGCCGGCCTCCCTGCGCTACGACGGGAGCGGTCGCTCCCCGACGACGCCGACCGGCGCCATTCTCGGACGGGTCGGGACAGCAGCAGCCCGGCGACCAGTCCGGCCACCAGAGCCACGGCCACCGCGACCGCCACCGCCCATTCCACCCGGCGATCGTAGGGTCATTGTTCACCTGGCGATCGGTCGGAATGGGATGAAACACTCTCACTTCCGAGAAAGTTCACTCATAGACCCCGCGTCGTTCACCCGGGTTCACCATGGATCCGGCCACCCCCACCTACGGTGGGTCGCGCACCTGCTCACGACGTACGCGGTCCGCCGGGCCGCCGGCGGCCACCGACCCCAGGAAGTGACGATGCGCGAAGAGTTCCGGGCCGACCTGCAGATTGTCAGCCAGCTGCTGGTGGACATGGCGGAGGGGGTGCGTGCCGCCATGCGACAGGCCACCTCGGCCCTGCTCACCGCCGACCGGGTGGCGGCGGAGAACGTGGTCGCGGGAGACGCCGAGTTCGACGCCCTCTTCCGGGTTGTGGAGGAGCGGGTCTGCGAGCTGCTGGCCCTGCAGGCGCCGGTCGCCTCCGACCTGCGCGCCATGATCACCGCCCTGCACGTGGCGGCCGACCTGGAGCGGATGGGTGACCTGGCCCAGCACGTCGCCAAGACCGCGCTGCGCCGGCACCCCTCGCCGGCGGTGCCGGCCGAGCTGCGGCCGGTCTTCACCGACATGGCCGCCGTCGCCGACCGGATGGCCGAGAAGATCGGCATCGTGCTGGCCCGGCCCGACGCGACCATCGCAGCCGAGCTGGACAGCGACGACGACCCGATGGACGACCTGCACAAGAGCCTCTTCACCGTGCTGATCGGCGACGACTGGCCGTACGGGGTGGAGACGGCGATCGACGCGACCCTGCTGGGCCGCTTCTACGAGCGGTTCGCCGACCACGCGGTGAACGTCGGCGAGCACGTGGTCTACCTGATCACGGGCGAGGCCGCGCAGTCCTGACCCGACGAACGAGGGGCCCTCGTTCGAGGGCCCCTCGTTCGTGCTCAGCGGCCCTGGTTGGCGACCGCGGCGGCGGCCTCCTTGGCGGCCGCCGGGTCGAGGTACGTCCCGCCGAGGGTCTGCGGGCGCAGGTCCCGGTCGAGGTCGTAGCGCAGCGGGATACCGGTCGGGATGTTCAGCTTGGCGATCGCCTCGTCGGAGATCTGGTCCAGGTGCTTGACCAGGGCGCGCAGCGAGTTGCCGTGCGCGGCCACCAGCACCGTCCGGCCGGCCAGGATGTCCGGCACGATCGAGTCGTACCAGTACGGCAGCATCCGCTCGACGACGTCCTTGAGGCACTCGGTCCGCGGCATCAGCTCGGTCGGCAGCAGCGCGTACCGGGGGTCGCCGACCTGGGACCACTCGTCGTTGTCGTCGATGGGCGGCGGCGGCGTGTCGTACGACCGGCGCCAGAGCATGAACTGGTCCTCGCCGTACTCGTCCAGGGTCTGCTTCTTGTTCTTGCCCTGCAGCGCGCCGTAGTGCCGCTCGTTGAGCCGCCACGACCGGCGCACCGCGATCCAGTGCCGGTCGGCGGCGCTGAGCGCCAGCTCGGCGGTGCGGATCGCGCGGCGCAGCACGCTCGTGTGCACCACGTCGGGCAGCAGGCTGTGCTCGCGGAGCAGCTCACCGCCGCGCCGCGCCTCGCTCTCGCCCTTGGCGGTCAGGTCCACGTCGACCCATCCGGTGAAGAGGTTCTTGGCGTTCCAGTCGCTCTCGCCGTGCCGCAGCAGGACCAGCGTCCCGATGGTGGGCCCTTCGCTCGCAGTCATGCCGATCATCCTGCCGCACCCGTCAGGCGGACACGCGGGGACCGGTGGTGACGACCACCACGTGGAAAACCTGATGACCGGCGTTCCGGCACAAGACTAGGTTGTAAGGCGCTAGGTAGACATCGGTCATTACCAAAACGGGGGCGTCGGGATGCGGACGGTGCGCGGCTGGTTCCGGGAGACCACCGGAGGGCTGCCGAGGTCCTTCTGGTACCTCTGGACCGGCACCCTGATCAACCGGCTCGGCTCGTTCGTCCTGGTCTTCCTGGCCATCTACCTCACCCAGGCACGGCACTTCTCGGCCTCGCAGGCCGGCCTGGTGATCGGCATGTGGGGTGTCGGCGGCGCGGTCGGCACCACCGTCGGCGGGGCCCTGGCCGACCGGTGGGGACGGCGGCCCACCCTGCTCACCGCACACCTCGGCGCGGCCACCATGATGGTCGCGCTCGGCCTGGCCCGGCCGCTGTGGGCGGTCGCGCTGGGCGCCCTGCTGCTCGGCGCGTTCGCCGAGGCCGCCCGCCCGGCGTTCGGGGCGATGATGATCGACGTGGTGCCGGAGAAGGACCGGCTACGCGCCTTCTCGCTGAACTACTGGGCGATCAACCTCGGTTTCGCCTGCGCGGCGGTGCTCGCCGGCGTCGCCGCCCAGGCCGGATACCTGCTGCTCTTCCTGGTCGACGCGGCCACCACCCTGGTCACCGCGCTGATCATCTTCGCCCGCGTCGGGGAGACCCGCTCGGTCCCGACCGGCCCGGTGGTCAGAAGCGCGACCGCTCCCGCCAGCGCCCTGCGGACCATCCTCACCGACCGTGTCTACCTGGGCTTCGTGGCGCTCAACCTGTTCGCCGCGCTGGTCTTCCTCCAGCACATCTCGATGCTGCCGATCGCGATGGGCGACGCCGGCCTGGGCCCCGCCACGTACGGCTCGGTGATCGCGCTCAACGGCGTGCTGATCGTGGTCGGCCAGCTCTTCGTACCCAGGCTGATCAAGGGCCGGAGCCGGTCGCACGTGCTGGCGCTCGCGGCGCTGGTGATGGGCGTCGGCTTCGGGCTCACCGCGTTCGCCCACGCGGCCTGGTTCTACGGCCTGACCGTGCTGATCTGGACCCTCGGCGAGATGCTCAACTCGCCGTCCAACGCCACCCTCATCGCCGAGCTCTCCCCCGGTGCGCTCCGCGGCCGCTACCAGGGCGTCTTCTCCCTCTCCTGGCAGATCGCCGGCGCCGCAGCCCCGATCCTCGGCGGCCTGGTCCGGGAACACGCGGGCAACAGCACTCTCTGGTTCGGCTGCGCCGCGATCGGCGGCGTGATGGCGGTGGCCCACCTGATCTCCGGCCCGGCCCGCGAACGGCGTGCCGCGCAGCTCCGGGCGGTCAAGGGAACGGGCACGCCGGCGCCGGACGTGGCCGAGGCCGCCGCTCCCCCACCCGCCGAGCCGGTCCACGCCGCTTCCTGAGGTACGCCCCGGCGTGCCGCCCACGCTGGTAGGCAGGGCCATGTTGGTGCGGGCCGGCCTGGCTCCCTAGGGTCGTGCGACGGACAGCTGTTAACAAACCTTCCTGGAGGACGGGTGCACGGCCTGCGGCGCTGGTGGGACGACACGGCCGGCGGCCTGCCCGCCACCTTCTGGTATCTCTGGTCCGGACTGCTGATCAACCGGGCCGGCGCCTTCGCGTTGCTGTTCCTCTCGCTCTACCTGACCGCCGCGCGCGGCGCCTCCGCGTCCCTCGCCGGGGTGGTGGTCGGGGCGTACGGGGCAGGCGGGGCGCTCGGGACGCTGCTCGGCGGAGTGCTGGCCGACCGGTGGGGCCGGCGGTCCACCCTGCTCGCCGCGCACCTCGGCGCGGCCGGGCTGATGGCGGGGCTGGCGTTCAGCCGGCACCTGGCGGTGATCGCCGTACTCGCCGCCCTGGTCGGGGTGGCCCACTCGATGCCCAGCCCCGCATTCGTCGCGGCGATCGTGGACGTGGTGCCCGAGGAACGCCGCTCGCGCGCCTTCAACCTCCAGTTCTGGGCATTCAACCTCGGCATGGCCATCGCGTCGCTGCTGGCCGGTGTGCTCGCCGAGGCGAGCTTCGTCGCGCTCTTCCTGGTCGACGCGGCGGCGACCCTGGCCGCCGCGGCCGTCATCGCGCTGAAGGTCCCGGAGACACTCACCCGACCGGACCGGGCGGCCGCCGGCGTCCCGTCCCGCCCGGGTCGCCCCGGCCGGACCCGGCGGCCCGGCCTGCACACCGCGCTGACCGACCGCACCTTCCTCGTCTTCGTCGGGCTGACCTTCCTGCTGGCCGTGCTGACCATGCAGACCTCGACGATCATGCCGCTGGCGATGCGGGCCGACGGCCTGCGCCCCTCGGCGTACGGGCTGGTGGTGGCGCTCGGCGGCGCGCTGATCGTGGCCGGGCAACTCTTCGTGCCGCGGCTGATCGAGCCGTACCGGAAGTCGAGCGTGCTTGCGGCCTCGACCGGGCTGATGGCGCTGGGCTTCGGCGCGCTGGCCGTCGCCGACGACCTGCCGGTCTACCTGGGCGCCGCGGTGGTCTGGACGATCGGCCAGATGCTTGCCGCGCCGCCGAACGCGCAGATCAACGCGGACCTGGCGCCGCCACAGCTACGGGCGCGCTACCAGTCGGTCTTCTATCTGACCTTCCCGGCGGCGTCCTGCGTGGCACCGGCGCTGGGCGGACTGAGCCTTCAGTACCTGGGCGAACGGCACTGGCTCGTGGTCGGCGTGCTCGGCGTCGTCGCGGCGGTCGGTCACCTGCTCGCCGGGCCGGCCCGGGAACGCCGGGTCGCCGCCCTGCGGGCGTCGCAGCGGGAAGCGGAACTGGTCCGCGGCTGAGCCGGGATACGCCGAACGCCCACCCCGACCCCCGTCGTGATGGGCGTTCGCACCGTACACCCGGCGGCGGCGGGCGACACTCACCCCCGTAAGCGTCGCCCGCTCGCGCCGCCGGTACCTCGGATGGCACCGTCCCCCAACGGTGTGCTCCACCCGATTCATCGCGCCTCGCCTGCGCGGATCTGATCGATCCGCCGCTCCCCCGAACGTTTACAAGCGTGGCACGGTGCAACAAAGTTAGTTCGCCCGGATTCTGGATTCAACTCGGATCGCTGTCTCCCCCGTCACAACGGGTCGGAGATCCGGCCGCTCCGCTCCGGTCTCTCTGATGGCCAACAGCGGTTACCCGCCGGCCATTCCCCCAAACCTCAGGCGTCCTCTCGTTCGGGTGACTCGGTGCGGAAGAAGTTGCTCTGCCGGCCGTCCCGGAGCTGCTCCTGGTAGATCAGGTTCAGCCGCCGCAGGTCGAACGTCCGGAACCAGTCCTCCCAGGTGATCTCCCGGATCCGGCTACTCTCCCGCCAGCCTGGGATGTTGAACGTCAGCACCCCGGGCCGTCCTTCCCGCTCGGTGCCGGCAATGGTGGCCGGCTTGGCCCCCCGGGCCCGCGCCCAACGACGGATGACGTCGTGGTTGGCGGTCACCAGGCTCCGACCGGGCCGCTCCGGACGATCGTCCAGCGACGTGATCTGTTGGGACGAACGCACCGAACGGGCCGCGTTCCGGCCGGTCCGAACCGGTGTCGAAACCGGGCCACCGGCGGAAGGCGCTGGCGCCCCACCGGCCCCTGCCGTCGCACCGCGGGCCCGCGTCGCCGCCGCTGCCGTCGCGGTGGCCACCGTCTCCACCGGGATCGCCCTCCCAGCGGGTGCCTTCCTCGCCGCTGTTTTCTTCGCGGGAGCCACCTGCCGCGCGGACGTGGCCCGCTTCGCCGCGGTGGTCCGCTTCGCGGGAGCCGCCTTCGCCCCGGGGGCTCGCTTCGCGGGGGCCGCCTTCCGCGCGGGCGCGGCCCGCGCCGCGGTGGTCCGCTTCGCGGGCGCGGCCTTCGCCACAGTGGTCCGTTTCGCGGGGGCCGCCTTCCGCGCGGGCGCGGCCCGCTTCGCCGCGGTGACCCGTTTCGCGGGAGCCGCCTTCTTCGCCCGCGCCCCGGCGGCCTTCGCGGCGGGTGCCGCCTTGCTCGGCACCCGCTTCGCCGGTGCCTTCTTGGCGGCCGCCTTCTTCGTGGCGGCACGCCCGGCCGGCCCGGTCGCCTTGCGAGCCGCGCCACCGCGGCCCTCCGACCGGAGGGCCTTCACCAGTGTCCTCACCAGTTCCGGCTTGCGCAGCGTGGAGATGCCGGCGACCCCGCGCCGGCGAAGCTGGTTGCGGATGTCGTCGACCCGCATCCGGGAGATCTCGGTTTCGGAGACGCCCGGCGTCCCCGGGGTCTGGTTGCCGCCGCTTTGCCGCCTGGTCCTCGTCGCAGTCGTGCCGCGACCTGAGCTGTTGCGCTGAGCCATGGGACACGCTCCTCGACAGTCCGTCCTCGGCCCGCGGTGGGTCCCAAATACCGCACCGCGCGGTGCCGCATACCCGTCAGGACGGGTCCGAACCACCAGGGGACGAGCTGGTACCGGTCGACGGCGCGAAGAGGTGGGCGAAGGCAGACAGGTTGGCCGTCGACTCGCCCCGCTTGACCCGCCACTCCCACTCCCGCCGGATGGCGGTGCCGAAGCCGATCTCCAGCATGCTGTCGAAGGACTCGTCGGCGTAGGTCAGCACGGCACCGAGGAGCCGGTCCAGTTCATCGGAGTCCACCCCGGCCGGGTTGACCCGTCCGGTCAGGTAGACGTCGCCGACCGCGTCGATGGAGAAGGACACCGCGTACATCCGGGCGTTGCGCTGGAGCAGCCAGGCCCAGAGTTCCTCGCGGCGCTCGTCCGGCTGGCGCATCACGAACGCCTCGATCCGCAGGGCGTGCTCGCCGACGATCAGGTTGCAGGTCGTCTTGAGCTTGTGCGTACCCGGCAGGGTGACCGCGTACGACGCCTCGCCGGTGGACTCCCACTCCAGCTCACGCTCGGCGCAGAACGACTCGATCAGCGCGGCGATCTCGCTCCTGCGGCTCATCGCACCCACTCTACGGCCGGCGATCCGGGCCCACCTTCGGGCGACGGATCACCAGGAGCAGGTCAGGGCGGGGTCGGAGAGCCGGCCGGTGAGCCGGGCCCGTTGCTCCGCGATCGCCTCCCCGTAGACGGCGAGCAGCCCGGAGACCGTGCGGTGCCAGGAGAAGTTGTGGGCGTGCCGCTGTGCGCCCCGGCCCAGGGCGGCCCGGCGCAGCCGGTCTGGCAGCAGCCGGGCCAGCGCACGGGCCCAGTCGACCGGGTCGTGGCCGTCGATCAGCACTCCACTGACCCCGTCACGTACGGCGGTGATCAGGCCGCCGACGGCGGCGGCGAGGACGGGCGTGCCGCACGCCTGCGCCTCCAGCGCGACCAGCCCGAACGACTCGTTGTACGACGGCACGGCGACCAGGTCGGCGGCCCGGTAGAGGGCGGGCAGGTCCTCGCCGGTCTGCGGCGGCAGGAAGCGCACCCGGTCCGCGACGCCCAGCGAACCGGCCAGCTCGATCAGGGCGGTGGGGCGGTCCAGGCCGCTGCCGCTGGGGCCGCCACAGATCACCACGGTCAACTCGTCGACGAGCGCCGGCTCCCGGTCGCGCAGCGCGGCGACCGCCCGGATCAGCACGTCCGGGGCCTTGAGCGGCTGGATCCGGCCGACGAAGGCCACCACGTATCCGGTGGTGGGGAGGCCGAGACGGCGGCGGGCGGCGAGGACGGCGGCGTCCCGGTCCCCCGGGGCCGGGCGGAACCGGTCCAGGTCGACGCCGGGCTCCACCACGGTCACCCGGGCCGGATCGGCGTCGTACCGGCCGACCAGGTCGCGGGCCTCGACCCGGGTGTTGGCGACCAGCCGGTCGGCCTCGGCCACCACCTGCTCCTCGCCGATGACCCTGGCCTTCGGCTCGGGCCGGTCCCCGGCGGCGAGCTGGGCGTTCTTGACCTTCGCGAGGGTGTGCGCGGTGTGCACCAGCGGCACGCCCCAGCGCTCCTTGGCCAGCCAGCCGATCTGGCCGGAGAGCCAGTAGTGCGAGTGGATCAGGTCGTAGTGGCCCGGCGGACGGGCCGCCTCGGCGCGCAGCACGCCGGCGGTGAAGGCACAGAGCTGCCCGGGCAGCTCCTCCTTGGTCAGCCCCTCCAGCGGGCCGGCGGTGACGTGCCGGACCTGCACGCCGGGCGCCATCTCGACCACCGGGGGCAGGTCGCCGGAGGTGGCCCGGGTGAAGATCTCCACCTCCACGTCGGCCTCGGCCAGCCGCCGGGCGACCTCCAGGATGTAGACGTTCATGCCGCCCGCGTCGCCCGTGCCGGGCTGGTGCAGCGGCGAGGTGTGTACCGAGATGGTGGCGATCCGGCGCGGCTGCGGCCACGGCAGGGCACCTCGCTGACGACCGACACCGGTGTGCAAATCCGCCACGTCCGCTCCCTCTGTCACGGTTTGATGCCGTCCCGCACGACCGGCGCTTTCTCGGTCAACCTCCGCGCCGGATGTCATCTTCCCGATCGGGCTTCGGAAATGCGTACCGCCCGGTCCCGGGGGTGACGGACCTCATCGCCATGGGTCAGTGCCGGCGGGGGAGAATGACCGGATGACCTCCGTCGCCATCGTCACCGGGGCATCCAGCGGGATCGGCGCGGCCACCGCCCGCCGGCTGGCCGCCGAGGGTTTCCACGTGCTCGCCGCCGCGCGGCGTACCGACCGGCTCGCCGGCCTGGTGGCCGAGATCGAGGCGGCCGGCGGCGCGGCCACCGCGGTGGAGTGCGACGTCACCTCCGAGGAGTCGGTCACCGGCCTGGCCACGGCGGCCGCCGCCGCGCCCGGCCCGGTCACCCTGCTGGTCAACAACGCCGGCGGGGCACGCGGCCTGGATCCGGTCGAGTCCGGGAACATCGCTGACTGGCAGTGGATGTACGACGTGAACGTGCTCGGCACGCTCCGGGTCACCAAGGCGCTGCTGCCCGCGCTGGAGGCGTCCGGTGCCGGCACCATCGTGATCGTCAGCTCCACCGCCGGGCACGTCGTCTACGAGGGCGGGGGCGGCTACACCGCCGCCAAGCACGCGCAGACCGCGATCGCCGGCACGCTCCGGCTGGAGCTGTGCGGCCGTCCGGTCCGGGTGATCGAGATCGACCCCGGGATGGTGAAGACGGAGGAATTCGGCCTGGTCCGGTTCGACGGCGACGCCGAGCAGGCCGCAGCGGTCTACACCGGGGTGGCCGAGCCGCTGGTCGCCGACGACGTCGCCGACTGCATCGCCTGGTGCGCCACTCGGCCCCAGCACGTGAACGTCGACCAGTTGGTGATCCGACCGCTGGCCCAGGCCGCCCAGCACAAGGTGCACCGGGCTTAGCGTGAAGCGCGAGGAGTGAGCCGGGTCTGCGAGCCCCACAGTCGCGAACGGAGGCGCTGCTGATGCAACGCCGGCCGCTGGGCGTGGTGACCCGGGGGACGACGAACCCCAACCGGCTCCGGCGGGTGGACAACTGGATCGTCGAGACCTGCGGCGACGCGCTGCGCGCCGCCGCCGACCCGCTGGTCGTGGACCTGGGCTACGGCGCCACGCCGGTGACCGCCGTCGAACTTCGGGCCCGCCTCGCGGCCGGGGTCCGCCCGGACGTCCGGGTGGCCGGGCTGGAGATCGATCCGGTACGCGTGGCCGCTGCCCAGCCCGCCGCCGACCCGCCCTGGTTGACCTTCGCCCGGGGTGGTTTCGAGCTGGCCGGCCTCCGGCCCGCCCTGGTCCGGGCGTTCAACGTGCTACGCCAGTACGACGAGAGTGAGGTGGCCGACGCCTGGCGTACGGTCACCGAGCGGCTGGCCCCGGGCGGGCTGCTGGTCGAGGGGACCTGTGACGAGTTGGGCCGGCTCGGAAGCTGGGTGCTGCTCGACGCGGACGGCCCGCGCACGCTGACCCTAGCCGCGAAGCTGACCACTCTGGAGCGGCCGGCCCAGCTCGCCGAGCGGCTGCCGAAGGCGCTTATCCACCGGAATGTCCCCGGGGAGCGGATCCACGACCTGATCCAGGCCCTCGAGGACGCCTGGCAGGCCGCTGCCGGCTACGCCCCGTTCGGCCCTCGCGAGCGCTGGACCCGTACGGTCGCGGCGGTCAGGCAGGCCGGTTGGCCCGTCCTGAACCGCCACCGCCACTGGCGCCAAGGCGAGCTCACCCTCCCCTGGCCCAGCATCTCCCCCACCTGACCCACCCGCCCCTGCGCGTTGATCATGAGGTTAGCCGCGCTTCCTGTCCGTTTTGTCGCCGATAACCTCATGATCAACGAGGACGGGTGGGGGGTCAGATGACGCAGTTGATGAGGACGGGTTCGGGGTGGAGGGTGACTCCGAAGCGGTCGTGCACGCCGTCGCGGATCTCCCGGGCGAGCGCCACCAGCGCGGCCGTGCTGGCCGTGCCGCTGCGGTTGGTGAGGGCCAGGGTGTGCTTGCTGGAGATCGCCACACCCTCCGGACCCAGGTGTCCCTTGCCGAAACCGGCCTTGTCGATCAGCCAGGCGGCACTGATCTTGACCACGTCCCCGGCCCCCGGCCAGGACGGCGGCTCGCCGAGGTCGGCGGCGCGCTCCCGGAGCAGCTCGTACGCCTCGCGTTCCAGCACCGGATTGGTGAAGAACGAACCCACCGACCGGGTGTCCGGGTCGTCCGCGTCGAGCACCATGCCCTTGCCGGCGCGCAGTCGCAGCACGGTGGCCCGGGCGTCGGCCAGCGGCACCCGGTCACCCACCTCGACACCGAGCGCCCGGGCCAGCTCGGCGTAGCGCACCGGGCCGGACAGTGGGGAGCGGGTCAGCCGGAAGTCGACCGAGAGCACCACCCAGCGGTCGCTGTACTTGAAGATGCTGCCCCGGTACGCGAACCCGCAGTCGGCCGCCGCGATCCGTACGACCTCGCCGTGGCTGCGGTCGTACGCCTGGACGGCGGTGATCGTCTCGGCCACCTCCTGGCCGTACGCGCCGACGTTCTGGATCGGCGTGGCGCCGGCCGAGCCGGGGACGCCGGAGAGGCACTCCAGCCCCGACCAGCCCCGTTCGATCGTGGTGGCGACCAGGTCGTCCCAGGTCTCGCCGGCCTCGACCCGTACGGTGACCGCGTCGCCGTCCTCGGCGATCGCCTGAACGCCTTGCGAGCGGAGCAGGACGACCGTGCCGGGGAACCCCTGGTCGCCGATCACCACGTTGCTGCCGCCGGCCAGCACCAGGATCGGCTCGTCCCGTGCATCCGCTTCCCGCACCTTTTGTACGATTTCCTCGGCACTGCTGGCGGTCTCCAACCGTCCGGCAGGGCCGCCGAGACAGAGGGTGGTGTAGCGGGCCAGGGTGGCCGGACCGGTCGGGGCCGCTCCGGTCGTCGGTTCGGCGTAGACGTCTGACACGCCTTTCACCCTAGGCTGAGGGTTAGCCGCGGCACCCACTGGTGGCCCGGTCACCCCCGGGAGGATTGCGATGAGCAGACTGCACGGCACGAAGGACTTCTGGATCGGTGCGCTGCGTACGGAGGGTCCCGCCTTCGCCGCCGCGGTCACCGAGGCGCCGCCCGAGACCCCGGTGCTGTCCTGTCCCGGCTGGACCGTCACCGATCTCGCCCACCACCTGACCCGGGTATGCGTCTGGGCTCGCACGGTGGTGACCGCTGGGACCACCACGCGGCCGGAGCGGCACGACCCCGAGCCGCCGGCCGGACTGACCCCGGCCCAGTGGTACCGCCAGGAGTACGACCAGCTCATGGCGCTCTTCGAGGGGCTGGACACGGAGGCTCCGGCGTGGAACTTCGCACCCCAGCCCAAGAAGGCGGGCTTCTGGCCGCGCCGGGTGGCGCACGAGACGGCGGTGCACCGCTGGGACGCCCAACTCGCGATCGGCGCGGGTGAGCCGATCGAGGCCAAGCTCGCGGTCGACGGGGTGAGCGAGGTGCTGGACACCTGGCTGCCGGCGGGGCGGCGGATCCAGCCCGGCCAGTGGCACGGGGTGGTGCAGCTCACCGCGACCGACGCCGCGCAGGACTGGTACCTGCGGCTGCGCGGCGAGGGGGTGGCCCTGCTGGACACCGCGACCATCCTCGACCACGACGACCACCACGCCCGGGCCCAGGTCACCGGCACGGCCAGCGACCTGCTGCTGGCGCTGATGGGCCGGATCAGCTTCGACACGCTCGGGGTGGCCGGCGACCGCCGGCTGCTCGACGGGATGCGGGTGGGCTGAACCCCGGCGGGTCCGAGGTGCCGATCGGGTCGCGCCCGGGGCCGGCGGGAAGCGCCGGTCGGCAGCGGGAGATGATCCCAGGAGCGGGCCCGTGACGAGGTGGTGGTGACCGGGATGACGACGGCGCAGCGACCGACCCTGGAGGCGGTGGCCCGGCGGGCAGGCGTGTCCCGGGCGACGGTCTCCCGGGTGGTCAACGGCTCCACCACCGTCGCCGAGTCGATCCAGCAGGCGGTCCGGCAGGCGGTCGAGGAACTGGGGTACGTCCCGAACCTGGCCGCCCGCAGCCTGGTCACCCAGCGCACCGACTCGGTCGCGCTGGTGCTGCCCGAGGCGGCGACCCGGGTCTTCTCCGACGACCAGGTGTTCCCGGGCATCATCCGCGGAGCGGCCCAGGAGTTGGAGGCCGCGGACAAGCAGCTCGTGCTGATGCTGGCCGGCTCACCGGCCGGGCACGACCGGGTCGAGCGGTACACCACCGGCCGGCACGTGGACGGGGTGCTGTTCGCCTCGCTGCACGGTAAGGACCCGCTGCCCGGCAGGCTGGCCCGGCTCGGCATCCCGGTGGTGTGCAGCGGCCGACCGCTGGACGGCGCCGAGGTGCCCTACGTCGACGTCGACCACGTCGGCGGGGTCAACCGGGCGGTGCGGCACCTGCTCGGGGGCGGCCGGCGGCGGATCGCCACCATCGCCGGCCCGCAGGACATGGTCGCCGGCATCGAGCGGCTCATCGCGTACCGGGACGCGGTCGCCGCGGCCGGCCTGCCGGAGCTGGTGGCGTACGGCGACTTCACCCGGGAGTCCGGCGCGGCGGCGATGCGGCAACTGCTCGCCACCTACCCGGACCTGGACGCGGTGTTCGCCGCGTCCGACCTGATGGCGCACGCCGCCCTGCGTACCCTGCGCGAGGCGGGGCGGCGGGTGCCGGACGACGTCGCGGTGATCGGGTTCGACGACATCGAGACGGCGGCGTACACCGAGCCGCCGTTGACCACGATCCGGCAGCCGATAGTGGACCTCGGTCGCGCGATGACCCGCCAACTGCTGCGGATCGCGGCGGGCGAGCCGGTCGAGCCGGCGCTGATGCTGCCGACCGAGCTGGTGGTGCGCGAGTCGGCGTAGGCGGGTCCACCGGACCGGGCCGGGGCCGGAGGTGTTGTCACACCCCCGGCCCCGGCCGCCTCGAGTGGTCGTCCTACTTCCCGGACAACCGGGCGAGCACCGCGTCCACGTCACGGAGCAGCACAGCACGCACCTCGTCGTTCGGCACGACCTTCGGGTCACCCGCCAGGTCCCGGAACGACCGGAGCTCCCGTACCGCCTGCTTGTCGAGCCCGCGGGCGGCAAACTTGCCGGCCTGGTCCAACGGCTTGTGCAGCTGGGCTGCGCTCCCAGCGGGAAGCCAGCCGGTGGCCCGGAACCGGTCCACCAGGTTGCCCAGGTCCTCGATCGAGGTCGTCACGGTGAACGTGATCGACCGGGTCGACCGATTGCCCGCCTCGTCGGTCGCCACCACGGCCAGCGTGTGCTCGCCAAGGGACAGCCCATGGAGCGGCAGCAGGGTGTTGTCGAGGATCGGCTTCCCGTCGAGCGTGCCGGCCAGTGACGCCACCCCCGACGTACCGTCTGTCGCCGAGTAGGTGATCCGCACGTCCTGGCTGTCGCCGTACGTGGCACCGGCCGCCACCCCGGAGAGCAGGACCACCGGGGCCGTACCGTCGATCTTGAGTACGGCCGACTTCACGTCCTCGACGTTGCCCGCCCGGTCCGTCGCGCGGTACCGGAGGGTGTGGTCGCCGTCGCCGCGTACCTCCACCGAGTCGGCGTACGGCGTCCAGGCGCCGCCGTCGAGCGAGTACTCGATCTTCGCCACCCCGGAGGTCTGGTCGCTGGCCGTGATGGTGACCGGCACCGCACCGGTGTGCCACCCCGTGTCGCCCGGCGGGGCGAACGTCGCGGCGGAGACCGGCGCGGTCCCGTCCAGCTTGAGCACCAGTTTCCGCGGTTCCTCGGCGTTGCCCGCGAGGTCCACCGAGCGGTACTCGACGGTGTGCTCGCCTTCGCCGGCCACCGGGATCGGCCCGGTGTACGGGGTCCACCCACCGCCGGTCCGGTACTCGGTCCGCGCCACGCCGCTGTCGTCGTCAGTGGCCGCCAGGGTCACCGTGACGTCGGAGCGGAACCAGCCGGCCGCCCCGTCCGGCTCCCCCGGAGAGGTTGTCGCACTGGTGGTGGGCGCGACGGTGTCGGCCGGCAGCTCCTGGATCCGGATGTTGCGGAAGTAGACGTCGTCACCGTCACCGTGGTTCTGGATGCCGACGTAACTGGGCTGCCGCATCCGGGCCGGATCGGTGTTGACGTACTCGTTGATCTTCGTGCCGTTCAGCTGGACCACGATGCTCTGGCCCCGGACGACGATCTCGTACGAGTTCCACTGCCCCGGCGGCTTGAGGGCGGCGTCCCGGGCGGCCAGGTCCGCCGACTGGAAGTTGTAGATCGCCCCAGTTGTCTTCTCCGGCACGTCGGTGGCGTCGATCTGGATCTCGTGCCCCTGGTCGACGGCCGACCACGGGTCGTTGCCCGGATTCGGGAACCCGACGAAGACCCCGGAGTTGTCGTCCCCGGCCATCTTCCAGTCCAGCTTCAGGCGGTAGTCACGGAAACTCTGGTCGTACCAGTGCAGGCCCAGCCCGCCGTACGACAGCAGGGTGCAGTCGGCGGCGTGCACGAAGCCACCCGGCCCGGCCTGCTTCCACTTGGCGAGGCTCGCCGAGGTGCCGTCGAAGAGGCTGGTGTAGCCGGCCTCCGGGGCGGTCGGCGTGCAGGCGTTCTGCGGCGCGTCGTCGAGCCGGAAGAAGTCAAACGATGCCGGGTTGCCGGTGCCGTTGAAGGCGGCGAGGCCCACCTTCGGGTTCGGCACGGCGGCCAGGTTCCGCGGCCGACCCACGGTCGTCCACCGCTCCCCGTCGGTCGAGTACGCCGCCGTCAGGGTCCGCCCGTCGCTGGTGACCTTCATCCACACCGTGTGCGGGAAGTCCACGGCCAGGTTGGGCGAACGGTCGATGGCACCGCCGTCGACCGGCGAGCCGCCCTGCTGCTGGATGAACTCGAAGTTGCGCACCCCGCTGTCGGTCCGGATGAACGAGAACTTGACGAAGTTCGGGTCGTCGCCGTGGACGATGAGGCCCGCCTGCTCCCACGTGTCGGTGTGGTCGATGGTCACCTTCGTCACGGCCTGCCATGCCCCGTCCGGGGCGTCCTGCAGCAGGATGTTCTTCGCGTCGGTGGTGCCGCCGTACATGTCACCCGGGAGGGCGTCGATCTGCAGCGACCCGCCGACGAGCCGGTGGTGTGCGGGGTCCTCGCGCAACACCGTCCACCGGCACCGGTCGATGACCTCGCCGGTGAACTCGTCGTCCGGGTTCACCTCGGTGGACGGGTCTGCGCAGGGCGGTGCCACCCGGTAAGTGTTCACCGTGACGGTGGCCGACGCGGCGAGCCCGGACGGATCCCGCGCGGTGACCTTCGCCGTGTGGATGCCGGCCCTGGTGTAGACGTGCGTCGGGTTCTGCTCGGTCGACGTGCCTCCGTCACCGAACTCCCAGGCGTAAGTGAGCGGGTCGCCGTCCCGGTCCGCGCCGGTGGCGGTGAAGTGGACGGTCGCCGGGATCTCCGCCTGCGTGACGTCGGCCGACACGGTCACCTCGGGCCGGGTGCTCGACGCCACGCCCTTGCCGTGGAAGGTGAACTCGTCGACGTCGAAGAGCCCGCCGCCGGAACCCTTGAACACCAGGTAGAGCCGGTGGGTGCCGCCGGGGTCGGTGACCGGGACGACCGGGCTGTCGACGTAGTTGTCCCAGCCGCCGGTGTTCGCCACCGGCAGGCTGGCGACCAGCGGCCCGTCCGGCCGGTCCGTCCGGAACTCGACGGTGCCACCGCCGCCACCCGAGGAGAGCCGGGCCTGGACGCCGGTGATTCCGGTCAGGTTGTACGTGTCGAACGCGATCCAGTCTCCGTTGTCGATATATCCGACGCGCTTCCCGCCGTGCGCCCCATCCGCGTCGACGACCTGGATCCCGTTGGCCTCGCTGAAGTGCTCACTCTGCCGGACGCGCGGCTGGAGGATCATCCGCGTCTGCCCGGTGAGCGGCGGCACCCCGGCCGCGCCGTGGTCGGTGTAGGTCGCGGCGAGCACGCCGTAGAGGTTGGCGTCGGCGCTGTGGCCCTCCTCGGCGACGGTGTCGAGCACCCCCTCGCAGGCGTGCGTCTGGACCAGCCCGTGGCTGTGCGTGTCGTGGCCGAGGGCGTAGTCGATCTGCACGGCCCCGCAGTCGATCTCGCCGTCCTCGGGGTCGGTGACCCGCGCGGTGAACGGCACCCGGTCACCGAACTGGAACACGCCACCGGCCGGCGGGGCGGTGAACTCGACGCGCGGCGCGGTGTTGCCGACCGTGATCTGCACGGTCGCCGTGCCGGTCGTGCCGGCCTGGTCGGTCAGGGTGAGCCGAGCGGTGAACTGCCCGATGGTGGAGTAGGTGAAGGTGGGGTTCGGCTCGGTCGAGTCGACCGTGCCGTCGTCGTCGAAGTCCCAGGCGTAGGTGAACGAGTCGCCCGGGTCCGGGTCCCGGGAGCCGGCGGAGGAGAAGGTCACGGTGAGCGGGGCCGGACCGGAGGTCGGGTTGGCGCTCACCGCCGGGATCGGGGCGCGCTGGCCCTTGACGTAGTCGATCCGGTACACGGCCGAGTCCGGCGCGCCGCCGAAGTAGCCGCTGCCGTAGTCGAGGACGTAGAGCGAGCCGTCCGGCCCGAACTCGATGTCCATCGGCCGCACCACCTGCTCGGGGAACGGGTTGATGCTCTGCGGCTGGCCGGCGTCGTCCAGCACGATGTTCTTGATCCAGCCGCGTCCCCAGTCGGCCGCGAAGAACGTGCCGTCGAAGTACTCGGGGAACTTGGTGTCCGACTGCAGGTCCGGGTCGTACCGGTAGACCGGGCCGCCCATCGGCGACTCGCTGCCGTCACCGAACTCCGGCACCGAGCCGCCGTCGTACGTGATCCACGCCGGCTGCGCGGCAGGCAGGTCCTGCTTGCCGGTGTTGCGCGGGGAGGTGTTGCGCGGAGCAGCGCAGTCGAACTTCGGCCCGGAGGTCCCGGTGGCGAAGTCGAAGTCGTTGTACGCGACGTTCGGGCCGACGCAGTACGGCCACCCGAAGTTGCCGGGGCCGCGGATCTGGTTGAACTCCACCATCCCGGCCGGGCCGCGGTTCGGGTCGGCGGCACCGGCGTCCGGGCCGTACTCGCCGAGGTAGAGCCAGCCGGTCTTCGGGTCGACGGTGAACCGGAACGGGTTGCGGAAGCCCATCGCGTAGATCTCGGGGCGGGTGCCGGCGGTGCCGGCCGGGAAGAGGTTCCCCGTCGGCGACTGGTAGTTGCCGTCGGCGTCCACCTTGATCCGCAGCACCTTGCCCCGCAGGTCGTTCGGGTTGGCCGACGAGCGCTGCGCGTCGTACGCCGGGTTTCGGGTGGCCCGCTCGTCGATCGGGTTGTAGCCGTCGGAGGCGAAGGGGTTGGAGTCGTCGCCGGTGGAGAGGTAGAGGTTGCCCGCCGCGTCGAAGGCGATGTCGCCGCCGGCGTGGCAGCAGATGCCCCGGTTCGCGGCCACTTCGAGGATCTTCTGCTCGGTGGCCAGGTCGAGGGTGCCGCCGGTGAGCTTGAACCGGGACAGCCGGTTCACCCCGTCGAAGCGGGCGAAGTCCGCGCTGGTGCCGTCGTTCGGTGCGTCCCCCTCCGGTGTGTCCAGCGGGGGCGCGTAGTAGAGGTAGATCCAGCCGTTGCCGGCGAAGCCGGGGTCGACCCCGATGCCCTGCAGCCCGTCCTCGTCGTGGTTGTAGACCGGAAGCCGGCCGGCCAGGCTGGTCACTCCCTGCGGCGTGGTGAGGAAGACGCGTCCGTCGCGGGAGGTGTGCAGCACCCGCCGGTCGGGCAGCACCGCGAGGTTCATGGGCTCGCCCGTGGTGTCCGCGCCCTTGGCTAGGGTCACCTGGGCGAAGTTGTCGTCGACGGTCGCCCCGCAGTCCGCCGGCACGGCCCCGGCGGCCGTCTTGATCCCGCCGAGCAGGTGCCGCAGGAACTCCGGTTCCGAGTACGAGGCATCGGTGTGGCCACCACCGGTGTACCAGGACCGGCCGCCGTCGTACTGCTGGCACCAGGCGATCGGGTGGCTCGTGCCCATCGCGCCCGCCCCCGCGCCGTACGTCCGCTCGTCGAGGGCCGCGAGCACGTGCACGGCGCCGCGCGGGTCGGCGCGGTAGTTGTACCACTCGTCGGTTCGCACCCATCGGTCCGGCAGCGACTCGGTGGACGGGTGCACGTGGTCGTCCACCTTGACGGTGGCCTGCTGGATGGCCGGGTGGCTGTTGAAGTACGCGCCGACGAGCTTGCCGTACCACGGCCACTCGTACTCGGTGTCCGAGGCGGCGTGCACGCCGGCGTACCCGCCGCCGGAACGGATGTACCGCTCGAAGGCCGCCTGCTGGTCGGCGTCGAGCACGTCGCCGGTGGTCGAGAGCCAGACCACCACGTCGTACTGGGCCAGGTTGGCTTCGGTGAACGCCCCGGCGTCCTCGGTCGCGTCGACGGTGAAGTTGTTCTCCTGCCCGAGTTTCTGGATCGCCGCGATCCCGGCGGGAATCGAGTCGTGCCGGAATCCTGCGGTCTTCGAGAAGACCAGGGCCCGGAAGCCCGGTTCGGCCGCCGAGGCCGGCGCCGAGAGGCTTGCGGCTATCGGCAGCGCCAGCAGCGCACCGAGCGCTACCGACAGCAGACGGCGTAACGGCTTACGGGACACGGGGCCTCCTCGACCGATCGACCAGCTTCTACGCGGACCTTAACGGCCGCGAAACGCAAAGGACAGATCTAGGAGACGAAAGTTCTGAGATCGGCGGCATGACTTTTTCATTTGCAGGCAAAAGTGCCGGGGGCGGCCGGCAATAACCGTCGCGCAGTCCTGCCTGCGCGAACTCAGCTGACCTCGGCGGCGACCCGCTCGGCGACCGCGTACGTTTCCGCTCCGAAGAGCACCAGCCGCGCCTCGGTGACGTGCGCCGGGCTGGCCGCGTTCAGCACGGTCAGTGCCTGGCGTACCGCGTCCTCGACCGGCCAGCCGTAGACGCCGGCGGAGATCAGCGGGAACGCAACCGTCTCCGCGCCCAACTCGTCGGCGGCCCGCAGGCTGTTGGCGTAGCAGTCGCGCAGCAGCGCCGAGCGGTCCTCGCCGGCGGAGTGGACCGGCCCGACGGTGTGGATCACCCAGCGGGCCGGCAGGTTGCCGGCGGTGGTGGCGACCGCCCGCCCGGTCGGCAGGCCCCGGCCGTACCGGGAGGCGCGCAGCGCCCGGCACTCGGCGAGGATGGCCGGTCCGCCCCTGCGGTGGATGGCGCCGTCCACTCCCCCGCCGCCGAGCAGCGAGGAGTTGGCGGCATTGACGATCGCGTCGACGCGCTGGGCGGTGATGTCGCCCGCGACCAGGGTGATCTCCATGTCAGCCCTCCTCGATGGATTGTCCGAGCGAACGGCGGGCGAGCAGGGTGGCGCCGGCCACGGCGGCCGGCATGACGAGCACCGCGCCGAGCGGGATCAGGAAGCAGACGAAGACCGCCACCCCGAAGCCGAGGGTGGTCGGCCGGTCGGCCCGCAGCAGCGAGCGACGCTGGGCCAGCCCCATGCCGCGCCGGTAGAAGGGCGCGCCGACCAGCTCCAGGGCCAGGAACCAGCCGCCCACCGCCGCCCCGATCACGGGCACCACGGTCTGCCCGACCACCGGGATGAAACCGGCCGCGAAGAGGGGTACGCCGACCAGTACCGAGACGGCCACCAGCCGCAGTGAGTCGGCGAGGCTGCGGCGCAGCGAGGCCCAGAACGGCACCTCCACCGCGCCCGGGGTGCCGCCGAGCCGATCCTCGACCCGCTCGGAGATCTTCTCGTAGAACGGGTCGCCGATGACCAGGGTGACCGCGGTGAAGGTGAGCACCCCCAGCAGGCCGCCCAGCCCGAGGAGGGCCAGTCCGGCAACCACCCGGACCAGGCCCCGCCAGGTCGTCGGCCAGTCGTCGGCGAACGGGGTGACCAGCGCGGCCAGGTCGTCCACGAAGTACACCAGGGCGGCGAAGGCGGCGGCGAAGAGGGCACCGGAGATCAGCGCCGGCACGACGCCGAGCAGCATCAGGCCAGGGCTGCGCACGTACAAACCGATGCCGCGCAGCAGCAGCCCGACGCCGGAGAGGAACCGGCGGGCCGCGCCGGTCATCGGGCGCGCGATGTTGGTCACGTCCACGACCGGTCAGCGTAGCCACCTCGGGCACATCAACCGGTTGGTGGATCGCCGGGGTCAGCCCGCGCCGGTCCCGATCGTCTCCGGCCGGTCGATGTCCCGCCGGGCCGCCGCCGCGACGCTGGACGGGTACGAACGCGACGGTGAAAGGCGGCGTGATGCCGGTCATCGAGGTAAGGAACCTGCACAAGCGGTACGGCGATCTGGTGGCCGTGGACGACGTGTCGTTCACGGTGGCGGCCGGTGAGATCTTCGGCGTGCTCGGCCCGAACGGCGCCGGCAAGACCACCACGGTGGAGTGCCTGGCCGGGCTGCGCGTCCCTGACGGGGGCGGGGTGTCGGTCCTCGGGCTCGACCCCCGCCGGGACGCGACCCGGCTGCGCCAGCGGCTCGGCGTGCAGTTGCAGGAGAGCCAACTGCCGGACCGGCTCCGGGTGGCCGAGGCGCTGGAGCTCTACGCCTCGTTCTACCGCGAGCCGGCCGACCCGGACCGGCTGCTCGACGAGCTGGGTCTCGGCGACAAGCGGAACGCCCCGTACAAGAAGCTCTCCGGCGGCCAGAAACAGCGGCTGTCGGTCGCGCTGGCGCTGGTCGGCAACCCGGAGGTCGCCATCCTCGACGAGCTCACCACCGGGCTCGACCCGCAGGCCCGCCGGGAGACCTGGGGGCTCATCGAACGGGTCCGGGACCGCGGGGTGACGATCGTGCTGGTCACCCACTTCATGGAGGAGGCCGAGCGGCTCTGCGACCGGGTGGCGGTGATCGACAGCGGCCGGGTCGTGGCCCTGGACACCCCGGGCGGCCTGGTCTCGCGGGTGGCACCCACGCAGCGGGTCCGGTTCCGGCCCTCCGCGCCGGTGGACGACCGGCTCCTCACCGACCTGCCCGAGGTGACCTCGGTGGACCGCACCGGCAACCAGGTGGTGGTGACCGGCACCGGCGAGCTGCTGCACGCGGTCACCTCGGTGCTCGCCCGCAACCAGATCGTCGCCGCCGACCTCCGACTCGAGCAGTCCACCCTCGATGACGCCTTCGTCGAACTGACCGGGCGCCCATCCGCCAACTGAGAGGGAAAGACAGATGCACGCCTTCGGGCAGATCCTCAAGATCGAGGCGAGGCTGTACCTGCGGGACCTGCCGAGCCTGCTCTCCACCGTCGGGGTGCCGACCCTGATCCTCGTGGTGCTCGGGCTGATCCCCGCGCTGCGCAAGCCGGACCCGCTCTTCGACGGGCAGTCCTTCGTCGTCTACTTCGCCCCGTCACTGTTGGTGGTCACGCTGGCGATGGCGGCGGTAAACGTGCTGCCCAACGTGCTGGCCACATACCGGGAGCGCGGGGTGCTGCGGCGGCTCTCCACCACCCCGGCCAGTCCAGCGGCGCTGCTCGCCGCCCAGCTCGTCATCACCCTCGGCGCGATCCTGGCGAGCGCGGTGCTGCTCCTTCTGGTCGCCCGACTCGCGTTCGGGGTGCCACTACCCCGGCACCCGTTCGGTTTCGCGGCGGCCTTCGTGCTGGGTACCGCGGCGCTGCTCGCGCTGGGGCTGCTGGTGGCGGCGGTCGCCCGGACGACCAAGGCGGCCCAGGCGCTGGCTGTGCCGCTGTTCCTGCTGACCATGTTCTTCGGCGGGGTCTACCTGCCCCGGTTCCTACTGCCGGACTTCCTGGTCCGGATCGGGGATTACACACCACCCGGCGTGCAGGCGCTGCTCGACGCCTGGACCGGCACCTCGCCGCGACCGCTGCACCTGCTGACGATGGCGGCGGTCGCGCTGGTCGCAGGTAGCGTGGCGGCCAGACTGTTCCGCTGGGAGTGAGCCGACACCGATGAGCAGCATCTCTGAGCAGACCGGCCGATTGGCCGCCTGGGAGGCCCGCGAGGTGACCCTCTACCGGCTACTGCCGTACGGCGGGCTGGCCGTCGGGACGCTGCTGGCCGTGTTCGCGCCGGTGCCCGGCGCCCGGCCCATCGCGCCCACCCTGGCCGTCACCGCCGCCGCCGGATGCTGGGTCGCCTGGTTCGTCACCCTGCACCCCGACTGGATACGGCGGCGAAGGCTGATGGCGGCCTACTACGTCGGGCTGCTCGCGTTCGCCGCCGTGCTGGTGCTCGCCAGCCCGTGGTACGCCTTCTTCGCCTGGGTCGGTTTCCTGCACGCGTTTCTTGTGCTGCGGGGCGGGTGGCGGTTCGCCGGGGTGGCGGTCACCGCCGCGCTGCTCGCCACCGCCCAGGGCGGGGGGCCGCCCAGCACGCCGGCGCACTGGCTGCTCTGGTGCGTCCTGGTGCTGTTCAACATGGGCCTCGCAAGCGGGATCAGCTGGATTACCGAACGGCAGACCGTCAACCGCAGACAGCTCATCGAGGCACTCGCCGAGGCCAACCGCCGGCTGGCCGAGACGGCGCGGGAGAACGAGGGCCTGCACGCCCAGCTGCTCACCCAGGCCCGGGAGGCCGGCGTGCTCGACGAGCGGCAGCGGATGGCCCGGGAGATCCACGACACGCTGGCCCAGGGGCTGACCGGCATCATCACCCAGCTGGAGGCGGCCGAGCAGACCCGGGATCGGTCGGCCGACTGGCGTCGGCACGTCGACAACGCGCTCGCCCTGGCCCGGGGAAGCCTCACCGAGGCCCGGCGCTCGGTGCGGGCGCTACGCCCGGAGCCGCTGGAGACGGCCCGGCTGCCCGACGCGCTCGCCGAGCTGACCGAAGGGTGGTCGACGATCAACGGCGTGCGGGGTGAGATGAGCACCACGGGCGATCCGCGCCCACTGCACCCGGAGATCGAGGTGACCCTGCTGCGCGCGGCCCAGGAGGCGTTGGCCAACGTGGCCCGGCATGCCGGAGCGTCCCGGGTCGGACTGACCCTGTCGTACATGGCGGACGTGGTCACCCTCGACGTACGCGACGACGGGGTGGGTTTCGACGTCGCCGAGCAGTCCGCCGAGCCGCGGCGGCCGGACGGCGGGTACGGGCTGACCGCGATGCGGCAGCGGGTGGCCCGGGTCGGCGGCCAGCTGGCCGTGGAGTCCGAACCGGGCGGTGGCACCGCCCTGTCGGCGTCCGTTCCCGCGCTCCACGGAGGTGCCGCTTGACCACCCCGATCCGGCTGCTGATCGTCGACGACCACCCGGTGGTACGGGACGGGCTGCGCGGCATGTTCACCGGCGACCCGGGGTTCGAGGTGGTCGGCGAGGCCGCGGACGGGGCCGAGGCGCTCGCCCGAGCCGCGACGCTGCACCCGGATGTGGTGCTGATGGACCTACGGATGCCCGGCATGGACGGGGTGACCGCGATCGGCCGGCTGACCCGCTCCGGCGGCACCTCCCGGGTGCTGGTGCTGACGACGTACGACACGGACGCGGACGTGCTGCCGGCGATCGAGGCCGGCGCCACCGGCTACCTGCTCAAGGACGCGCCCCGGGAGGAACTGTTCCGGGCGGTACGGGCCGCCGCCCGCGGTGAGGCGGTGCTCTCGCCCAGCGTGGCCGGCCGGCTGATGGGGCGGCTGCGGGCCCCCGCCGAGGAACCGCTGAGCCAGCGGGAGCTGGAGGTGCTGACCATGGTGGCGCGGGGAGCGTCCAACCGGGAGGCGGCCGCCCGGCTGTTCATCAGCGAGGCCACGGTCAAGACCCACCTGCTGCACGTCTACGCCAAGCTCGGGGTGAACGACCGGGCGGCGGCGGTCGCCACGGCGTACGACCGGGGCCTGCTCACCCCCGGCGGGCGGTGACCGGGCCCAGGGCAGGATGGGCGGGTGCGGGCATCCCGGTTGATCTCGTTGGTGCTGCTGCTGCAGGCGCGGGAGACGATGACCGCGACCGAACTGGCCCGCGAGCTGGAGGTCTCGGAGCGGACCGTCTACCGGGACGTACTGGCGCTCTCCGCCGCCGGGGTGCCGGTGTACGCCGACCGGGGCCGGACCGGCGGCTACCGCCTGCTCGGCGGCTACCGGACCCGGCTGACCGGGCTGACCCGGGACGAGGCCGAGGCGCTCTTCCTGGCCGGCCTGCCCGGGCCGGCCGGCGACATGGGGCTCGCCGACGCGGTGGCCGCGGCCGAGCTGAAGGTACTCGCCGCGCTCCCGCCAAGCCTGCGGGACGCGCCGGCCCGGGCCGGACAGCGGTTCCACCTCGACGTGCCGGGCTGGTTCCGCGAGTCCGCCCCGCCGCCGTGGCTGACCGAGTTGGCCGGGGCGGTCTGGCGGGACCGGGTGGTCGAGTTGCGCTACCGCCGGGAGGAATGGGAGGTGAGCCGCACGGTCCAGCCGTACGGGCTGGTGCTGAAGAGCAGCGTCTGGTATCTGGTCGGCCGGGTCGGCGACGGGTACCGCACCTACCGGGTGGACCGGGTGGTCGGCATCGAGGTGGGCGAGGAGGCCTTCGACCGGGACGACGGCTTCGACCTCGGGACGTACTGGCGGGAGCAGGCCGAGGCGTTCCTGCGGCAGATGCTGCGGGCCGAGGTCACCGTCCGGCTCAGCCCCGCCGGCCGGCGCGCGCTCCGGCACGTGGCGGAGACCCCCTTCGCGTACGCGGAAGCCATCGCCGGAGCCGGTGAGCCTGACGAGGAGGGGTGGGTCGTGACGCGCCTGTCCGTCGAGTCCGTGCCGGTGGCGTACGACGTGCTGCTCGCGCTCGGCCCGGAGGTGGAGGTGCTGGGGCCACCCGAGTTGCGGGCACGCTTCGCCGAAGCGGCCCGCCGCTCGGCCACCCTCTACGGCATTGCCCCGGGGGATCAGCGGTAACCGGTGTCGTCCGCGGGCTTGCCGGTCGCCACGACCTCGTCGTGGTAGCGCGCCCAGTATGGGCGGGTGCCGTCGAGATCGGTGAAGCCGTACACCTGGGCCAGCCCGCCGCTGTCCACGGACTGGCCGTTCCAGCGGGCCCGGTCCGGGTCGGCGGCCAGGGCGGCCACCGCACGCCCGACGAAGGCCGGCGTCTCCGACATGACGAAGTGTGGCTCCTTCGCCGCGCCGTCACGCCAGTTGGCCGCGGTGACGCCGAAGTGCTCCAGCATCGCCTCGGAGCGCAGCCAGCCGGGGGTGAGCGCCACCGCCGTGCAGCCGTGCGGCGCCAGCTCGTGCGCCTGGGTGAAGGCGAGCCGGTTCACCGACATCTTGGCCAGGTCGTAGAAGACCGAGAGCCGGTACGTGCGGTCGTTGTACTCCCTGGTGCCGTCACCGATCTCGACGACCAGTCCGCCCGGGTTTCGGATCAGCAGCGGCAGGGCGAAGTGGCTGGTGATGATGTGGGTGTCCACGGCCAGCCGGAGCATACGGAAGCCGTCGTCGAGGGGTTGCTCCCAGACCGGCTTCTCCCAGGTGATCAGCGGGTCGGCACCCCAGATGTCGTTGACCAGCACGTCCAACCGGCCCTGTTCGGCGTCGATCCGCTCGACCAGGCGGCGCACCTGGTCCCGGTCGAGGTGGTCGACCGGGACGCCGATGCCGGTGCCGCCGGCGGCGGTGACCAGCTCGGCAGTCTCCTCGATGGTCTCCGGCCGGTCCATCTCGGAGCGGCGCTCCCGGGTGCTGCGGCCGGTGGCGTAGACGGTGGCCCCGGCGGCGCCGAGCTGGACGGCGATCTGCCGGCCGGCGCCCCGGGTCGCCCCGGCGACGAGCGCGATCTTCCCTGTCAACGGTTTCGTCATGCGAAAGACGATGGCAGCGATACCTGACAGCGGAAGTCCGGTTTTCCGGCGGATCCCGATCCGCCATCATGGCCGCATGCGCCTGCTGCTCTCCGGGATCGTCGGCTCGGTCGCGTACGGGCTGGCCGGACCCGACTCGGACGTGGACCGGATCGGGGTCTTCGCCGCCTCGACGGTCGCCTTCCACGGCCTGCACCCGCCCCGGGAGTCGATGGTCACGACCGAGCCGGACGTGACCTTGCACGAGGCGGGGAAATACTGCCGGCTCGCGTTGAGCGGCAACCCGACGGCGACCGAACTGATGTGGCTGCCGGAGGACTGCTACGAGACCCGGACGGAGTTCGGCGAGCGGCTGATCGCGATCCGTTCGGCGTTCCTCAGCGCGCCCCGGGTCCGGGACGCCTACCTCGGGTATGCCAGCCAGCAGTTCCGGAAGCTGACCGGCCGGGACTCCAGCGTCGGTGGGCGGCACCGCTCGGCCAAGCACGCTCGGCACCTGGCCCGGCTCCTGCACCAGGGGCGGGTGCTCTACGCGACCGGGGTACTGGAGATCCGGCTGGCCGACCCGGAACGGTTCCGGGCGTTCGGCGAGCGGGTCGCGGGCGGCGCGCTGGACGAGGCGGAGGCACTGGTGGCGGCGGCCGAACGGGACTTCGGCCAGATCCGCACGCCGCTGCCGGACCGGCCCGACGAGGAGACCGTGGAGCGCTGGCTTCTCGATGTCCGAGCCGCCCACCTGCCGCCCACCCGGTACCGGGACTGAACCCGGGTCGGTTGGCTCGGACGCTGGTGGGCGCCGGAGCAGAGCCGGGTGGACCCTAGTCCGCCAGGCGGACGCGGACCCGGCGGTTGGCCCGGCCCTTGCTCTCCACCTTGACCACCTGGACCTTGCCGACCTGGGCGGTCGAGGCGACGTGGGTGCCCCCGTCGGCCTGCACGTCCAGCCCGACGATGTCGACGATCCGGACCTCCTGCTCGTCGGGCGGGATCAGGTTGGACTGGGTACGGATGATGTCCGGCAGGGCCAGTGCCTCCGCCCGGGGCAGGACCCGCACGGCGACCGACCGGTCGGCGGCCACCTCGGCGTTGACCAGCTCCTCGATCCGGGACTTGAAGTCCGGCGGCACCTCGGGGAGGTTGAAGTCCATCCGGGCCTCGCCGGGTTCCATGTTGCCGCCGGTGACCAGCGCGCCGAAGTCCCGGAACACCACCCCGCAGAGCACGTGCAGGCCGGAGTGGGTCCGCATCAGCATGGTCCGCCGGGCGTCCTCGACCGCTCCGGTGACGGCGGTGCCGACCGGCGGCACCGGGTCACCCTCGGCGGGAATCAGCCAGAGGTCGTCGCCCTTCCGGGTGCCCACGATCCGGGTCTGCGCCCCCTGCCAGAGCAACACCCCGTGGTCCGGCGGCTGGCCGCCGCCGCCCGGGTAGAAGGCCGACCGGTCCAGCACGATGCCCTGCTCGGGATCGGCCGCCAGCACCGTGGACGCCCACTCGCGCAGCGTGGGGTCGGCGAGGTCGAGACGGTGCGTACGGCCGTGATGTGTGACACCCATGGCAGGGGACGCTACCCGTTGAGGAAGCTCGAGATCCGTTCCCGCAGGTCGGCGCGTTCCGTCCAGAGCACGCCCGGCCGGTCGTACACGTGCAGGGTGGCCTGCGGAAGCGCGGCGGCGAGCTGCTCGGCGACCGCCACCGGGTGCAGGTCGTCGCCGGCGCAGGCGATCACCAGCGCCGGCGCGGTGACCCCGGCGAGCGTGGTGGCGTCCCGCAGCGGGGCCTGCTCCGGCAGGCTGGCCAGGCCCGGCGCGAGCCCGTCCCGCAGCAGTTGGTCGAGCCGCTGCCGCAGGTACGCCCACCCGGCTGGGGTGTTGCGCACGGCCGGTGGCAGCTCCAGCGACACCGCGTCGGCGAGCGCGGAGGCATCCCCGTCCGCCACGGCGTCGAGCAGGTCGGTCAGCCTGGCCCGGGCCACCTCGCCGCGCGGGGTGTCCAGCACGGCGGGGAGGAAGAAGACGAGCCGCTCGAAGCGTTCCGGGCTCTCGGCGAGGAGCCGGCACAGCGCACCCGCGCCGAGGCTCGCCCCGAAGGCCCGGGTGGCACCGCCGAGATCGGCCATCGCCCGCAGGTCGCGGGCCAGGTCCAGATAGCTCCACGGCCCGGCCGGCGAGTCGGAGCGGCCGTGGCCGCGGAACTGAAAGAAGATCTTGCGGCCGGTGACCGCGCTGCCGAACGGCCGCGTGGTGGCGATGCCGTTGCCGAGCCCGTGCGCGAACACCGTCACCGGGTCACCGGTGCCGGTGACCAACCGCTCCAGCCGGACGCCGTGCGGGGTGGTGACCAGGTCGGTTTCCGGCTCGGGCAGTGCCGGCCGGCCGGTGCGGGGCGCGCCGGGACCGGGGCCCCAGGTGCGCGGGCCGCCGTCCGGCGGCGGGGGCCAGCGGAAACCTCTCACCAGAAGCCTCGGCCGTCGTGCAGGTCGCGCAGTCCGACCCGGACGTCCAGCAGGTAGATCAACGCCGCCGCGATGCCGATCAGGCCGAAGATGCTCAGCGGGCCGAAGCCGAACGCCGGCAACGTCAGGACCAGGCAGAGCCCCAGGATCGCGATCCAGGCGCCCTTGGGCAGCGTGCCGATCGCGGCGAACGCGTCGGAGCGCTGGGTGATCGCGTGCACCAGCGCCACTCCCTCGATCACCAGGGCGAAGACGAGCAGAATCAGCTCGATCACATAGCGGACTTCGTACACGAAGATCGGCGCGGCGTAGGCCATGTCGGCAAGCTTATGCCGAGACCCCGGAAACGTCCGAGAGGACGCTGTCCGGGGTCTCGGTCCAGGATTGAGCTACTCGGCAGCCGGGCGGGTCCGCTTGGTGGTCTTCGGCAACTTCGCCGACGGGGTGTCCGGCTTGGCCTTGGCGGCCTTGGCGGCGGTGGACCGGGTGGCCCGGGTCCGCTTCACCGTGGCGGGCTTGGCCTCGGCCACCTCGGCCAACTCGGCCGGGCTCGGTACCTCGGCCGGGCTCGGCGCCTCCGCCTCGGCGACCGGCTGTACCGCCTCGGCGGTCGGCGTGCGGTCGGCCTCGGTCGCCTCGATGTCGGCGTTCACCGTGTCGGCGGCCTCCAGTACGCCGGCGCCGACGACCCGCTCGCCCCGGGCGACCAGGTCGGCGTACGCCGCCACAGCGCGCTCCTGGGCGTCGGCCATGGCGCGCTCGGCCCGGGCCTGCGCGGCCTGGGCGCCGGCCCGCGCACGCTCCTGAGCGGACTGCGCACCGGACAGCACGGCGGCGGCGTTACGGGCGGCCGTCTCGCGGAGCCTGGGCAGGTCGAACTCGGCGGCGGCCCGCTCCCGCAGACCGGTCGTGCTCAGGTTGGCGGCCCGCTCCCGCAGACCACTCGTGCTCAGGTTGGCGGCCCGCTCCCGGAGGCCGGTCGCGGTGAGGTTGGCCGTCTTCAGCGTCTCGGTCGCCTTCTGGCGCAGCTCGACGCCGGTGACGACGGCCTTGCCGCCGAGGTCGGCGACGACCCGGGTGCCCAGTTCGCCCACCACAGCGGGAAGCTTGCGCAACTGTTCGAGGGCGAGTTCGCCGGCACCGGCGGCGGCGTAGAGCGGGGCCGGGATGCGGTTGGTCTTCGGCTCGGTCATGACTTTTCCTCCTCGGCCGCACCGGCGGCCTTCCGGACCGCCCCGCGGGCGGTCTTCTCCTCGGTAACGGCAGTGGCGGTCGGGGCGGGGGCCGGCCCCGCCTCGGTGACGGCGACCGACTCGAGGACGGCCTCGGTCGGGCTGCCGCCCGGCGTCGTGGGGCCGGTCGCGGCCGGCGTGACGGTGGCCGGAGCCTGTGGCGCCTCGCCCGGCACGGCCGGCGTCGTGGTCGGCCCGGCGGGATTCTCGACCGGCCCGGTGGCCGCCTGCTCGACGGAACTCTCGGCCGGCTCGGTGGCGGCCTGCGCGGCGGCGGTCGCCTCGGCGAGCCGGGCGTTCTCCCGGCGGAACGTCTCGTAGATCTGGGTGAGTGACTGCTTCTGGGCCATGGTCAGCTCGGGGTCGACGGCGATCGCCGCGAGCACGCCCTGCCCCTCCTTGGCATCGAGCAGCCCGGCCCGCAGGTACATCGCCGGGGTGGAGACCCGCAGGGCGCTGGCGAGCTGCTGGAGCACCTCCGCGCTCGGTTTTCGCAGGCCGCGCTCGATCTGGCTGAGGTACGGATTGCTGACGCCGGCCTGCTCGGCGAGCTGCCGCAACGAGATCTTCGCGTTCCGGCGCAGGTCGCGAATGAACCCGCCGACGTCGGGAAGGTCCTTGCTGGTGGCCATGACTCCACGCTAGCGCGCCCCGCTAGCTCCTGCAAGCAAAATGCTTGCCATAGTTAGCGGAGCCCTGGCTGGCCGGTTGCGTACCCGGTGTCCGGTCCGTACGGTGCCCACGTGGCCAAGATCGAAATCAATGGCGCCCAGCTCGCGTACGACGAGGCCGGCAGCGGCAGCCCGGTGGTGCTGGTGCACGCCGGGATCGCCGACCGGCGGATGTGGCGGGCCCAGGTGCCCGCGCTCGCCACCCGACACCGGGTGATCAACGTCGACCTGCGCGGATACGGCGACTCCGAACTGCCGCCCGCGCCGTTCGCGCACCACGACGACGTGGTCGGACTGCTGGACGCCCTCGGTATCACGCAGGCCGCCCTGGTGGGCTGCTCGTTCGGCGGCAAGGTCGCGGTGGACACCGCGCTGGCGTACCCGGGGCGGGTCTCCGCGCTGGCGCTGCTGGACGCCCCGGTCTCCGGGAACGAATGGTCCGAGGAGACCGAACAGCTCTGGGACGAGCTGGTCGGCGAGGTGGACCCGGAGGACTTCGTGGCGACCGCGGCCGGCGAGGTGCGGTTCTGGGTGGTCGGCCCGACCCGCCGGCCGGAGGACGTCGACCCCGAGCTGATCCGGTTCGCCGAGGAGATGGACCAGCGGGCGCTCGCCGCCGAGCTGGCGCTCAGCGCGGTCGAGGTGGAGGAACTCGACCCGCCGGCGATCGACCGGCTGGCCGAGCTGCGGATGCCGGTGCTGGTCGGCGCCGGCGCGGACGACCTCGCGGACCTCCGTCGCCTCGCCGACCGGATCGCCGCCGAGGTGCCGCAGGGTGTACGCCTGCCCGACGTTCCGGATGCCGCCCATCTGCTGCCGCTGGAACGCCCCGAACCGGTCAACGCCGCCCTGCTCGACTTCCTCCCCTGACCCACACCCGACCCCTTGCCGGGCTCACCCTCCTCCGACTCCCTTGCCGCTGGCAGGGGGCGGGGGCGGGCTACCAGGTTGGGCGGAGCGCGCCGACCGGAAGGCCGCCGCCGAGCAGGGGCGTCTCGGCGTACTCGGTCAGTACCGGGGCCTCGACCCCGAGCCGGCGCAGCGCTGACACCAGCACCGGCATCCGGGCCCGCGCCGCGCCATCGTCGATCTTGAGGGCGACCGCGCCGACCCCGGGGACCGCCGCCGCGATCACGCCCTCCGCGCCGACCTTGGCCAGCAGCCCGGGTACGCCGAGCATCAGCCGGGTGTCGTCCGCCTGGGTGCCGCCGACCAGCTCCGGATATGCCCGCATCGCGTCGGCCACGGTCCGCTCGACGGTGCCGGGTTCGGCGGAGACCAGCCGCAGGTACGCCCGCGCCAGCCCGGTCAGCGAGACGGCGAGCACGGGCGCGCCGCAGCCGTCCACCCCGACCGCCGCCACCGACTCCCCGGTGAGCTCCTCGACCGCGGCGGTCAGCCGCTGCTGGAGCGGATGCTCGGGCTGCCAGTAGCCGTTCACCGGCCAGCCGGCGGCCAGGCAGGTCAGCAGCATCCCGGTGTGCTTGCCGGAACAGTTCATCTGGATCCGTCGCGGGCCGCCGCCGGCCCGCAGCACCGCCTCCCGGGCCGCGTCACCGGCCGGCAGGTCCGGCGGGCAGTGCAGCGCCTCCTCGGTCAGGTCGGCGCGGCGCAGCAGGGCGGTGACCCGCTCCACATGGAATTCCTCGCCGGCGTGGCTGGCCGAGACCAGCGCCACGTCGGCCCGGTCGGTCAGCGGCAACCCGGCCCGCAGCATCCCGACCGCCTGCATCGGCTTGTTCGACGACCGGGGGAAGACCGGCCCGGTCGCGTCCCCCGCCTCGGCGACGGGAGCCCCGGTGGCGTCGAGCACCACCACGGAACCGCGGTGGACGCCCTCCACGAACCCGGACCGGACCACCTCGGCGAGCGGCACGCCGCCCTCGTACGTCTTTCCCACGAAGTGGACGGTACCGACGGGTCCAGCGGGCCCGACACCCGGGTGACCTGCGGCGGCGGCCGGCAGGGCCAGGGGTGCCGGGCAGGTCGTCGCTTACAGGCCGAGCAGCCGCCTGGCCTCGGCGGTGGTCAGCGGCGGGCGCTGGGCGAGCTGGGCGAAACCGACCGCGCGGGCGACGAGTTGCATGTTGGACTCGACCGGCTGCCCCTTGGCGTAGGTGACGGTGTCCTCCATGCCGACCCGGAGATGACCGCCGGTCGAGAGGGACGCCAGCATCACCGGGATGGCGCTGCGGCCGATCCCGGTCGCCGAGAAGGTGGTGTCCTCGGGCAGGTCACGCAGCATCTGCTGGGCGGCGACCAGGGTCGCGGCGGCGCCCGGCATGCCACCCGGCACGCCCATCACGAAGTCGACGTGCACGTGCCCGCCGTGCGGCAGCCCGTACCTGCCGAGCAGGCGCTGGAGGGCGGTGAGATGGCCGAGGTCGAAGATCTCGTACTCGGGGACGACGCCCTTCTCCTGCATCCGGGTGTGCAGGTCGACGATGAACTCCCAGCGGTTCATGAAGACGTCGTCGCCGAAGTTGACCGTGCCCATGGTGCAGGAGGCCATGTCCGGGCCGGCGTCCAGCACGGCCAGCCGGTCGGCCTCCGGGTCGGTCACCGCGCCGCCGGAGGAGAGCTGCACGATCAGGCCGGTATCCGCCCGCAGCGCCGCCACCGTCTCCCGCAGCCGGCCCTGGTCAAGGGTGGGCTTCGCCTCGTCGTCGCGGATATGGACGTGGATCACGGAAGCGCCGAGCGCCTCGCACTCCTTGGCGGTCAGCAGCAGCTCGTCAAGGGTCACCGGCAGCGCCGGAACCTCAGCCTTGGCCGACTCCGCGCCGGTCGGGGCAACCGTGATCAACGTCCCTGTCGTCATGCCGGCGATCCTAGACGCCGGCTCCACCGGCAAGGCACCCCAGCTCAGGCCCGAAATACCCACCAGCGGTAGGCGACGTAGTTGAGCACCGAGATGACGGCGGTGGCGCCCGTCTTGGCCACCACGTAGGAGACGCCCAGCCCGGCGAGTCCGGTCACCATCAGCAGCGTCAGCAGGTAGTTGAACCCGACCAGCAGCAGGTAGCGAAGGAAGGCGGGGCCCGCCAGCGAGGTGCTGCGGAAGGCGAACGCCCGGTTGAGGCCGAAGTTCAGCAGAAGCGTCACACCGAACGCGAGAGTGGTCGCCACCGGCAGGGAAATCCCCACAAAGCCGTGCAGAACCACCAGCAGACCAAGGTCGAAGAGATAACTCAGGCCACCGACCAGCAAGAATCTGCTCGCGCTGTGGGACAACAGGTCCCGCACCGCAAGCACCACGCTCGAACTGATGGCTGGACCGCCCTCTCCATGGACAACGGTCAAAGAGTATGCGTCGCGGTGCCCGCCCACAACGAAGAGAAGCTGATCGCTACGACCATCGAGCGCGGTCCGGGCCCGGCCGATCAGGACGGGTCGATGGCTGCGGTGCTCTCGCCCACCGTCAGCCGGGCGTCGTCGGGGACGTTGCGCTTGACCACCGCGAGGGCGACCTGGCCCAGCTCGTGGTGGTGCACCGCGGTGCCGACGAACCCGACCGCCCGGCCGTCCAGGATCACCGGGGTGCCGGCGACCGGCGGCTGGTCGGTGGCCACCCCGTCCAGGTGCAGCAGGACAAGGCGACGCGGCGGCCGGCCCATGTTGTGCACCCGGGCCACCGTCTCCTGTCCCCGGTAGCAGCCCTTGTCGAGGTGCACGGCCGACCCGATCAGGTCCACGTCGGCGGGGATGGTCCGGTGGTCGGTGTCCACCCCGACCCGGGCCTGCCGGGCGGCCACCCGCACCGCCTCGTACGCCCACAGCCCGGCCACCGGCACCCCGGCGCCGCGCAGCTCGGCCACCACCCCGGCCATGGCCGGGCGAGGCACCAGCAGGTCCACGCCGAGCGCCACCCGGCGGGCCCACCCGCCGACCGGTAGCGGCTTCACGTCGTACAGCACGCTGGGCCGGGCCGGCACGTCGCCGGCGCGGAACTTCGGACCCGGCACCGCGATCAGGTCGGGCGCGGCCAGACCGGTGACCCCGAGGGTATCGAGCGCGCCGGTGGCCTCCGGCCCGACCAGCGAGAGCAGGGCGTGGTCGGCGGTGGCGTCGCGCGGCTCGACCTTGCTGAAGAACCGCATCCGCTCCAGGTACGACAACAGTCCGTCGGTCATCCCCGGCTCGGTGTCCAGCCAGGTGGTCTCGCCGTCGTCGACGACCATGGCGTGCTGCTCGACGTGCCCGTGCGGCGAGAGAACCAACAGTTCCGTACCCTGCCACGGGCGCAGCCCGGCGAGATGCTGGCTGGTCAGCGTGTGCAGCCAGGCGATCCGCTCCTCGCCCGGCACCGCCACCACGCCCCGGTGCGAGCGGTCCACCAGGCCCACTCCGGTGGCCAGGGTGCGCTGCTCGCGCATCGGGTCGCCGTAGTGGGCGGCGACCGGGCCGACCCCGGCCGCCCGGTGGGCCGGCTCGGGCTGGTCCCGGGTCTCCTCGTCGATCGCCTCGGCGGCCACGGCCCCCGCGATGTCGATCATCTCTCTCCCCTGTCCTCGCACCGCCCGCAGACGCCGAAGAGCGCCACGTGCCCGATGTCGACCCGAAATCCCCGTTGTACGGCCAACTGGTCGGCGAGCGGCCGGAGCAGCTCGGGCTCGATCTCGTCGATCGCGCCACACTCCCGGCACACCAGGTGGACGTGCTGGTCCTCGCCGGCCGCGTGATAGGTCGGCGAGCCGTGCGACAGGTGGGTGTGCGTCACCAGGCCGAGCCGTTCCAACAGCTCCAACGTCCGGTAGATCGTGGTGATGTTGACCCCGGCGGCCACCTCACGGACCGCCGTGTGCACCTGCTCCGGTGTCGCGTGCCCCAGGTCCATGACCGCTTGCAGGACAAGCTGCCGCTGCGCCGTCAGCCGCAGCCCACGGGAGCGGAGCAGTTCGGCGAGGGAGGATTCGGACACCTTCCGATCATAGTTCGGCCGCCGCGCCGGTCCGGCCGCCGCCGTCGTACGCGACTACCCTCGGCGCTCGTGGAGACGTCGCGGGTGGCCGTGCTCGGCGGGGGTGTGGTACCGGCCGGGGAGGCGGTGCTGCGCGGCGACGACCGGGGCGCACTCCACGGAGACGGCCTCTTCGAGACCATGCACCTGCGCGGCGGGGAGCCCTGGTTGCGCGACGCCCACCTGGCCCGGCTGCGGGCCGGTGCGGCGGCGGTCGCGCTGGACCTGCCGCCGACCGACGCGCTGGTCCACCTGCTCGACACGGTACGCGCCGGGTGGCCGCCGGAGGTGGAGGGAGCGCTGCGGCTGGTCTGCACCCGGGGGCCGGAGGGCGGCGGCCCGCCGACCGTCTACGCCACGCTGGGCGAGGTGCCGGCGGCCGTGAAGCGGGCCCGGCGGGACGGCCTGACCGTGGCCACCCTGCCGCTCGGGGTGACCGCCCGGTCGCGCCCGGAACTGGGCTGGTTGCCGGTCGGCGTGAAGTCCACCTCGTACGCGGTGAGCACCGCCGCCCGCCGCTGGGCGGCGCGCGCCGGATTCGACGACGTGCTCTGGGTCTCCACCGACGGGTACGTGCTGGAGGGCCCGAGCGCGAACGTGGTCTGGCTGGCCGGCAGGACGCTGTGCACGGTGCCGGCGCCGGTCACCGGCGTGCTGCCCGGGGTGACCGCCCGCTGGCTGCTCGACCACGCCGCCGACCTGGGCCTGACCGCCGAGGAACGCCTGGTCACCCCCGCCGAGCTGACGGGCGCGGACGGCGTCTGGCTCACCTCGTCCCTCCGCGGCCTGGCGGAGGTCAGCTCCCTCGACGGAACTCCCCGACCCGCCTCCCCCCGAACCCCCGCCCTCCTGGCCTTCCTCGCCTTCCCCGTCCCGCAGCGTTGATCATGAGGTGCGCCGACACGCCGATACGGCGGGCGGCAACTTCATGATCAACGGCCCGGGGCGGGGTGGGGGCGGGGCGGGTGGCGGTGGGGGTGGGTCAGCCGGCGACGCGGGTCAGGCGGGCGGAGAGGTGGGGGCTCAGCGCGTGGCCCATGGCGGCCATCTCCTGGGCGTACAGCAGGGCGCCCTCGACGATGCCGAAGAGGCGAGCACCGGCGGTGACCTCCTTGGCCGTGGCCGTACGGACCACCGCGTCGGTGGCGAACTCGATCTGGGTGCCCCGGCGCTTGCCGATGTGCAGCTCCATCACGCCGGTGGGCGTGGTCATCAAGGCTTCCAGCTCGTCGGTGACCCGGTCGCCGGCCAGCACCGGACGCCACCAGCCGACCTCACGACCGGCCGGACGGACCGGGCGGCTCTCCTCGTCGAGGATCCAGGCGCGGGACTCGTAGAACAGGAAGGGCCGGCCGTCGTGGCTGATCCGGATCTCCTGCGCGTAGTCGAAGTCCTCGATGGTCGGGAACCCGCCCCGGCCGCGCCCGCGCCACACCCCGACGTACGGCAGCAGGCCGTCCAGGCTCGGGTGCAGCTTCGGCCCGACCCGCAGGTCGTGGCTCTCCTCGTACGGGTACGGATCGACGGGCGGCGCGTTCAGCCACGGCGGCTGCAACGGGTTCTCGCTCACCATTTTCCTCTCGAGATCTTCACGGCCACATAGACCAGGCCACCGGCGAGCGCGCCCAGGCCGGCGACCAGCAGGCTGACGAACCCGATCTCGGTAACCATCCCGGCCATCCTATGCTGGCCCCATGGCCCGCTCTCTCGTCGTCAAGGCCACCGCCGGCGCGGACGCCCCCGAGCGCTGCGCACAGGCCTTCACCGTAGCCGCCACGGCGGCAGCCGCCGGGGTCGACGTCTCGCTCTGGCTGACCGGGGAGTCGACCTGGTTCGCGCTGCCCGGGCGCGCGCAGGACTTCGAACTGCCGCACTCCGCGCCGCTGCCCGAGTTGCTGCACGTGATCCTGGCCACCGGCAAGGTCACCGCCTGCACGCAGTGCGCGGCCCGCCGGGACATCGACCAGGGCGACGTCATCCCCGGCGTACGCATCGCCGGTGCGGCGGTCTTCGTCGAGGAGGCGATGGCCGAGGGCGCCCAGGCCCTGGTCTACTGACGCCACCCGGCGCGGCCGGCAGGTGGCGACCCTGCGTGGACGCTGACCCGCGGCGTGTCCAACGGGGTCAGCCAGCGCAGCCGGTCGAGGCGGCCAGTTGGAGCTGGTCACCGCCGGCGACGGCCAGCACGACCACCGGCCCGCTCCAGTAGGCGTACACCTCGGGACGGTCGACCAGGGCGGCGCCGAGCGGACGCAGCGGTGCCAGCGGCCCGACGCCGGCCGCGACGCGGATCGTCCTGGCCTTCCCGCCGGTCGGGCAGCGCGCCACCACGACCGCGTCGGCGCCTGTCGGGGCCGGCCGGCCCAGTGCCCGCAGCGCCGCCGCCAACTCATCGCCGAGCGGGTGTTCAGGCAGCAGGTCGGCGTACTCGACATCGGCGGGACGGCAGCCGGTCATCGCGGAGAGCCGCACCCGCCCGTCGGCCACCGTCCGCCCGTCGATCGTGATGAAATCCCCCGCGTCGGCGCGCAGTCGGGGGCCTTCCGAACCGGTGCGGACCCCGGCGCGCCAGTCGGCCGGCAGTCGTTGCGCCACCCGCTCCAGCAGGGCCTGCTCGCTTCCCTCGGCAACCAGCACGTCCAGGCCCTGGGTCAGCGCCGCCCCGTCGGCCAGCGGGGTGAGCCGGCAACCTCGCCGCACCTGGGCGGGGGTCAGCTCCCATGCCTCGCCGTCCACGGCGGCCACCAGGCGTCCGACCGCGCCGTCCACCACCGGGCCCGCCTGGCTCAGGCTGCGCTGCTCCCGCACCGTCGGCGGGTCGTGCCGCACCGACCACCAGGCCAGCCCGGCGAGCAGCACCCCCCACGCCACCGTCGCAGCCACCAGCCAGCGCAGCCGGCGCCTCCCGGCCACCGGCTGGTCGGGACGGGTCGGCGGAGCGTACCCCGCCTGAACAGCACCACTCACCAACCCATCGTGTCACGCGCCCCCTACCCCCCGCGCTCTCCCCCGATCATGGAGTTGCGGCACCGAACGCATGCCATGAACAGGGCGGATCAGGCGCCACCAGTCCATGATCGACGAAGAGCGACGAAAAGGACCCGCCGCCCCGGGTGGGACGGCGGGCCATGCGGTGGGGTGCGGGTCAGGCGGCGACCGTGACGCTCACCTCGTTGATTCCGCGGGCGGCGGTCACGGCGGTGTCGCCGTTGCCGTGCCGGGAGAGCGCGCGGAGCGTCCAGTCACCCGGTGCGGCGAAGAACCGGAACTGGCCGACCGGGGAGGTCACCACCTCGGCGGTGAACTCGCCGGTCGAGTCGAGCAGCCGGACGTAGGCACCCGGCACGGCCTCGCCGGACTCGGCCCTGACCAGGCCGGTGATGACGGTTTCCTTCTCCAGGTCCAGGCTGGCCGGCAGCGGGGCGGCCTGGTCCGGTGCGGCGCAACCGGCAGCGGTGGGAGCAGTCATCGGAATCACGCCTCCCCGACAGTGTTGTCCGGCCCGGCTCCGCCGGGCGCGTCGCCGAGCGTGATCGGCACGCCGATCAGCGAGCCGTACTCGGTCCAGGAGCCGTCGTAGTTCTTCACGTTGCGGTGGCCGAGCAGTTCCTGGAGCACGAACCAGCTGTGCGAGGAGCGCTCGCCGATCCGGCAGTACGCGATGGTCTCCTTGCTGTCGTCCAGCCCGGCGGCGGCGTAGAGCTTGCGCAGTTCGTCGTCGGACTTGAAGGTGCCGTCCTCGTTGGCCGCCTTCGACCACGGGACGCTGATCGCGGTGGGGATGTGGCCGGCCCGCTGGGCCTGCTCCTGCGGCAGGTGGGCGGGGGCGAGGAGGCGGCCCGCGTACTCGTCGGGGCTGCGCACGTCGACCAGGTTCTTGGTGCCGATCGCGTCGACCACCTCGTCGCGGAAGGCCCGGATCGAGCTGTCCGGCTCCTGCGCGACGTACTCGGTCGCCGGGCGGGTCACCGCGTCGGTGACCAGCGGACGAGCGTCCAGCTCCCACTTCTTGCGGCCGCCGTCGAGCAGCTTGACGTCGCGGTGGCCGTAGAGCTTGAAGTACCAGTACGCGTACGCGGCGAACCAGTTGTTGTTGCCGCCGTAGAGGATCACGGCATCCTCGTTGGCGATGCCACGCTCGGAGAGCAGCGCCTCGAACTGGGCCTTGTTGACGAAGTCCCGGCGTACCGGGTCCTGCAGGTCGGTCCGCCAGTCCAGCTTGATCGCACCGGCGATGTGGCCGGTGTCGTAGGCCGAGGTGTCCTCGTCGACCTCGACGAAGACGACGCCCGGGGCGTCGATGTTCTTCTCGGCCCACTCGGCCGAGACGAGTGCGGTGTCGCGACTCATCAGATCACTCCCTGGTGAGGATTGGATGGTGAGCCAGCGCGTGGATGTCGAAGCCGGTAGTTTGTCGCACCACGCGCGGGACCCAGAGGTAGGAACGGATCACGGGTACGTGCGACGGCGCCGCTGCCGGGCGATCAGGAGAACACCGGAGGGTACGCGAACCCTGCGTGCCGGTGGCCGCTAGGCGGCCGAGGACAGCCCCGCCGTCAGATGACGGGGCGACACAGGCAGGTGGCCACGCGGCACAGGTCGACCGCGCGCCGTTTGGTGAGGAGCGTCCCCATGGTCACGGAGACTACCAGCCCGTCCGGCCAATGCCACCGGCCCGACCAGCATCCGGGACACGGAATGGAACCGGAGAACGTCGATGGTCGGGCCGCCAACCGGGCTGCCGCCGGCCGGGACAGTGGTGTCCCGGCCGGTCAGCCGCCGGCGTTGATCGGCACGTTCCGCGCGTCGGCGGTGACCAGCAGGCCGTCCGGCCTCGGTTCCGCCTTACGGACGGTGAGCTGGAACGGCAGCTCGGGCAGGGACAGGTTGACCGAGATGCTGTTGGCGTAGTTGGTCAGCAGCCGCTTGGCCAGCGGCAGGTTGGGCAGGCCCTCGGCGGTGAGGTCGTTGAACCGCAGCCCCACCTTGCCGTCGGCCACGGTCAGGTCGGCGGTGCCGGTGACGGTGAGCTTCCTGCCGAGGATGTCCGCCGGCGCGGTGACGGTGAGCTTCCCGTCCCGCTCGCCGAGGGTGAGCCCCGGCCGGCCGAGGAGCTTGGCCAGGCTGTCGTAGGAGACGGTGGCGCGGCCGTCGATGCTTTCGGCCACCACCTCGCCACGGCGGGTACGGAGGGTGTCCAGCGACGCTCGCACGTTGTGGGCGTCCACGTCGAGCCGCGGGATGCTGACCGCGTCGCCCTGCACCTTGCCCTGCACGTCGGTCAGCACGATCGAGATGCGCTCGTACCGCCCGGCGAGCACCTGGGTGAGGAACGGGAAGCCGGCCACGTCGACCTTGGGTGACGCGGACCGCACGTCCTGCCGGGCGACCTCCTGCCGCACCTGGTCGGCGATGGCCCGCTCGGCCACCCCGGCCGCGACCCGGTCGGCGACCACCAGCAGCCCGCCGAGCACCAGCAGCAGGACGACGAACCCGATCAGGACCTTTCGGCCACGTCGCCGCGGCCGGTCCCCGTACGCCCCGTGCGCCTCCGCCACGCCGCCTCCTCCTCGCCGTCCGTTGCCGTCCGTCTCGCGGCGCAACGGTACTTACCCGAGGCGCGAAATCCCCAACCGTCCGCTCAGAGGAAGAGCACGCACATGGCGTACGCGGCCGGCGCGGCGAGCGCGAAGCCGCCCAGCGGCCCCTGCATGTGCCGGGCGATCCACATGGTCGGGGGCTCGCCGGCCATCAGCCGGCCCGCCTCGGCGTACCCGACGGCGAGATCGGCCAGCACCGCGGTGGCCGCGGTGACCAGCCCGACCAGGGCGGCGCTGGTCGGGGTGAAGCCGACCAGGTAGCTGCCGAGCACCGCGCTGGTCAGGGTGCCGAGCATGGCGCCCGCAACCACGCCGGCGGCGCCGCGGGGCACCTGCGGGGCGAGCCGGGGCCAGGGCGCGATCGCGTCGGTGACCCGGGCCACGAGCAGCGCGACGCCGGTGGCGGCGAGGCAGACGGTGATCGCCTGGGTGCCCTTCGGGATCCGGCCGAGCACGATCAGGCTGGCGAACGCGACCACCCCCACCACGATCAGCAGGGTGCTGCCGAGCGAATCGGTCACCCGGACCCGGTCCACCCGGCGGACGAGTTGGCCGAGTACGCCGAGCACGAAGCCAGCGGCCGCGGCGTACCCGAGCGGGGCCAGACCGGCGATCTCGGACTGCACCGCCGCGATGTCGGCGATGGCGGCCGCCCCGGTGCTGACCAGCGCGACCACCAGCAGCGCCGGCGGGCGCATGGCCATCGTCCAGGCGAGCACGAAGAGCAGTTGCACGCCGAAGACGATGAACGCGAACGGCAGCCGGTGCCCCGGGCCGGTGGTCTGCGCGCCGAGCACCAGGCCGACGCCGAGCAGGGCGGCGAAGCCCGCGACGGTCAGCGCCAGCGGCCGGCGTACCGGGACCGGGGGTTCCTCCTCCTCGTCGAGCAGGTCGTCGGGCTCGTCGTCCGGACGGCGCCCCGGGCCGCCCTTGCGGAGCCGGCGCGGTCCCTTCCGCTTCGGCTGGTCCCCGCCGTCGTCGGCCGGGCCGGTACGCGGACCTGGCGGGTAGCCACGGGAAGGGCCGGCGGGCCCCGGACGCGCGTCGTCGGCCCACGGCTCACGGCCGGTGTCGGGCGAGGTCGAGGGAAACACGCCCCGATCGTGCCAGACCGGGCCGGGCCGGCGGAGGTCACGGTTTCGGCAACGTTAAAACCTGAGCCGCGATCGGGGGCAGAACGGGCAAACGGGAAAGGACGCGAAGGTGAAGGGCGGGCGATCCGTTACGCTCGACCCGTTACCCGCCCCCGTCAGCGACGCCGGGACCACGCAAACTCTCAGCGCCACCCACCTCAGGAGTGCCGCTGGTCACGCGCGGCCGGAGGGCCGTCCCGGGACGGAGGTGATCGTGTGGAGATCCTGCTGCTGGTGACCGCGCGCGCAGGTGAACCATCGGCGGTGCTGCCGGCACTCGATCTGCTGCCACACTCGGTCCGCACCGCGCCCCGCGACGTCCGCACGCTGGTGTCCGGCCCGACCCCGGACGCCGTCCTCGTGGATGCCCGCGCCGAGCTGAGCGAGGCCCGGGCGACCTGCCGGATGCTGCACGCCACCGGGTTGGGCGTGCCACTTGTCGCGGTGGTCACGGAGGCCGGCCTGATCGCGTTGAACGCGGACTGGGGCGTGGACGACGTCATCCTGGCATCGGCGGGACCGGCCGAGGTGGAGGCCCGGCTGCGCCTCGCGGTCGGACGGCGGAGCAACGCGACGGCCGCTGCCGGCGGCTCGATCCGGGCCGGTGAGCTGACCATCGACCCCGACACGTACGCGGCCAAGCTCAAGGGCCGCCCGCTGGACCTCACCTACAAGGAGTTCGAGCTGCTGAAGTTCCTGGCCCAGCACCCGGGCCGGGTGTTCACCCGGGACCAGCTGCTCCGCGAGGTCTGGGGATACGACTACTTCGGCGGCACCCGCACGGTCGACGTGCACGTCCGGCGACTGCGCGCCAAGCTCGGTTCGGAGTACGAGTCGATGATCGGCACGGTGCGCCAGGTCGGGTACAAGTTCGTCGTGCCGCCGTCACGTTCACTGCCGGAGTCGGAGCCCGCCCCGCTGCCCGTCTGACCGCAGATTCCCCGCCGTTCCCTCCTTCGGGGGACCCCTCCGATAAGTCCCTTTTGGGCAGGATAGTGAGATCTATTCTGACTGCGGACTTATCGGACAAAGGGGGCGGCGGTGCGCATGGTGACCACGGGGGCGATGACGGATCCGGGCCGGGATCCGAACGGGCGGGAATTCTGATGTCGGCCAGGACACTGCGAGCGGCCGGGGTCGTGACGCTGGTGGCGGCCGCGCTGCTCGGCTCGGTGTACGCGCTCGGCCGCAGCCTGCTGCCCGAGGCGCCACCGCAGAACGCCTCGGTCACGGCCGACGGCCCACGCTACGCCGACCAGCCCTCGGGCACGGACTCCACACCGTCACCGACGGCCTCCAGCAGTCCGAGCGCGCAGAGCCTTGACGAGCTGCAACAGCTGCTCGGCGACGGTGACGGACCGTACGGCAGCCTGACCTCCACCGGATCCTCCCGGGTCGCGCTGACCTTCGACGACGGGCCGGACCCGCAGTACACGCCACAGGTGCTCGCCCTGCTCAAGCAGTACAGCGTCAAGGCCACCTTCTGCCTGGTGGGCGAGAACGTGCAGAGCTACCCGGAGCTGGTCCGGGACATCGTGGCGGACGGGCACACCCTCTGCAACCACTCGTGGAACCACGACGAGAACCTGGGCCAGCGGTCGTCGGACACCATCCGGGACGACCTGCGCCGCACCAGCGAGGCGATCCGCTCGGCGGTGCCGAACGCGCGGATCGCGTACTTCCGGCAGCCCGGCGGCAACTGGACCGCCCCGGTGGTGTCGGTCTGCAAGGACCTGGGCATGGCCCCACTGCACTGGGCGGTCGATCCGTCGGACTGGCAGATGCCCGGAGCGGCGCAGATCATGACGGTGGTGACGACCGAGACCGGACCCGGCTCGATCGTGCTGATGCACGATGCCGGTGGCGACCGGTCGGGCACCGTCAAGGCGTTGCAGAGCCTGCTGCCCGAGCTGATGAGCCGGTACCAGTTGGAGGCCCTGCCGACCGGCACCACGTGACGATCGGGGATGCACTCCAGGTCGCGCGAGCGGTGGCATCCGGCAGCACCGAGACCACCACACACCGCGCACGGAGTCGATCAAGACACACCTACCGCGTAGACCGACGCGGGTGTGCGACCGCACACGGCCGGTCCCCGGGTCCGCCACGAGCGGGTGCGGGCCGGCCGCTACGGTGACGGCATGAGCAGCACCGTGCCGACCGCTGACCGAGTCGCCCGCGCCGACCGGCTGGCGCCGGTCGAGGTGGCCGAGGTGCTGGCGCTGGCCCGCACCGCCGGGGACGCGGACGGGGCCGACCCGCTCGACGAGCACGTGCTGCTGCGACTGCGGGACCCGGAGGCGCCGGCGGTGCACCTCACCGCCCGGGCCACCGACAACGCCCTCACCGGCTACGCCCACCTCGACACCACCGATCCGGCGGGCGGCCTCGGGGTGGAGCTGGTCGTGCATCCGGCGTACCGGCGGCGCGGCACCGGGCGGGCCCTGGCCCGGGGGGTGCTGGCCGCGGCCTCCGGCCCGCTGCGCGCCTGGGCCCACGGCGATCACCCGTCCGCCGCCGCGCTCGCCGTGGACCTGGGCTTCGCCCGCGCCCGGGTGCTCTGGCAGCTACGCCGTCCGCTGACCGCGGCACTGCCCGAGCCCGTCCTGCCCGACGGCGTGCTGCTGCGCGCGTTCCGTCCCGGCGAGGACGACGACGCCTGGCTGGCACTGAACAACGCGGCCTTCGCCGAGCACCCGGAGCAGGGCCGGTGGACTCCCGCCGACCTACGGGTACGCCTGGCCGAGCCATGGTTCGATCCGGCCGGTTTCCTGCTCGCGGTGGACTCGGCCACCGGACGGCTGCTCGGCTTCCACTGGACCAAGGTCCACGAACGACCCGGCTCGGCCCGGATCGGCGAGGTCTACGTACTCGGGGTGGACCCGTCGGCACACCGGGGCGGGCTCGGCCGGGCACTCACCAACGCCGGGCTCGCCCACCTGCGGGACCGGCGGGGGCTGGACCGGGTGATGCTCTACGTCGACGAGTCCAACACCCGCGCCGTCGCCCTCTACGAAGGGCTCGGCTTCGCCCGCTGGTGCGCCCACGTCAACTACCAGCTCGGCTGAGCGACCAGCGCGTACGGCACCGCGCGGCGACTGAGCACCCGGCACCGCAACACCCGGCACCACACAGCGGTTGAGCACCCGGCGTGTGCCGGCGAGCGGCTGGCGGGTGCATCACGAGGGCATCACGGGAAGGTTCCGGGGCGGTCACGTCCGGCCCGACATGAGTGGATAAAGGGGACACCTCCCCGCCAGTTCACGTAATGGACAATCCGTCCTAAGCAGACTGTCGCCTGGCGGAGCGTGCCTGTTCACCCCCTGTTCACTTCCCGCGGGCGAGCCGGCTACCTGGCACTTCTAACTTTCGTACCAGCCGGTCAGCGCCGGCACCCGGGCCAACCCGGGCGACCTGACCAAAGATGTGAAGGGAAACCCCTCAGGTGAAGCTCCAGCGGCACGGTGCCATTGCCTGCCTCGCTCTCTCCGCGGTGCTCGGTCTCAGCGCCTGCGGATCGGACAACAACGAGCCCTCCACGGACGCCTCCGCCTCCGGGTCGGCCGCTGCGGCCGACTGCGGCAAGGGCACGCTGAACGCGCAGGGCTCCTCCGCCCAGAAGAACGCGATGGCCGAGTGGATCAAGGCGTACCAGCAGAAGTGCGCCGGCACCACGATCAACTACGAGCCCACCGGCTCCGGCGCCGGCATCGAGGCCTTCATCGCCGGCACCGCCGACTTCGCCGGTTCCGACTCCGCCCTGAAGGAGGAGGAGCAGCCGAAGGCGGACGCCAAGTGCACCGGCGGCCAGGCCCTCAACCTGCCGATGGTGATCGGCCCGGTGGCCGTGGTCTACAACGTCAGCGGCGTGGACAACCTCCAGCTCACCCCGGCCACCCTGGCGAAGATCTTCGCCGGCAAGGTGACCAAGTGGGACGACGCGGCGATCAAGGCCGACAACCCGGACGCCAAGCTGCCGGCCACCGCGATCCAGGCCGTGCACCGCTCCGACGAGTCGGGCACCACCGACAACTTCACCAAGTACCTCTCCAAGACCGCCGAGACGGACTGGACCTTCGGCAACGCCAAGGCGTGGAAGGCTCCGGGCGGCGTGGGCGCGGCCAAGTCCGACGGTGTGGCCAGCAAGGTCAAGAGCACCGACGGCACCATCAGCTACGTCGAGTGGTCGTACGCCGAGAACGCCAGCCTGAAGAAGGCCAAGGTCAAGAACGGTGCCGGTGAGTGGGCCGAGCTGACCGCCGAGTCGGCCGGCAAGGCGATCGCCGGGGCCAAGATCGAGGGCCAGGGCAACGACCTGAAGATGTCGATCGACTACAACACCACGGAGGCCGGGGCCTACCCGATCGTCCTGGTGACCTACGAGATCGTCTGCAGCAAGGGCGTCGCCGCCGACAAGCTGGCGCTGGTCAAGGGCCTGCTGAGCCACGCCGCCAGCGCCGAGGGCCAGAGCTCGCTGACCGAGCTGGGCTACGCGCCGCTGCCCGACTCGGTCCGCACCAAGGTCGAGGCCGCCGTCCAGAGCCTCGCCTGACGCGCTGACCGACACCACCTCCTCAATACGAAGCGAGCGAGCAGATGGGTGATAACCCTCACCGCTCGGCTCACGCCGGCACCGGCGGGACCCACGTGGCCACGAGCCACGAGGGACCTGCCGGTGCCTCGGCGCGTGTGGCCGAGAGTTCCGGTAACCCTCGTTTGACCGACAACGGCCTGGGCGGCGGCGGGGCCCTGCCCCGGGCGCGGGCCTTCGGCGCGGAACGGGCGTTCCGTGGCCTGACCCTGGCCGCCGGCACCGCCGTGCTGGTCATCATCGCGGCGATCGCGATCTTCCTGATCGCCAAGGCGGTTCCGGCACTGCGGGCGAACACCGAGTCGTTCTGGACCTACGAGGGCTGGTTCCCGAACGAGAACCCCCCGAAGTTCGGCATCGGCGCGCTCGCCTTCGGCACCGTGCTCAGTTCGGCGCTGGCGCTGCTCATGGCGGTGCCGGTCGCGCTGGGCATCGCCCTCTACCTCTCGCACTACGCCCCGCGGCGGCTGGGCAACGCCCTCGGCTTCCTGATGGACCTGCTGGCCGCGGTGCCCAGCGTGGTCTTCGGGCTCTGGGGTCGGGACTACTTCGCGAAGCCGGTCGCCGACCTGTCCGCCTGGCTGCACGAGTACTTCGGCTGGATCCCGATCTTCGGCGAGGGCCCGTACGGCAGCTCGATCCTGCTGGGCTCGCTGGTGCTGGCGATCATGGTGCTGCCGATCGTCACCTCGCTCTCCCGCGAGGTGTTCCGGCAGACCCCGACGGCCAACGAGGAGGCCGCCCTCGCGCTGGGCGCCACCCGCTGGGAGATGATCCGCACCGCCGTCATCCCGTACGGCCGTCCGGGCGTGATAGCCGCGGTGATGCTCGGCCTGGGCCGCGCGCTCGGCGAGACCATCGCCCTGGCGCTGACCCTCGGCTCGACGTACGCCATCTCGTTCAACGTCCTGGAGAGCGGCGGCAACTCGATCGCGGCGAACATCGCGAACCGGTTCGCCGAGGCGAACGCCACCGGGCGGGGCGCACTGATCGCCTCCGGCCTGGTGCTCTTCGCGATCACGCTGATCGTCAACATCACCGCCCGGGCGATCATCTACCGCCGCCGCGAGTTCACGGAGTCGGCAGCATGAGCATGACAGTCACCTCCCACCGCCCGCAGCCGCCGGCCCAGCCGGTCACGCTGCGGGCCAAGCGGCTTCCGGCATACGCCGCGCCCGCCATCGCCGTCGTGGCCCTGCTGGTCGCCGCCGGCATCGTGTACGGCGCCGGCATCGGCGGACCGGTCCTGGTCGTGGTCGTCGGCGTGCTGCTCTACCTGGCCGGCCTCTTCTTCACCGCGAACGCGGTGGAGGGACGCCGGTCGGCCCGCAACCGGACCTGGAGCGCTCTGATCCACTCCGCCTTCGTCCTGGCGGTGCTGCCGCTGGCCTCGGTGGTCTGGACCCTGGTGAGCAAGGGCGCCGAGCGGCTGGACGCCAACTTCTTCTTCACCTCGATGAACAACATCGGGGCCCGGGACGCGAACGGCGGCGCGTACCACGCCATCATCGGCACGCTGGAGCAGGTCGGAATCGCCACGCTGATCACCGTCCCGCTCGGCGTGCTCTGCGCCATCTACGTGGTCGAGTACGGCCGGGGCCGGTTCGCCTTCGCGATCCGCTTCTTCGTCGACGTGATGACCGGCATCCCGTCGATCGTCACCGGCCTGTTCGTGCTGGCGTTCTGGGTGATGATCGTCTCGCCGTGGTTCAACAACGGGCAGCCGGGCTTCTCCGGCTTCGCCGCCGCCCTGGCGCTGAGCGTGCTCATGCTGCCGACCGTGGTCCGCTCCACCGAGGAGATGCTCCGCCTCGTCCCGGCGCCGCTGCGCGAGGGCGCGTACGCCCTCGGCGTGCCGAAGTGGAAGACGATCCTGCGGATCGTGCTGCCGACGGCGCTGCCCGGCATCGTCACCGGCATCATGCTCGCCATCGCGCGGGCGGCCGGCGAGACGGCCCCGGTGCTGCTCGTCGCCGGCGGCGGCGCGGCGATCAACTTCAACCCGTTCGAGAACAACCAGTCGTCGCTGGCTCTCTTCGTCTACCAGCAGGCCGGCGAGGCATCGAAGTACTCGCCGGCTCGGGCGTGGACCGCAGCCCTGACCCTGGTCGCCCTCGTCCTCATCCTGACCGTCGCGGCGAAGTTGCTGGCCCGCCGCAACCGGCTCGGCCGATGAACCTCGGAGGTACCACCACCATGGCCAAGCGCATCGAAGCCACCAACGTCACCGCGTACTACGGCGGGTTCAAGGCGATCGAGAACATCAACCTGACCGTCGAGCCGAAGACGGTCACCGCCCTGATCGGCCCCTCGGGCTGCGGCAAGTCCACCTTCCTGCGCTCCATCAACCGGATGCACGAGGTGCTGCCCGGCGCCCGGGTCGAGGGCAGCCTGACCATCGACAACCAGGACATCTACGACCGGGACGTGGACGTCACCGCGGTCCGCCGGATGATCGGCATGGTCTTCCAGCGGCCCAACCCGTTCCCCACCATGAGCATCTTCGAGAACGTGGTGGCCGGCCTGCGCCTCAACGGCGTCCGGAGGAAGTCGATCCTGGAGGAGTCGGCCGAGAAGGCGCTGCGCTCGGCGAACCTGTGGGACGAGGTGAAGGACCGGCTCGGCAAGCCGGGCGCCGGGCTCTCCGGCGGTCAGCAGCAGCGCCTCTGCATCGCCCGGACCATCGCGGTCGAGCCGCAGGTGGTGCTGATGGACGAGCCCTGCTCGGCGCTGGACCCGATCTCCACGCTGGCCATCGAGGACCTGATGTTCCAGCTCAAGGACAAGTTCACCATCGTCATCGTCACGCACAACATGCAGCAGGCAGCCCGGGTGTCGGACCGGACCGCCTTCTTCTCCATCGAGAAGACCGGCGACCCGGGCCGGCTGATCGAGTACGACAACACCCAGAAGATCTTCAGCAACCCGAGCCAGAAGAAGACCGAGGACTACATCACCGGCCGCTTCGGCTGAGCCGCTGGTTCCGGTCCGCGAGGGCCCCGGTCGATCTCCGACCGGGGCCCTCCGCCGTGTTCCGTCAGCGCAGCTTCCCGAAGAACTGGCGGATGTCCTGCACCAGCAGGTCCGGCGCCTCGTGGGCGGCGAAGTGCCCGCCCCGGTCGTACGTGTGCCACGAGGCGATGTTCTTGTGGTCCCGCTCGACGAGCGTGCGGATCGACTGGAAGTCCCAGGCGAAGTTGGCCAGCCCGAGCGGCACCGTGGTCGGCTCCAGCGGTTCCGAGCCTCGGCCGTTGACCTTCTGCGTCGGGTGCACCACCTCGGCGTCCTCGTAGTAGTAGCGGGCCGAGGAGGCGGCGGTGTTGGTCAGCCAGTAGATGGTCGCGTTGGCCAGCACGTAGTCGGGGTCGAGTTGCTCCCCCATCAACTGGGCCACCCAGCCGAGCAGGCCGGCCGGCGAGTCGGCCAGGGCGTGCGCGACGTTCTGCGGCTCGGTCGAGTGCAGCCGGTCGTAGCCGCCTCGCCGCTGGACGAACCAGTCGGCGAACGCCACCTTGCCCCGCTCCTCCTCGGTGAGGGCGGCGAGTTCGCCGGCGTCGCCGGACGGCAGCGAGAAGACCTGGGTGACGTGTACGCCGAGCACGTGATCCGGGTCGGTCCGGCCCACCTCCGGGCTGACGAAGGCGCCGAGGTCGTTACCGGCCGCGCCGTAGCGGTCGTACCCGAGGCGGCGCATCAGCTCGGCCCAGGCGCGGGCCACCCGAAAACGGTTCCATCCCCGCTCCCGGGTTGGCCCGGAGAGACCGAACCCGGGCACCGACGGGATGACCAGGTGAAAGGCGTCTGCCGGGTCGCCGCCGTGTGCCCGGGGGTCGGTGAGCGGTCCGATCACGTCCAGCCACTCGACCACCGTGGTCGGCCAGCCGTGGGTGAGGATCAGCGGAGTGGCGTCCGGCTCGGGCGAGCGGACGTGCAGGAAGTGCACGTTCTGCCCGTCGATCTCGGTGGTGAACTGCGGGTACGCGTTGAGCCGGGTCTCCCAGGCCCGCCAGTCGAACGCCGTCTGCCAGCGCTCGACGAGCCGCTGCACGTAGCTGCGCGGCACGCCGTACTCCCAGCCGGGCGGGACCGGGCCGGCCGGGGAGGCCGGGGGGTCGGCGGGGAGTTCCTCGGCCCAACGGGTCCGGGCCAACCGGTCGGTGAGGTCGTCGAGCTCGGCCTGCGGGACGTCGATACGGAACGGGAGGAGCGCGGTGTTGTCAGCCATGCCCGAAGCGTAGAGATCAATTAGGAACGCTTCGTTCCTAATGATGCGGCAGAATCCGGGGAATGTTGGAGACCTCGGCGCGGCTGCTGCGCCTGCTGTCGCTGATGCAGACCCCGCGCGAGTGGACCGGCGCCGAGTTGGCCGAGCGCCTCTCGGTGAGCACCCGGACCGTCCGCAACGACGTGGAGCGGCTGCGCGCCCTCGGCTACCCGGTGCATGCCACCCGGGGCGCGGTGGGCGGGTACCGGCTCGGGGCGGGGGCCGCGCTGCCCCCGCTGCTCCTCGACGACGAGGAGGCGGTCGCGGTGGCGGTCGGGCTGCGCACCGCCGCCGGGGGCAGCGTCGCCGGCATCGAGGAGACGTCGCTGCGGGCGCTCGCGAAGCTGGAACAGGTCCTCCCCCACCGGCTGCGCCGCCGGGTCAGCGCGCTGCACACCCACACCGTGCGGGTGCCGCACGACGAACCCGGCCCGACCGTCGACGCGGACACGCTCCACACGATCAGCGCCGCCTGCCGGGACCGGGAACGGCTGCGCTTCGACTACGTCCGGCACGACGGCACCGCCGACCGGCGGGACGTCGAGCCGTACCGGCTGGTCAACTGGGGCCGCCGCTGGTACCTGGTGGCCTTCGACCCGGCGCGGGACGACTGGCGGACCTTCCGGGTGGACCGGATCACGCCGCACGCTCCGACCGGCCCCCGCTTCCCGGCGCGGGAGCTGCCCGAGGACGTCGTGGACAGGGTCCGGCGCGGCGTGTCGGCGGCGGCGTGGCGGCACCGGGCCCGGGTGCTGGTGCACGCGCCGGCCGAGGTGGTGGCCGAGCGGATCAATCCGGCCGTCGGCACCGTCGAACCGGTCGATCCGGGCAGCTGCCTGCTGCACACCGGCTCCGACCGGCTGGAGACGATCTCGGTGTGGCTCGGCCTCCTGGACGCCGACTTCACCGTCCAGGACCCGCCGGAACTGGCCGAACTGCTGCGTACCCTCGGCAAGCGCTACCTGCGCGCGGCCGGCTGACGGCCGGTCAGTCCAGCACGAACCGAGGATCGCCGCTGAGGTCGAGGCGGGGGGTGACGGGGGTGGCGGCATCGCGGGCCGCGGCGGCCCGGGCCACGCCGGCCAGGTCGCCGGCGGCGGTGACCTGGGCCAGGGTGACCCTCGTCGGCGGCAGCATGTTCAGCTCGCCGGCGTCCGCCCGGGTCAGGGCGTCCGCCGGTCGGCACCACAGCGTCCGGTCGGCCTCGCCGGAGACGTCCCGGGTCCGCTGCCCCTCCGGCAGCAGGGCCACGAAGAAGTACGTGTCGAAGCGGCGCGGCTCGAACTCCGGCGTGATCCACCGGCTCCACGGCAGCAGCAGATCGGACCGGAGGGTGAGCCCCCGGCCGGCCAGCAGGTCGGCGAAGCCGGTCCGGCGGGCCTCCAGGTCCTGCCGGACGGTCTCCCATTCGTCCCCGCTCACGTCGCCCACCACGGTGGTCGGGTCCGGGCCGGCCAGCAGCACCCCTGCCTCCTCGAAGACCTCTCGGGCAGCGGCGCAGACCACCGCCTGGGCGTCGCCCGGCGCGAGTCCGAGACGGTCACCCCACTCGGCCGCGTCCGGACCGGCCCAGCCCAGGTGCGCCTGCGAGTCGGAGCGGTCCACGCCACCGCCGGGGAACGCGTACATCCCGCCGAAGGCCATCGCGGCGACCCGACGGATGAGGTACACCTCGAAGTCGGTGCCGGCGGGGCGCAGCAGCAGCACGGTGGCGGCGACCCGGGGCACGGCCGGCACACCACGCTCGGCGTGGAAGCGGCGGGCGTGCTCCACCAGGGCGGGGGGTGCGGCGAAACCGTCGGCGGTCATCTCGCGAGCCTAGTTCGCGACAAGTGGATCATGCCCCGGCGACCCGGGAGAGATCTTGGAAGGAAGTGGCCCCAACAGCGGCCGAAATATACCAAGATCCCTCGGATGTCCTGATGGGTGGGAGGCGACGCCCGAGATATGGGAACAGGCGAGCTTGCCCCGGGGTGCGGGGTGGGGAAGGCTCTGATCTCGCGGGCAGGAAAGTGCCGGGGCAGCTGGCGGGCCCGCCGGGCGGAGGGATGACATGGACCAAGAGAGCAGCGCCACGAAGACACGTTGGGGCATCCTCGCCACCGGCTGGATCGCCGCGCGGTTCGCCGAGGACCTGCGGCTCGTGCCGGGGGCGGAGCTGGTCGCGGTCGGCTCGCGTACCCGGGAGAGCGCCGAACTCTTCGCGGCCCGGCACGGCGTGTCCCGGGCGTACGCCTCCTGGGCGGAACTGGCCGCGGACCCGGACCTGGACGTGATCTACGTGGCCACCCCGCACGCCGCGCACCACGAGGCGGCCCTGGCCTGCCTGGCCGGCGACAAGGCCGTACTGGTGGAGAAGCCGTGCACCCTGGACCTGGCCACCAGCACCGAGCTGGTCGAGACGGCGCGCGCCCGCGGTCTCTTCCTGATGGAGGCCATGTGGATGCGAACCAACCCGATCATCCTGCGGGTCCTTGAGCTGATCGCGGAGGGGGCGATCGGCGAGGTGACCCAGGTACGGGCCGACTTCGGGGCGGCCGGACCGTTCCCGCCGGAGCACCGGATGCGGGCCCGGACGCTGGGCGGTGGCGCGCTGCTCGACCTCGGGGTATACCCGGTGAGCCTGGCCCACCTGCTGCTCGGCGTGCCGCAGCACACGCACGCCTGGGCGAAGCTGAGCCCCGAGGGCGTGGACGAGAACACCGGCATCGTGCTCGGCTGGGACTCCGGCGCGGTGGCGACGCTGAGCTGCGGAATGGTCGGGGCCACCGCGATCACCGCCTCGATCACCGGCACCTCCGGGCGGATCGACCTGCCCGAGCCGTTCTTCCGGCCCGGGTCGGCGGTGTTGCACCGGCTCGGCGCGGAGCCCGAGACCATCCCGGCCGACCTGACCGGCGGCGGCTACCAGTACGAGGCCGCCGAGGTGCAGCGCTGCCTGGCCGCCGGGCTGGTCGAGAGCCCGCTGGTCCCGCACTCGGCCACGCTCGAGGTGATGGCGCTCCTGGACGACATCCGCAACCGCGTCGGCGTCTCCTACGCCTGAGCGGGAGGGCCGACAGCGCCCTGAGCGGGAGGGGCCCGGCAAGGGCCCCTCCTCTCACCTCAGAACAGCGGGCGGACCAGCAGGTACGCCAGGCAGGCGATGGCCGCCGCCGCCGGGAAGGTGATGATCCAGGCGACCACGATGTTGCCGGCGACGTTCCAGCGGACCGCGGAGAGCCGCTTGGTCGCGCCGACACCCATGATCGCCGAGGTGATCGTGTGGGTGGTGGAGATCGGGGCGTGCAGCACCAGGGCGTTGAAGTAGAGCACCGCGCTGGCCACCGACTCGGCCGCGAAGCCCTCCGGCGGGCCCAGGTCGATGATCTTGCGGCCGAGGGTACGGATGATCCGCCAGCCACCCGCGTAGGTGCCGGCCGCGAGCATGGCCGCCGAGGTCCAGAACACCCACTGCGGGATGTGGGTCTTGTCGGACTGGAAGCCGCCGGTGTAGAGGGCCAGCACGATGATGCCCATGGTCTTGGCCGCGTCCTGCATGCCGTGGCCCACCGACATCGCGGCGGCGGATAGGGTCTGCGCCCAGCGGAAGCCCCGGTTGAGCTTGCCCGGCTGCCCCTTCCGGAAGAGCCAGAGGATCGCCAGCATCACCAGGAAGCCGAGGACGAGGCCGACCACCGGCGAGAGCACCATCGGGATGATGACCTTGTCGATGATGTTGCCCCACTGCACGACGCCGTCGGCGGCGAAGAGGGTCGCCCCGACCAGCCCGCCGAAGAGGGCGTGCGAGGAGGACGACGGCAGGCCGAAGTACCAGGTGATCAGGTTCCAGGCGATCGCACCGAGCACCCCGGCGAAGAGCACCCCGAGACTTGCCACCCCGGTGGGCAGGGTGACCAGGCCGTCGCCGACCGTCTTGGCCACCCCGGCGCCGAAGTGCGCTCCGACGAAGTTGCCGACGGCGGCCAGGGCGAGGGCGACCCGGGGGGTGAGCGCGCGGGTGGAGACGCTGGTGGCGATGGCGTTGGCCGCGTCGTGGAAGCCGTTCGTGTAGTCGAACGCCATGGCGACCACGATCACCGCCAGCACGGCGATGAGTTCGGGACTCACGGGATCAGGACTCCTTGACCGCGATGGTCTCGACTGTGTTCGCCACGTGCTCGAAGGCGTCGCAGGCGGCCTCCAGCTCGTCAGCGACCTCCTTCATCTTCAGCACCGTGAGCGCGTCGTACTCGCCGGAGAAGAGCCGGACGAGCAGCATCCGGTACGCCTGGTCGCCGTCGTTCTCCAGGCGGTTGCACTCGATCCAGTAGGGCTCGAGGTTCTTCATCGACCGCAGCTGCGGCATCGCCTCGGCGGTCAGCTTCGCCTGCTGGTCCAGCACGTTCACCAGCTCGTGCAGCTCGCGCGGCAGCGCGGGGAGCTTGGTCAGGCCGTACAGGTAGAGCAGGTTGCCGACCGCCTCCAGGTGGTCCATCACGTCGTCGAGCAGCGAGCCCAGCCGGTAGATGTCCTCCCGATCGAACGGGGTGATGAAGGTAGAGTTGATCTTCTTGTACAGCTCGTGGGTGATCTGGTCGCTGTCGTGCTCGACCTCGGTCAGCCGCTCGCTGACCGACTGCACGTCAACGCCCGGCAGCGCCAACTCGTTGAGGAGTTCGGTGCCCCGCACCAGATTATGCGCGGCCCTGGTGAAGAGCTCGTAGAAGGCGCCCTCGGTGGGACGGAAGGAAAACTTCACAGCACGGACCTCGTCGTGTCGGGGGAAGGGTGGGCCGCCGCCCCACTGGGCGCCTGCAGAGGGCATGCTAGGTACCCCGCCGAATCGGGCATTCGCCGGCCCACCCCTGGTCAAACCCGCTTTACCGTGAGTTCACCCACTGTTCACCTACGCCTGCCGCCCCTCCATCGGTGTCACGTTTGCGGACGCTGAGACGTCCTGAGGGAAGGGGAGAATGTGGGTTCTGGCGGGAGGAGCGGGGCGTGACAGATCTGGCGGGCGAGTTCGAGGCGGAACGAGGGCATCTGCTGGCGGTCGCGCACCGGATGCTGGGCAGCCGGAGCGAGGCCGAGGACGCGGTGCAGGAAACCTGGCTGCGGTACGCGAAGGCGCTCGCCGACCCCGCCCACCGTGCCCAGATCCGCGAGCTGCGCGGCTGGCTGACCACCACCTGCTCGCGGATCTGCCTGGACGTGCTCCGCTCCGCCCGGGTACGCCGCGAGGCGTACCCCGGTCAGTGGCTGCCGGAGCCGGTGGTGACCGACGTGCCCGCCGTCGACGGCTTCGCCCCCGACCCGGCCGAGCGGGCCGTACGGGCAGAGCAACTCGGCACCGCTCTGCTGGTGGTGCTGGAGCGGCTGACCCCAGAGCAGCGGGTGGCGTTCGTCCTGCACGACGTCTTCGCTGTGCCGTTCGTCACCATCGCCGACGTACTCGGCACCACCGCCATCGCGGCCCGGCAGCTCGCCTCCCGGGCCCGCCGTGCGGTCACCGGGCCGGACACCCCACGCCACACCGCCGACCTGGCCGAGCAGCAGCGGGTGCTCACCGCATTCGTGGCCGCCGTGGAATCCGGGGAACTGGACCGGCTGGTACACGTCCTCGCCCCGGACGTGGTGCTGATCGGCGACGGCGGCGGGCACGTCCCGGCGGCCCGCCGGCCGGTGGTCGGCGCCGTCGCCGTGGCCCGCTTCCTCTTCGGTCTCTTCGGCCAGGCCGCCCGGCACGGCAGCCGGCTCGCGGCCCGGCCCGTGCTGGTCGACGGCGCACTGGGCTGGCAGTTGGAGACGGTGCACCGGGGGCAGCAGCTCCGCATGGTCACCTCGTTCGCCGTGCACGACGGCCGGCTCACCGGCGTGTTCAACCAGATCAACCCGGAGAAGCTGGCCCACCTGGCCGGGCTCGGGGTGGAGACCGGCTGGCCGCCGCGCTGGTAGCGGCCGGCTCAGACCACCAGGGCCAGCCACTTCCGATACGACGTGGCGAACGGCTCGGTGCCGTCGCCGAGCGCGCCGAGGAGGCGGCGAGCGGCGGCTTCCGCCTCGACGACCACGTCGTCCGGGTAGCCGAAACGCGCCCGGTTCTCGGCGAACTCGTCCTCGTCGCGCAGCTCGACGATGCCGGTGTCCCGGCGGCGCACCACGTCCAGGTCCAGGTCGATCAGGTGGACCGTGCTCTCGCCCTCCCACCGCGCCGGGGTGGCGATGTCGCAGTAGACCTCGCTGGTCCGTGGTGGCGGGTTGAACATTCCGGTCCACCAGCCGTGCCGGGGCACCAGCAGCACGAACGGGATCTGCTCGACCGAGGGCCGGCCGTGATAGACCGATTCGGTGCCGGCCGGCACGCCGAGCCACACACCGAGGTCGTCCTCGGCGAGCCGGCGGGCCGGGTAGTCGCGGTGGGCGCTGCCGTCGTACTTGCGGTAGATCACACGGACCACATCGCTCGGCATGACTGGAACCCTAACCGATTCCGGCCACGGGACGCGATCGGCGGGTAACCGGACGCGATCCCGCCGGAACCGCGCCACGACGCGGTTCGGCGCGCCCCCTGTCGGCGGCGACGGGTACGGTCGCACGGTGACCCTGCCCCGTACCGCCACCGGTCCCGCCGTCGGAAAGAAACGCCGGGGCAGCCGGCCCAGCGGCGGCGAACTGTTGGCCGCGGCGATCGGCGTGGTCCCCGGTGGCGCGGCCCGCCCCGGGCAGCAGCAGATGGCCGAGGCGATCGAGCAGAGCATCAGCTCCGGCGAGCACCTGCTGGTCCAGGCCGGCACGGGTACCGGCAAGTCGCTGGCGTACCTGACCCCGGCGCTGACCGTGGACGGCCCGGTGGTGGTCTCCACCGCCACCCTGGCTCTGCAGTCCCAACTGGTCGATCACGACCTGCCCCGGCTGGCCGACGCGGTGGAGCCGCTGCTCCGCCGCCGTCCGACCTTCGCGGTGTTGAAGGGACGGCACCACTACCTGTGCCTGGCCCGGCTGGACAGCTCCACAGAGGAGGAGCCGGAGGACACCCTCTTCGACGCGCCCCGCCCCGGCGGCACCAAGTGGCTCGGCGAGGCCGGCCGGCTCGGCAAGCAGATCCAGCGGCTGCGCGACTGGGCGGAGAAGACCGCCACCGGCGATCGGGACGAGTTGGACCCGGGCGTCGACGACCAGGTCTGGCGGACCGTCTCGATGCCGGCACGGGAATGCGTCGGCGCGACCCGCTGCCCGTTCGGGCAGGAGTGCTTCGCCGAGGCCTCGCGGGCCCGGGCCCGCGAGGCCGACATCGTCGTCACCAACCACAGCCTGCTCGCCGTCGACATGCTCGCCGGCCGGCACATCGTGCCGCCACACAAGCTGCTCATCGTCGACGAGGCGCACGAGCTCGCCGACCGGGTCTCCTCGGCGGCCCAGGCCGAGCTGGTCCCGGAGCTGATCGACCGGTCCGCCCGCCGGGCCCGGCCGCTGCTGCGCCCCGAGCTGGCCGAGCGGCTCACCGAGGCCGGCGACGCCCTCGCGGTGGGGCTGGCCGAGGCGCCGGCCGGGCGGCTCACCGCCGGGCTGCCACCCGCGCTCCGGGAGGCGTGCACGCTGCTGGACGGGGCCACCCGGGCCGCGTTGGAGTCGATCGGCGAGGTCAAGTCCGACGACCCGGACCCGGTCCGCAAACAGCAGGCCAAGGCGGTGCTGGACGAGCTGTCCAGCACCGTGCAGCGGCTGCTGGAGGAGGCCGACCACGATGTGGCCTGGGTGGAGAAGCCGGAGAACGGCAGCCGCCGCGCCCTGGTGGTCGCGCCGCTCTCCGTCGCCGGCACCCTCGCCACCCACCTGTACGACGAGCGTACGGTGGTCGTCACCTCGGCCACCCTGGCGCTGGGCGGGCGCTTCGACACGGTCGCCCGCGCGCTGGGGCTGGACGCGCCGCCACCCGCCCCGCCGTCCCCGGCCGCCGCCGCGCTGGCCGCCACAGCCGCCGCCGGCCGGCCCGGGGCCGCGGACGCCGAGGGCACCCGGAGGACCGCCGCCGGCACGGCTCCGGCCACCGAGGGGTCCGGTTGGCGTTCGCTCGACGTCGGCTCGCCGTTCGACTACGCGCGACAGGGCATCCTGTACGTCGCCGCGCACCTACCCCGCCCCAGCGTCTCCGGGCTGCCCGACGCGGCCGGCGAGGAGCTGTTGTCGCTGGTCGGGGCGCTCGGTGGGCGTACCCTCGGGCTCTTCTCCTCGCGGCGGGCCGCGCAGCAGGCGGCGGAGCTGCTCCGCGCGCGGACCGACCTGCCGGTGCTGTTGCAGGGTGAGGAGGCGCTGCCGCTGCTGGTCCGCCGGTTCCGGGAGGAGCGGGAGAGCTGCCTGTTCGGGGTGATGTCGCTCTGGCAGGGGGTGGACGTGCCGGGTGACTCCTGCCAGCTCGTGGTGATCGACCGGCTGCCGTTTCCCCGACCGGACGAGCCGCTCGCCGCGGCCCGCGCGGCGACGGTGGACGCCAGCGGCGGCTCCGGTTTCGCCGCGGTCAGCGTGCCGATCGCGGCGGTCCGGCTGGCCCAGGGCGTCGGCCGGCTGATCCGGGCCACCGCCGACCGGGGGGTGGTGGCGGTGCTCGACTCCCGGCTGGAGACCGCCCGCGGCTACGGGCCGTTCCTGCGCCGCTCGCTGCCGCCGTTCTGGTACACCACCCGGCCCGACGTGGCCCGAGGCGCGCTGGAACGGCTCAGCCGCTCCTGACCGGGCGCTGACCGGCCGGCCGACGCGGATGCCGGCGTGGCCACCCGTCGCCCGCGTTGATCCACTCCAGGTGCGGCACTTCGCGGTCTCCACCCGGCCCGGACACCGCGCATGTTGCCGCACCGCGCGTTGATCGACTCCGCATGCGGCACATCGCGGTCTCCACCCGGCCTGAAAGACCACACCTTGCCGCACATGGAGTTGATCAAGGCCCAGGAGGCCCAGCTGCCCAGGAGGCCCGGCGGCCCAGGGGCTAGGGGGCCTGGGAGGCCACCACGACGGCGTCCGGCGGGGTGTCCGGCACGGTCCGGGCGGCAAGCCGACGGATCGCGGTGTTGAGCACCGCGATCAGCGGCACCGCGACCAGCGCGCCGGCGATGCCGGCGAGGACCACCCCGGCCGCGATCCCGATGATCACGGCGAGCGGGTGGATGGCCACCGCCCGACCCATGATCAACGGCTGGAGCACGTGCCCCTCCACCTGCTGCACCGCGATCACCACGCCGAGAATGATCAAGGCGGTCACCGGGCCGCTGTCGACGAGCGCCACCAGCACGGCCACCCCGCCGGAGAGCGCCGCCCCGACGATCGGGATGAACGCCCCCAGGAAGACCAACGCGGCCAGCGGGAACGCGAACGGGATATGGAAGGCGACCAGGAAGATGCCGATGCCGACGGCATCGATGAAGGCGACCAGCACGGTGGCCCGGACGTAGGCGCCCAGGGTCGACCAGGCGGCCCGGCCGGCGTCGTCGACCTTCCACCGGGCGGCCACCGGCAGCAGCCGGACCAGGAAACGCCAGATCTTGTTGCCGTCGCGCAGGAAGAAGAACGTCGCGAAGAGCACCAGAATGGTGCCGGTCAGCGCCTCGGCCAGCGTCGCCGTGGCGGAGAGGGCGCTGGTGGTGAACGTCTTGGAGTTACCGGTGATCCAGGTCTGCGCCTCGTCGATGTAGCGGTCGAGCTGGTTGTCCGACACGTGCAGCGGGCCGGTCCTGAGCCAGTCCTGGATCTGCCGGACGCCCTGCGACGACTTCTCGCTCAGCTCGGGCACGCCCCGGATGAACTCGTTCACCACCAGGGTGAGCGTGGCGACCACCGCGGCCAGGCCGCCGACCAGCACCACGCCGGTCGCCAGCGAGCGCGGGAAGCGGGCCTTGAGCAGCCAGCCGACCGCCGGGGCGAGCAGCGCGGAGAGGAGCAGCGCGATCGCCAGCGGGATGATCACGATGCGGATGGTGCCGACGATCCTGAGCAGCGCCCAGGCCACGATGCCGATCGCGATCAACCGCCAGGACCAGGCGGCGGCGATCCGCAGCGCGTGCGGCACGTCCGCGTCGTCCTGACTGGCGGTCGACGGGTGCGGGGCGGTCGACGATTCCGGACCGACCGGGGGCGCCGGAGCCGGAGTCGCCGGGCCCGACGGGGCGACGTCCTCCCCCGGCGGGTCTGCGGGATCGAGGCGGCGGGTCCGGGCCGACGCACGGCCTGACTCGTACGCGCGGCGGAGCCGTCCGCGCATCCGCTCGAAGCGGCTCAAGCGCACCTCCCGCAACATTGGTCCGCCCACGTGCCAGGGGGGACAGAATAGTCGTCCATCCCACCCTAGGTCGGCTCCGCCACACATTGCTCGTGCCCATTCCGACCAACCACGCCGACGATCGACCGTCGCGCACGCGGTAGCGTCTTCGCGTGACCGTCGACCAGAACCTCGACTCCGGCCTGCCGATCCGTCTGCTGCACGACCGCGTGCTGGTGCAGACGGAGGGCAGCGACGGCGAACGCCGATCCACCGCCGGCATCGTGATCCCGGCCACAGCAGCGGTGGGCAAGCGGCTGGCCTGGGCGACCGCGATGGGGGTGGGCCCGAACGTGCGTTCCATCGTCTCCGGGGACCGGGTGCTCTTCGATCCCGACGACCGCTCGGAGGTCGAACTGCAGGGCCGGGCGTACGTCCTGCTGCGCGAACGCGACGTGCACGCCGTCGCCGCCGAGCGGGTGGAGAAGGAGCCCACCGGCTCGACCGGCCTCTACCTTTAGGGCCGGTGCCCCTCACCCCGGGCGCTGTTTGCGCTGCTGCCCGGCGGGAAGCCCAGGCACCACAGCGCCCTGGGGAGGGACCATGCCGATTGTGCTCAAAAAGCTGCTGGCCTGGGGACTCGTCGCGTTCCTGATCTACTACGTGGCGTACCGCCCGAACGGCGCGGCGCAACTGGTCAGGACGATCGGGGCCGGCCTGATGGCCATCGCCCAGGGCATCGGTGACTTCCTCACCAGCCTGATGGGTTGACCACGCACCCTGGCCAGCGCGGTTCAGGCAACCGGCCAGGATGCGGCCAGGGCCGCCGAGCACCGTCGTGACCGGTCAGGCGCCGGGGTGCCAGGGCGCCGTGGGGTGGGCGCCGTACCAGCCCGGTGGGCCGTAGCCGGGCGGGTAGGCCGGGGGCGGCGGTGGCGCGGCCAGCACCACCGGAATCGGCACCACCGGCTCGTCCGGGGCCTCGACCGCGCGCTGCGACCCGTCCGGGAACCGCAGGTGGTAGTGCTGGCCGTCCCAGATCCCGACCGGCGCCTGCGGGTCCCGGCCCACGAAGAACGCCCGGTACGCGACGATCGAGTCCAGCAGCTGCCGCTCCTCCCGCGCCGTCCGGTCCCGTTCGGCCGGCGTCCGGTCCAGCCCACGGCGCATACCGTCGCGCAGCAGCGCCAGCCGGGTCGCCGCGAACTGGTATCCCCGCATCGCCCGCACTCCGCCCTCGCCGGCCACCCGCCGGGCCCAGGTACGCGCGGCGTGCCGCCGGCCGAGGCTGCCCAGGGCCGCCACCTCCGGCGGGGTGAGCCAACCGGCCCGGACGTAGTCCGGCAGGGTTCGTTCGGTGAGCCGACCCTCCCAGGCGCGCAGCCAGACCGCCAGCCCGACCATCGCGAAGAAGATCGGCACCATCACGCCGATGTAGCCGTACAGGACGATGATCGGCTGCCCGGTGGCGGCGGCCAGCGAGGGCAGCAGGTTCCAGGTGCCGTGGAGCATCATCGCCACCAGCAGGCCGGCGAGCGGGGCGAGAATGCGGACCCGCCGGTCGGCCGCCCGGGCGGCGATGCCCAGGCCCACCCCGGTCATCGAGGTGAAAAGCGGGTGGGCGAAGCCGAAGAGCAGGATCCGGACGATGAAGATGGCGATCACCTGTTGGGCGCCGGTGGCCGGGCCGTACTCCTCGACGCCGGCCCGGTAGCCGTACCCGCCCAGGTAGAGGATGTTCTCCACCATCGCGAAGCCGATCGCCGAGAGCCCGCAGTAGACCAGCCCGTCGGTGATCCCGGAGAACTCCCGGCGACGGAAGATCAGCAGCAGGATCGGGGCCGCTGCCTTGGTCAACTCCTCGATGAACGGGGCGACCAGCACGGCGGTCAGCTCCGCGGGCAGCCCCAGGTGCTTGAACAGGCTGGCAAAGCCCTCGTTGACGTACAACGCGATCGACGTCGCGACGAACGCGCCCCAGACGAAGCAGAAGATCAGATACTTCAGCGGCTCCGGTTCGTACCGGTCCAGCCAGAGGAAGCAGGCGACGAGCACCGGCACCGGCAGGATCGCCGCGACCACCCCGACCAGCAGGGCCTCCGGGCCGAGGTCGGAGCCGAGCCGGTAGAGGATGACGACCGCGCCCACAGCGATCACCAGCAGCACGGCGGCGAGCACCAGGATCCGCTGCCAGCCGAGCCGGCGCAGCGGCATCCGGGGAGTCGACGACCCCGGCGGCGGGAGGGCGGGCGCGGGCGGCGGCGGGGCTCCGCCGGGCGGGGTGTCGGCCATGGCGCCAGCGTAGTCACCCGCGCGGCTCTGGTCCGGCCGCATCGGTGCGCGTATGCTCCCGGGCAGGTCACGAGCGCCAGCGTCAAGCCCCGGCTTGCTGGCCGGCAACCCTCGTCGAGTTCGCGGTGGGGTGCCCCGGGTGATGACCGGGCCCAGCCCGAACCCCGTGCTGGGCAAGCGCGGACCCCGTCCCGGTAGCCACACCCGGGGTCCCCTGGACCCGGGAGGTTCCGGCATGGCCGTCACCCTCGTACCCGCCCCGTTCACGCTCTCCACGCCGCCGGCGCCGCACCGGCCGGACCCGCTCGCCGTGCTCGGCGTACCGGGGGAGATCAACCTGGACCACGCCGCCAGCGCGCCGTGCGCGCGGGCCGCGGCCGACGCGGTGGCCGAGCTCCTGCCCTGGTACGCGAGCGTGCACCGGGGCGCCGGGGCGCTGTCGCGGCGCTGCACCCTGGCCTACGAGCAGGCCCGGCAGACGGTGGCCGACTTCCTCGGCGCCCGCCCCGGCGACCACGTGATCTTCACCCGGAACACCACCGACGCGGTCAACCTGCTCGCCCGGGCGCTGCCCGCCGGCACCACCGTGGTCACCTTCGCCGGCGAGCACCACGCCAACCTGCTCCCCTGGCCGCGTGGCTCGGTCCGGCTCCCGGTGCCGGCCAGTCCCGCCGAGGCGGTACGCGCCCTCGACGCCGCCCTGCGCGAGCTGCGCCGCACGGGCACCGGCGCGGGAGCCCAACTGCCGGTGCTGGTCGCGGTGACCGGCGCGAGCAACGTGACCGGGGAACGCTGGCCGGTGGCCGAACTCGCCCGGGTGGCCCGCCGGCACGACGCCCGGATCCTGGTGGACGCCGCGCAGCTCACCCCGCACGCCCCGGTCGACCTGGCCGCGCTGGACGTGGACTACCTGGCGCTCTCCGGCCACAAGCTGTACGCCCCGTTCGGCGCCGGCGTGCTGGTCGGGCGCGGGGACTGGCTGGACGCCGCCCCGCCGTACCTGACCGGCGGCGGCGCGACCAGCCACGTCGGTACGGCCACCCACGATGTGCGCTGGGCCACCGGGCCGGCGCGGCACGAGGCCGGCACCCCGAACCTGCTCGGCGCGGTGGCGCTGGCCGCGGTCTGCGCCGCACTCGGCGAGGCGGACCGGGACGCGCTGCACGCCCGCGAGCAGGCGCTGCTGACCCGGTTGCGGACCGGGCTCGCCGCCCTGCCGCACGTGGTGGAGCTGCGTACCTTCGGGCCGGACGCACCCCGGGTCGGCATCGTCTCGTTCGTGATCGCCGGCCGGGACTCCGCCGACGTCGCCGCCCAGCTCGCCACCGCCCACCGGATCGGGGTCCGGGACGGGCTCTTCTGCGCCCACCCGCTGGCCCGCCGGCTGCTGGTCGAGGCGGCGGCGCGCAGCCGGCGGCGTGACCTGCCCCCGACCGCGCTGCGGGCCAGCCTCGGCCTCGGCACCACCGCCGCCGAGGTGGACACCCTCCTCACCGCCCTCGCCCAGTTGGCCTGAGTCCCGCGCGACCTCGGGACGCGTCTCAACCGACGGGGGGTGCCGTGGGCGGCCTGGGGGCGGGGCTCTGCTCGGTCGTGCCGCCCCTGCGCTGCTCCCGCTCACCGAACGCCTGCCGGACCAGCCGGTTCGCCTCCTCCTGCTCGACCCCGGAGGCCACCATCAGGTCGCTCGCCGTGGTACGGACCTGCGCGATCACCACGCTGCCGGAGAAACCGACCCCCTCGGTGTACGCCCGGCCGGCCTCGCTGACCGCGCGCAGCGACCGTTCCCGGGCCTGCTGGGGCTCCTCACCGACGGCGAACTCGTGCCGGAGCAGGCGTACCGACTCGGCGAGGTGGGCGACGGCGGCGGGCATCGGTTCGGGAACCGGCTCCTCGTCCTCGATCAGGGTGACCGAGCGCCGGATCAGCGTGCCGCTGTTGCGCATCGCCCGGTCGATCGGGTCGGCCGCCTCGGCGTAGTGGGTCAGTTCGTTGCGCCGGTGCCAGCGGGCCGGCGAGATGGTGATGGTTTCCTTGGCGCCCTCGATCGCCTCCGAGAACTCGGCCAGCTCCGCCTTGTTCTCCCGCAGCCGGTGCAGCGCCTGCTGCGCCGCACCCCGGTCCCGCGTGCGCAGCGCCTCCGCGCAGATGTCGAGCTGCGCGGCGAGCAGCTCCAGCGCCGGCCGGGCGGCCCGGTTGATCACGCGCAGCGGATTGAGCGGCAGCAGGATCGCGGTCACCAGCAGCGCGATCGAGCCGCCCACAGCCGCGTCGATGAAGCGGGGGATCTCCAGGTTCTTGGTGGACGGGCTGAGGGTCACGATCAGCACGGCGGTGGCCGCAGCCTGGATCACGACCGCCACGCTCGCCCCGGCGAAGATGCTCAGCAGGATCGCCACGGTCACCACCACGCCCAGCTGCCATGCGCCGGTCCCGACCGCATAGATCAGGCCGTCGCCGATCAACACCCCGATCGCCACCCCGACGATCAGCTCCACGGTCCGGCGGAACCGCTGGCCGACAGAGGCGGCCAGGGTGCCCACCGCGGAGATCGGGGCGAAGACCGGTTGCGGGTTGCCGAGCACCCGGTGGGAGACCAGGTAGGACAGGGCGGCGGCGAGGCCCGCCTGGACCGCGAGGCCGCCGGCGGTACGCACCCGGTGCAACCGGTCGTGCCAGGTGGCCCGGCCTCGATGCCGCAGTTCATCCATCGCCTCGGCGATCCGGGCCGAGTCGACGTCGACCAGCCCCTCGCGCAGCCGGGCACGCCGCAGGAACGAGGGCCGCCGGTCCCTGGCAATGGTCATGACCGGGACTACCCGCCCCACACCCGGTGAATCCTCGCCCCGCGTACGGCGACACGGCAGACTGCACCGGGTGGACGAGCTGATGCAGCGGTGGCGGGACGCGGCCCACGCGGCGGGGGCAGCCGATCCGGCCGGGGTCGAGCGGGCCGGGGCACGGCTGCTGACCGCCTGGCGGGAGCCGCACCGGCGGTACCACACCACCACCCACCTGCGGGCGGTGCTGGACGTGATCGACGCGTATTCCGGGTCGGCCCGCCGGCCGGCGCTGGTCCGGCTGGCGGCTTGGTGCCACGACGCGGTCTACGACCCGCGGGCCGGCGGGGACACCAACGAGCGGGCCAGCGCCGAACTGGCCGGCGACCTGCTCGCCGCCGCCGGGTTGCCGGCGGACGCGGTGACCGAGGTACGCCGACTCGTGCTGCTCACCGCCGGGCACGCGACGCGGCCCGACGACCCGGACGGTGCCCTGCTCTGCGACGCCGACCTGGCGATCCTGGCCGCCCCGCCCGACGGGTACGACCGCTACGCCACCGCCGTCCGCCACGAGTACGCGCACGTCCCCGACCCGGCTTTCCGGGCCGGCCGGGCGGCGGTGCTGGCGGGCCTGCTGGACCTGCCCACCCTCTACCGGCTGCCCGCGCCGCACGCGCGCTGGGAGGTCCCCGCCCGGGCCAACCTCACCCGCGAACTCGCGGCCCTGCGGGCCGGGTGAGATGTTTGGGGCGGCGGAGGCCGGAGTCGCGCAGCAGCCGGACGAGGTCGCGGGAGGGAACCACCCGGGCGCCGAGCCAGACGGCCATCGGGAACCGTTCCGCCGGCAGGTCGTAGTGGTCCCGGTCGAAGCCACGGCGGGGCGCGCCCAGCGCCTCGGCGAAGGCGTGCAGCTCCGCGTAGGAGACGTCGCTGATCAGGTGTGACCAGAGCCGCCCCCGCCAGGGCACCGCAGGCCGGTCCAGATAGAGCATGCTCCGCCTAGCGGGACGACGGAAGCTCGACGCTGTCGCCGTCGCCGCCCCGGTCGGCCGCGAAACCGCGCACGTCCGGGGCGCCCAGCCGGGCCTCGTCGGCGGCGAGGTCGTCGGGCATCAGCTGCGACCGCCGCTCGGCCTCCACCCGGGCCCGGTAGTGAGCCACCTCGCGGGCCCGGGTCGCCTCGTCCCAGCCGAGCACCGCGCCCATCAGCTCCGCGGCGTGCTCCGCCGACTCCAGGCCCCGGTGGCTGGTCTCGAAGTCGATCCGGGTACGCCGGGTCAGCACGTCCTCCAGGTGCAGCGCACCCTCGGCGCGGGCCGCGTACGTCACCTCGGCGGCCAGGTACTCGGGGGCACCGGCCAACGGCGAACCGAGCAGCGGATCGGCGTCGATCAGGGCGAGCAGGTCCCGGGTGAGCGTGCCGTACCGCTCCAGCAGGTGCTCGACGACCCCGACCGGCACCCCGTGCCGGCGGGCCAGATCGGCCCGGTCCCGCCACATCGCCGGGTAACCGTCGGCGCCGAGCAGCGGCAGGTCGGCGGTACGCGACGGGCGCGTCCCGCCCAGCCGGTGCACGGCCCGGTCGACCACGTCCGAGGCCATCACCCGGTACGTCGTGTACTTGCCGCCGGCCACCAGCAGCAGCCCGAGCATCGGCTCGACCACCGCGTGCTCCCGGGACAGCTTGGAGGTGGAGTCCGCCTCGCCGGCCAGCAGCGGGCGCAGCCCGGCGTACACGCCCTCGATGTCGTCGGTGCTGAGCGGCCGGTCCAGCACCGTGTTGACCTGCTCCAGCAGGTAGTCGATGTCGCGGGCGGTGGCCGCCGGGTGGGACCGGTCCAGCCGCCAGTCGGTGTCGGTGGTGCCGATGATCCAGTGACCGCCCCACGGGATCACGAAGAGCACGCTGGTGGCGGTACGCAGGATCAGCCCGGTCTCGCCGGTGATCGCCGAGCGGGGCACCACCAGGTGCACTCCCTTGGAGGCCCGGACCCGCACGCCGGGGCGCAGCCCGACATCGTTGAGCATCCGCGACATGTCGTCGCTCCACACGCCGGTCGCGGCGATCACCGTACGGGCGCGTATCTCGAACTCGGCGTCGGACGATCCGGCCGGCGCCTCAAGGTCACGGACCCGCACCCCGGTTACCTCCCGGGCCTGCCGGATCAGGCCGACCGCCCGGGCGCTGGTCACCACGGTCGCCCCGAGGCTGGCCGCCGTCCGGGCCAGCGTCACCACCAGGCGCGCGTCGTCGACCTGCCCGTCGTAGTAGCGGATCGCCCCCGCCAGGTCGTCCGTCCGCAGGCTCGGGAAGATCCGACGAGCGCCCTCCCGGCTCAGGTGCCGGTGCAACGGCATGCCCCGCCCGCCGCCGAACACCCCGGCGAACGCGTCGTAGGCGGCCACTCCGGCGCCGTAGTAGGACCGGCGGAAGAGCCGCCCCGGCAGGTCCCGCAGGCCGCCCTCGGCGCGCAGCGGGATCAGGAACGGCACCGGGCGCACCAGGTGCGGGGCGAGCCGGGTGGCGAGCAGCCCGCGCTCGGTGAGCGCCTCGTGTACCAGGTGGAACTCCAACTGCTCCAGGTAGCGCAGGCCGCCGTGGATCAGCTTGCTGGAGCGGCTGGAGGTGCCGGCGGCGAAGTCCCGCGCCTCCACCAGGGCCACCTTCAGCCCCCGGGACGCGGCGTCGAGGGCGGCGCCGGCCCCGGTCACCCCGCCGCCGATGACCAGCACGTCGAACCGCTCGGCGCGGAGTCGACGCAGGTCTTCGGCGCGGCGCTCGGCGGAGAGCTGACCGGCCACGGATCGGGACACGTTGGGGTCGCGCACCCGTCCACCGTAACCGCCGCATGCTCCGACGGCATCCATCGTCGCGGTCACCCGGCCTCCAAGATCCGCGCAGCGGGTGTGCGTTGGAGCGGCCGGCTGGGCCGTAGTGTGCTCTGCATGCAGGCCGGTCACCCGTATCCCGCCCCTCCGCCGGGTTTCCCGCCTGGTCGAACGAGCCCCTGGCCGGTGGTCGCAGCCGTGCTCGTCGGCGGCTGGGCCGTCCTGGTGACCGTGTCGAGCCAGGTCGTCGGCTGGGGAGTCGACCAGGTGGTGCTGGTCACCGGCCTGCACCGGGCGGTGCTGGTGTGGCCGGTGGTCGCGCTCGCCACCGCACTGCTGGTGGGTGCGCCCAGCCTCGCGCTCGCGCTGCTCCCCCGTTCCCCGGCCGTCCGGGTCACCGGCCGCGCCTGGCTGACCGCGGCGCTCGCCCTGGGCGCGCTGACCCTGCTGCGGGCGGTGCCGCCGGTGCACAAGGAGGCGTACCTGGCCGCGCTGGCCGCGACCGCCGCCGTATTCACGCTGGTCGTCGGCCGGTTGTCGAGTCGCCGTGGGGGCGCCGCGCCCGGCAGCGCCGCCGCCGTCCCGGGCGGTGAGCCGCCGGCCGCCCCGGACCGCACCCCGTCCGGTCCGGCAGCAGAGCCAGCCCGCGCGGCGGCAGGCCCGGCCGGCGGGACGGCCGGTGGCAGTGGGCGGCGGCTCCGCCCGGTGACCCTGCTGGCGATCGCCGCCGGCCTGGCGTCGCTGCTGCCCTGGGCCTGGGTGGGCGCGCTCGGCGGGGCGCTGGAGACACTGCTCGCCGGCCTCGCCGCCGCCGCGCTGGGCGGGCTCGCCGGGGCGCTGCTCGACGCCGCGTTCTGGACCCGGTTCGCCGTCGGCACGCCCCCGCGACCGGCCCGGCTGGTGCTGGTCGGCGGCCTCGTCGCCGGGGTCACCCTGGTGCCGCTGGCCGGGGCGGCCGGGCAGTCCGGGGCGCAGCTACCGGCCCTGCTGCTGGTGCCGCCGCTCGGTTTCGTACTGGCCGCGCTGGAGGCCGCCGCCCGCCGCTCCGGCAGGTCGGCCGGCCGCGCCCCGGTCCGCTGGCTGGTCGGCCTCGCGCTGGCCGGGCCGCTCGCCTTCACCGACCCGGAGGAGATCACCGTCCTGCTGGCGTCCGGCCGCGACGTCCCCTACTGGGTCGCCGTCGGGGCCGGCGCGGCGTTCGCCGTCGCGGTGCTGCTCGCCGTCGGATACGGCGTACTGCTGGCCCGGCCCCGCGCCGGTGCCCCCCGGCGCGCGGCGGCCGGGCTGGCCGCCGCGGCCCTGCTCGCCGCCGTGGCCGTGGTGTACGCCGTACCCGGCCACCCCGGACTGTACGGGGAGCGGCTGCTGGTGGTGCTGCGCGAGCAGGCCGACCTGAGCGGCATCCCCGCCGGGACGCCCGGCCGGGACGGGCGGAACACCCGCGCGGCGGAGGTCTACCGGCGGTTGGTGGCCACCGCCGACCGGACCCAGGGCGACCTGCGCCGCGAGCTGACCCGGCTGCGCCTGCACCCGACTTCGTACTATCTGATCAACGCGATCGAGACGGACGGCGGGCCGGAGGTGCGGGCCTGGCTCTCCGGCCGGCCGGAGGTGGCCCGGGTGCTGCTCAGCCAGCGGCTGCGCCCGTTGCCGGCGGCGGAACCCCCGGCCCATGGGGACCAACCGGCACCCGCCGGCCCGGTCTGGAACGTCTCGCTGGTCGCCGCGGACCGGGTCTGGTCGGAGCTGGGGGTGACCGGCTCGGGCGTGGTGGTCGGCAGTTCGGACTCCGGAGTGGACGGCCGGCACCCGGCGCTGGCGGCCGGCTTCCGGGGCGGCGACGACTCCTGGTACGACCCGTGGGAGCACCGGCGCACGCCGGGTGACCGGGGCGGTCACGGCACCCACACGGTGGGCAGCGCGGTGGGCCGGAACGGGATCGGGGTGGCACCCGGCGCGCAGTGGGTCGGCTGCGTCAACCTGGACCGCAACCTGGGCAGCCCGGCCCACTACCTCGACTGCCTCCAGTTCATGCTGGCCCCGTTCCCGGCCGGCGGGAACCCGTTCACCGACGGCCGGCCGGACCGCGCGCCGGATGTGCTGACCAACTCCTGGGGCTGCCCGCCGATCGAGGGCTGCGACCCTGGGGCGTTGCGGCCGGCGACCGCCGCACTCGCCGCCGCCGGCATCCTGGTGGTGGCCGCCGCCGGCAACACCGGCCCGTACTGCGGTTCGGTCGCCGACCCGCCGGCCACGTACCCGGACGTGGTGACGGTCGGTGCGGTGAACCGGGCACGCCAGGTCACCAGCTTCTCCAGCCGGGGCCCCGCCGCCGGCGGTCTCGCCAAGCCGGACCTGGTCGCGCCCGGGGCGGGGGTCCTGTCGGCGTTCCCCGGCGGCGAGTACGCCACTCTGGACGGCACCTCGATGGCCACTCCGCAGGTGGCGGGTGTGGTGGCGCTGATGTGGTCGGCGAATCCGGCGCTCGTCGGCGACCTGGCGCGGACGCGGCAGCTCCTCCTCGACACCACCACCCCGGCCGGCGTACCCGCCGACACGGACGCCTGCGGCGACGCCCGCAACCTGACCGGCGCCGGCCTGGTCGATGCGTACACCGCCGTTCGCGCCGCGATGAAAGGAAGGGCCCCTTCTTAACCCCTCCGGTAGAGCACGGGTCCCCTCTCAACACCCGGCCGCTCGGATGGTGACCCGGCGGCGACGGATCGCCTAGGGTCGGCGTCCATGGACGTGGAGATCATCGAGCTGGGCCCGGACCGCCTGCCGGCGGCCACCGACCTCTGCCGGCGGGCCCTCGACCTGCCCGAGGACGCGGCCGAGGCACCGGCCATCGTGGACGCGCTCGCCGCCCGCGCGGCGGCCGACCGGCCGGTGCTGACGCTCGGCGCGCTACGCGGCGACGAGCTGATCGGAGTGCTGGTCGGCTCGGTGGCACCGCGGGATCCCCGGCTCGGCCACGTCGACCTGCTGGCGGTGGCGTCGCAGGAGCGGCGGCGGGGCATCGGGCGCGCCCTGCTGGCCGAGGCGGAGCGGCGACTGGCCGGGCTCGGAGCTGCCGAGCTGCTGCTCGCCGGGAATCCCCCGTACTACGCCTGGCCGGGCATCGACGTGCGGTACACGCCGGCGGTCTGTGCCGCGCTGCGGCTCGGCTACCGGCAGGACCGTACGGCATGGAACATGACCGCGGACCTGGCGGAGGGGTCCCCGGCGCTGCGTACCACGGAGCCTGCCGAGCGCCGGCTGGCCGACCGGGGCGTGACGGTGCGGCGGGCCGAGCCGGCGGACCTGCCGGCGCTGGCCGAGTTCGCCCGCGCCACCTTCGGTGGGGCGTGGGACGCCGAGCTGGCCGGGTCACTGGGCCGGCCGGGGGCGGGTGCGCACCTGGCCGAGCGGGACGGCGAGCCGCTCGGGTTCGCCGCGTACGGCTCGTCCCGGCCGAGCTGGTTCGGCCCGATGGGCACGGCCCCGGCGGCCGAGGGCTCGGGAATCGGCGGGGTGCTGCTGCGGCGCTGTCTGCGCGATCAGGCGGCCACCGGCCTCGATACGGCGCAGATCGGCTGGGTGGGTCCGGTGCAGTTCTACGCGAATGCGGCGGGCGCACGAATCGAGCGGGTGTTCTTCCTGTACCGCAAGTCGTTGACCGGACAGGAATGACTAAAGGAGCGAAAGGTGCATAGACGTAAATAATGCCATTCCAGCCCGCCGGTCATTGACCGCCGCCTACGGTCGTGCGTAGAGGAGGCAGCCATGACGACGGATGACGAACGCACCGGCGACCAGCCGGCGAGCTGGCGCCCGGTCGGCGAACTCCCCGGCCAACTGCCGTTCGACCGGCTCGACTATGGCGACGCCGAGCAACTGGCGGAGATGGCCCACGTGGATGAGCCACCCGCCGAGGAACCGCTGCAACTGGTGGACGAGCCGATCCGCATCGCGCCCCCGTACGACCGGACGCACAAGCGACGCAACCAGCGACCGCTGCCGACGTGAGCGAACGGAAAGGGGCGGACCGCTGACGCGGCCCGCCCCTTTCTGCGTACTGCTGGAGCTGGACTCAGAAGTCCATGTCCCCGCCGGCCGGGCCAGCCGGGGCGGCCGGGGTCTTCTCCGGCTTGTCCGCCACGACGGCCTCGGTGGTGAGGAACAGCGCGGCGATCGAGGCGGCGTTCTGCAGCGCGGAACGGGTCACCTTGGCCGGGTCGATGATGCCCGCGGCCAGCAGGTCCACGTACTCGCCGGTCGCGGCGTTGAGGCCGTGGCCCGGCTCGATGTTGCGGACGTGCTCGACGACGACGCCACCCTCCAGGCCGGCGTTCACGGCGATCTGCCGCAGCGGGGCGTCCAGCGCGATCTTGACGATCTGCGCGCCGGTCGCCTCGTCGCCGGCCAGGTCCAGCTTGTCGAAGGCGGTCTTGCCGGCCTGCACCAGCGCGACGCCACCACCCGGGACGATGCCCTCCTCGACGGCGGCCTTCGCGTTGCGGACGGCGTCCTCGATGCGGTGCTTGCGCTCCTTCAGCTCGACCTCGGTGGCCGCGCCGACCTTGATCACCGCAACGCCGCCGGCCAGCTTGGCCAGCCGCTCCTGCAGCTTCTCCCGGTCGTAGTCGGAGTCGCTCTTCTCGATCTCGGCGCGGATCTGGTTGACCCGGCCCTGGATCTGCTCGGCGTCGCCGGAACCGTCGACGATGGTGGTCTCGTCCTTGGTCACCACGACCTTGCGGGCGCGGCCCAGCATGTCGAGGCCGACGGCGTCCAGCTTGAGGCCGACCTCCTCGCTGATGACCTGGCCACCGGTGAGGATGGCGATGTCGGCCAGCATGGCCTTGCGGCGGTCACCGAAGCCCGGCGCCTTGACGGCGACCGACTTGAAGGTGCCGCGGACCTTGTTGACCACGAGGGTGGCCAGGGCCTCGCCCTCGATGTCCTCGGCGATGATCAGCAGCGGCTTGCCCGACTGCATGACCTTCTCCAGGATCGGGAGCAGGTCCTTCACCGACGAGATCTTGCTGTTGACGATCAGGAGGTACGGGTCGTCGAAGACGGCCTCCATACGCTCCGGGTCGGTCATGAAGTACGCGGAGATGTAGCCCTTGTCGAAGCGCATACCCTCGGTGAGCTCAAGCTCCAGGCCGAAGGTGTTGCTCTCCTCGACGGTGATGACGCCTTCCTTGCCGACCTTGTCCATCGCCTCGGCGATGATCTCACCGACGCTCGGGTCAGCGGCGGAGATGGAGGCGGTGGAGGCGATCTGCTCCTTGGTCTCCACGTCCTTGGCGAGCTTGAGCAGCTCCTCCGAGACGTTGGCCACGGCCGCCTCGATGCCCCGCTTCAGGGCCATCGGGTTGGCACCGGCGGCCACGTTGCGCAGGCCCTCACGGACCAGGGCCTGGGCCAGGACGGTCGCCGTCGTCGTGCCGTCACCGGCCACGTCGTCGGTCTTCTTCGCGACCTCCTTGACCAGCTCGGCGCCGATCTTCTCGTACGGGTCCTCGAGCTCGATCTCCTTGGCGATGCTCACACCATCGTTGGTGATGGTGGGGGCACCCCACTTCTTCTCGAGCACGACGTTGCGGCCCTTGGGGCCGAGGGTCACCTTCACGGCGTCAGCGAGCTGGTTCATACCCCGCTCGAGGCCGCGGCGCGCCTCTTCGTCGAACGCGATCATCTTGGCCATACGGCGTTGTCCTCCTGGACACTCACGGGCCACCCGAGTCTGTGTTCCCGGGTGGGCCGCCTGGTGTACGCACCTTGGGACGTCGCCACCTGGCGACGACGACGTCCGTCGGCCGGGCCGGATAGCCCGCGACGACCGGCCTCGTGCCACCCCGGTGCCATCGAGACACCGGTGCGGCCGTGGCCCTACCGCCCCGACCATTGGCACTCAACGTACGCGAGTGCCAATGACCTGTTTAGCACTCTCCCTAGCCGAGTGCAAGCACGATGCCCCCGCTCAGCCGAGTTCCGCGGCCAGTTGGGCGGTGTTCACCGGGCCTTCCTGGGCCCGCTGTTCGGCGTACGTGACCAGCAGTCCGACGAGCTGCGCCAGGTAGACGGGGGTGGCCAGCAGGGCGGAGACCACGGCCACCGCGACGATCCCCGCCGCCGTACCGGGGGCGTCCATCGGGTGGGTGCCGAACTGGATCTGTCCGAGCAGCTCGAGCATCCCGCTGACCAGGGCACCGACGACCACCGCGGCGACAACCAACGCGACCCGGCCCAGCACCATCCCAAACCGCCGATGGAACATCTGGAAGGACCGGCCGATCGGGTTCTCCCGCTCGAAGAGATAGATCGGGCCGGCCAGGGCCACGGCGAACCCCACATAGATCCCGGGCAACAGGCAGAGGCAGAAGCCGACCGTGAGCAGCAGCGTGGCGACGATGGTCCAGCCCCAGAGGCCGAGGGCGCGACGCAGGCCGTACCGGAGCGCGGCGCCGACCCCGGCGGGCTCGCCGGCCGCCTGGCGGGTGATCACCCAGGAGCCGGCGGCCCAACCGGTGCTCTGCAGCGGACCGAAGAGCAGGGAGGCCACGATGATCACGCCGTAGAAGGCGAAGAACTGCGAGAGGTAGCCGTCCGGCAGGACCGCGGTGCCGTCCGGCGCGGTGGCGAGTTGATCCGGCGGGGCGAAGGCCGCCGAGAGGACCGAGAGCACCGCTGCGGGGACCGCCTGGGTGAGCAGCAAGATCGACAGCAGCGGCCGCCAGCCTCGACGTACCACTGCCGAGCAGCGGGAGAACCAGGCCCCGATCCCCGCGTGCGGCGGCGTGACCAGCGGGTCACCGGGGTCGATACCCGGGTACCAGCCGTACGGCTGGCCGGACATCGGGTAGCCGGGATATCCGCCGACCGGCACGGGACCACCCGCGGCCGGCCAGACCCAGCCCTGCGGCTGCCCGGCCGGGTCCGACGGGTACTCACCCCAGGGTTGCCCGCCGTATGCTCCGAACCCGGGCTGGCCCGGGGCCGCGCCCTGCGCCGGTGCGCCCCACTGGCCGGGTGGCACGGACCCGCCGCCCTGGGCCGGCGCGACCGGCTGCCCGGGCGCCGCTCCCGGGAAGGGCGCGCCCGGTTGACCGGGTGCCGCGTACGGGCCGAGCAGACCAGGCTGACCGGGTTGCGCCGGTATGGCCGGGTCGCCGTAGGTGTACTGGGCGGACACGCCCGGACCTGTCGGGGTGGACTGTCCGGACGCGACCGGCTCACCCGCCTGCCCCGGCGACGGTGTCGGCTCGGCGGTTGGCGGCGCGAACCGGGTCGGGTCGACCGGGGTACCGGACGACGCCGGGGGACCCGGCTCGACGGGACCCGACGGCGGCTGGTCGGACATGAACCCTCCTCAGCTGCGATGGCTGGAACGGCTCATGATCCTGCACGGCGCGCGCCCGCGCCACAGCCCCTGATCGGGCCAAACGGCCGCCGGACTGGCGGCGACGGGATCAGGCGATGACCCGGACCCGCTCCGCCTGCGGGCCCTTCTGCCCCTGCGCGATCTCGAACTCGACCCGCTGGCCGTCGTCCAGCGCCTTGTAACCGTCCATCTCGATCGCGGAGAAGTGGACGAAGACGTCCTGCCCGCCGTCGACGGCGATGAAGCCGTAGCCCTTTTCGGCGTTGAACCACTTGACGGTGCCCTGTGCCACGGTGCACTTCCTCACTCTGCGCGGCGTTCCCACAACCCGGAGACCGGCGGACCGGCACCGGCGGTGCACCGGTTCACGATCGGCGACGACCGCAGAATCGGTGACCGAAATCGCACGCTACACGAGGCGTGACGAGCGCGCACGACCACAAATCGGGCATATTCCGACCGGCATCCCACCCGGGTGTCAGGAGTCCGTCGCTCTCCGGTATGCATGCGGCATGACCAGCGCGCCGACCACGACCCGAACCGCGAACATTCGCCGGGCCCGTCCCGAGGACGCCGCCAGAATGCGGGCGCTCCGGTTGGAGATGCTCGCCGACTCGCCGCTGGCGTTCCTGGAGACCGTGGCCGAGGCCGCCGCCCGGCCGCACGCCGGGTACGCGGCCCGGATCGCCGCGGTCTCCAGGGGCACGGAGACGGCCCAGTTCCTGGCCGATCCCGGCGGCCGCCTGGTCGGCCACGCCGGCGGCTCGGCCGAACCGGACGAGCCGGGGCTGACCGTGATCCACGCTGTCTACGTCACGCCGGCCTGGCGCGGTAGCGGTCTGGTCGGCGCGCTGCTGGACGAGGTGGCTGCCTGGTCCCGGGCCTGCGGCCGGCCGGAGCTGCTGCTGGAGGTGGTGGTCGGCAACGACCGCGCCTACCGGGCGTACCAGAAGCTGGGCTTCGTGGACACCGGCATCCGCGTCCCGCACCCCAGGATCCCCGCCCTGCAGGAACTCCAGATGCGCCGCCCAGCCTGACTCACCCGACCCGCCGCCGCCACCCGCCACCCGCCACCCGGTGACCGGTGACCGGTGTTAACGGGGGACCCCTCCTCTACCGCGGGCGTCAAGAAGGGGCCCCTCCTTCACCTCAGACGTGGCGGCGCGACTGCACGATCCGGAACCGGTTGGCCACGTACGCCCCGTCGGTCAGCGCCGAATTCGCCGCCGCGTTCGCCCCCGAACCGTGGAAGTCGGAGTACGCCGCCGACTGGTTGACGAACACCCCGCCGGTGAGGTTGCACGACAGGTGCACGCCGACCTCGATCGCCGCCGTCTCGGTCGCGTCCAGCACCGCCTCGTCGGTGGAGTACACCCCCGCGGTGAGCGCGCCCTTCTCTCCCACGGTCGAGCGGAGGATCTCCAGGCTGTGCGCGGTCGAGTTGGTCGCGACCGCGAACGAGATCGGCCCGAACCACTCCCGCGAGTAGGTCGCCGTGTCGGTCGCGTCAAGCTTGACGATGGTCGGCGTACGCACCACCGCGGCGGGGAAGGACGGGTGCTCGACGGTCCGCGACTCCAGCACCACCTCGCCGACCTTGGCAACCTCCTCCAGCCGCTCCAGCACGCCGTCGTTGACGATCGCGCCGGTGAACTCGACGCCCCGGGCCGGGTCGGCGGTGAGCTTGCCGACCGCCGCGGCGATCCCGGCGGCCACCTCGTCGAAGCTCTTGTGCCCCTGGTCGGTCTCGATGCCGCCCCGGGGGATCAGCAGGTTCTGCGACGTGGTGCACATCTGGCCGCTGTAGAGGGCGAGCGTGAAGCCCAGGTTGCGGCACATCCCGGCGAAGTCGTCGGTGGAGTCGATCACCACCGTGTTCAGGCCGGCCTTCTCGGTGTAGACGGCGGCCTGTCGGGCGTTCGCCTCCAGCCAGTCGCCGTACTCCGAGGAGCCGGTGAAGTCGACGATCCTGACGGCCGGGTGCAGGGCCAGGGTCGAGGCGAGCTTCTCGTCCGCCGCCTCGGGGGCGAGCTGCACGAGGTTCGGGTCGAAGCCGGCCTCGGCGAGCACCTGGCGGGCGTACTTCACGGTGATGGCGAGCGGCAGCACCGCGCGCGGGTGCGGCTTGACGACGACCGGGTTGCCGGTGGCCAACGAGGCGAACAGACCCGGGTAGGAGTTCCAGGTCGGAAAGGTGTTGCAGCCGATCACCAGCGCCACGCCGCGCGGTACCACGTGGAAGGTCTTGCTCATCCGCAGCGGGTCGCCCTTGCCGGCGGGCTTCTCCCAGCCGGCCGTCCCCGGGTGGCGGGTCATCTCGGCGTACGCGTAGGCGATCGCCTCCAGCGCCCGGTCCAGCGCATGCGCGCCGCCGGCCTGGAAGGCCATCACGAACGCCTGGCCGCTGGTGAACTGCACCGCGTTGGCCAGCTCGAAGACGCAGCTGTGCAGCCGGTCGAGGATCTCCAGGCAGACGCCCACCCGGGCCTGCGGGCCGGCATCCCGCCAGGCCGGCAGGGCGGCGGTGGCGGCGGCCACGAGCTGGTCGGGGGTGGCGTGCGGGTAGCGCACGTTCAGCTCCACGCCGAACGGGCTGACCTCGGTGGCGACGGTCTGCCCGTCACCCGGCTGGTCCAGGGGGAAGTCCTGGTTCAGGTACGCCTCGAAGGCGGCCTTGCCCTCGGCGGCGGCGGTCTCGCCGTACACCCGCGGGCTGGGCGACTCGGGGTATGCGGACCAGTAGCCCCGCTCCGTGATCGCGGTCAGCGCCCGGTGGAGGGTCTCGGCGTGCCTGTCGTACAGGGGGTGCGGGGTCTCCGTCATGCCCGCAATCATGCAACAGGAAGCCACCAGATCAGTAGGGGGCTGTCACAAACTCAGGTCGCCAGTTGCCAGTTCGTCCAGCCGTCCACCGGCCGGAAGCCGAGCCGCTCGTTGATCGCGATCATGTGCTGGTTCTCGGCGGCGTTCCAGGTGTCGATCACCCGTAGCGCGGGCTCGTGGTGAAGCGCGTACCGCAGGTTCTCGATCTTGACGAGCAGGCCGAGCCGGTGGCCGCGGTGCTCCGGGTCGACGATGGTGATCTGCTGCCAGGCGTGCCAGTCCGCGCTCGGCCCCAGGTCGATCAGGGTCCAGGCGACCAGCCGGCCGGAGGCCTCGTGCACCGTGCCGTGGTGGTAGCGGCGTCGGCCACGGGCGTTCAGCGCCCGTTCGGTCCCGCGCAGCCGGTCGACGTCGACCCGCTCGGGCTCCACCTCGAGCTCACCGAGGGGCGCGTCGGCCATCAGCCGGCCATCGAGGTAGGCCACGTCGGCGGCGTACTCCTCCGGTGTGTCACCGCGCCACCGCACGCTGCGGTAACCGGTGGCGCTCGCCCCGGCCTCGGCGGCCAGGGTGTCCAGCGCCGCGTGGTCGAGCCGGCCGGCGTCGAGCCGGCGGCGCACGTCGACGAGCGCCGACCGCGCACCCGTCGCGGCGGCGAAGGCGTCGCCCGCCGCCGGTCGCGCAACACCGCCGGGCAAGGTGGTCACGGTCATCCCGACCACCCGCTTACGGCCGTGCTCCCGCAGCAGGCGCAAACCGTGCTCGTGCAGCGTCCGCCCGACGCCCCGGCGCCGGTACGCCGGATGCACCACCAGCTCGACATCGGCGTTGTCGGTGTTGTCCAGCTGCGGCAGGGAGAGCGCGAGATAGCCGGCCGGCGCCCCGTCGAGCCGGGCCAGGGCCCAGCGCCGCGCGATGCCCGGCAACGGGTGCCGCGCGCCGACGGTGAACCGCTGCCGGCAGAACGGCGGAAAGTCCGGCACATCGGCCTGCTCGGCCGCCGCACCGATCAGGTACGCCTCGTCGAGCGCGGCCGAATCGGCGGCGTCGAACGGCACGATCGTGATGCCCATGCGGGTGAGCCTGCGCCAGGCACAGCGAAGGGGCCAGCGGTTTTCCGCTGGCCCCTTCGGAAGTTGGTCGGGAGGGACGTCCGCACAACGCCTCCGGCGTTGGGCCAGAAGACCGGAAAGTCTTCGGGCGGATGCCCTCCCGCACCGAGCATCTTGCGCCGTCCGGTTCCTGCCGTCAAGTCCTGGTCGGCGAAAATTTCACACTCACAGCGAATAGCCAGTTACCCCGCGAATCGGCCCGATCCCCCACCCGGGCGATCCCCCCTCCCCCAACCGCCCGCCTCCTCCAAGATCAACTCCGAGCGCGGCAAGAGGTTGGCCTCGCGGCCCGCTCTGACCACAACATGCCGCACACGGAGTTGATCAAGACGTGCCGCCCCGACGTGATTGACAACAAGGCTGGGGCGGGGGTGGAGGGTCAGGCCAGGAGGCCGGCGTCGCGGGCGGCGCGGAGGGAGGGCTTGATGCGGTGGGTGGGGCCGACCTGGGATGACACCGCGTCGATGGTCTTGAGGCCCTCCCCGGTGTTGAAGACGACGGTCTCGGCGGCCGGGTCGAGGCGACCCGACTCGACCAGCTTGCGCAGCACCGCCACGGTGACCCCACCGGCGGTCTCCGCGAAGACCCCGGCGGTCCGGGCGAGCAGCCGGATGCCGGCGCGGATCTCCTCGTCGTCCACGTACTCCATCCAGCCGCCGGTGCGGCGGACCGCCTCCAGCGCGTACAGGCCGGCGGCCGGGTCGCCGATGTTGAGCGACTTGGCGATCCCGGTCGGTTTGACCGGGACGATGGTGTCGCTGCCGGCGTGCAGCGCGGTGGCGATCGGGTTGCAGCCGGCGGACTGGGCGCCGAACACCTTCCAGCCCTCGGCCGGCGCCTCCACCAGCCCGATCTCGACCAGCTCGGAGAATGCCTTGTCGATCTTCGTGAGCAGCTCACCGCTCGCCATCGGGATGACCACCTGGGCGGGGATGCGCCAGCCGAGCTGCTCGGCCACCTCGTACCCGAGGGTCTTGGAACCCTCGGCGTAGTACGGCCGGACGTTGACGTTGACGAAGGCGGTGTCCTCGAACTCGTCGGTCTCCACCAGCTCGCCACAGAGCCGGTTCACGTCGTCGTACGAGCCGTCGATGGCGACCAGCTCGCCGCCGTAGACGGCGGTGGTCACCACCTTGCCCTGCTCCAGGTCGCTGGGGATGAAGACCACCGAGGGCGCCCCGGCCCGGGCCGCGTGGGCGGCGACCGAGTTGGCCAGGTTGCCGGTGGAGGCGCAGGCGTATCGGTTGAAGCCGAGCGCCCGGGCGGCGGTCAGCGCCACCGAGACCACCCGGTCCTTGAACGAGTGGGTCGGGTTGGCGCTGTCGTCCTTGACCCAGAGCGGGGCGGTGATGCCCAGCTCGGCGGCCAGGTACGGGGCGGCGACCAGCGGAGTCAGCCCCGGGTCCAGGGTGACCCGGGTGGCCGGGTCCTGGCCGGCGGGGAGCAGGGCCGCGTACCGCCAGAGGTTCTTCGGACCGGCCTCGATCTGCTCCCGCGTGACCGTGGCCAGGGCCGCGGTGTCGTAGTCGACCTCGAGCGGCCCGAAACACTCGTAGCAGGCGTGCTGGGCGGCGAGCGGGTAGCGCGCGGAACAGGCGCGGCAGACCAGGGCGCGCGCCGGGCTGAGGGTGGTGTCGATGCCGGAGGCGGCAGGAAGCGTCGACGTCATGTCGAGGAATTCCTCTCATCTTTCCCCACATCGCCGGGTGCGGCGGGGACGGAATTGGCACCTGCCCGCCGTCGCTCGTCGTCGAGCGCGCGGGTGGTTGCCGGGGCGTCATCGGGCCGTATCCCTCAGCCCCTCTGGATGAGGTATGAAGTTGTGCCACCGAGTCTATGCAGGGTCCGCCGCCGGCGCGACCGCGGATTCCAACTGATGAGCCAGCGGACCGTCCAGGGGAGCACGGTGCCGGCACCCGCGGAACCGGCTCCGGCTCGGGCGGCTCCGCCCGGTACACCCGGTGGGACGAGCCGGTGGCAGGATCGTCCAGGTGGGGACGATGGCACGACTCGGCGTACTGGCCGGCACCGCCCTGCTCGCCGCCTGTACGCCCGCACCGGTCCCCGTCGACCCCCTTCCGGAGCGGCATCAGCCCACCCCCGCGGCCTGCTCTCCGGAGGGGATACGCATCACCGCGCTCGGGGTGGACGCCGCGATGGGGCTGCGGGCGATGGGCCTGGAGCTGGTCAACTGCGGCACCGGCCCGTACGCGCTGGAAGGTCACCCGGCGCCTCGGCTCTGGGACGCCGACCGGGACCCGCTGGCCGTCCAGGTCATCCCCGGGGCCCGTTCGATCACCTCGGGCTTCGACCAGGCGCCCCGACCGATCGTGCTGCGCCCCGGCGAGCGGGCCACCGCCGCCCTGCTCTGGCGCAACCTGGTCACCGATCCCACGGTGGTCGCGAGCGACGGCGCGTATCTGGAGGTCAGCCCGGTGGCGGGGCGCCCGGCCGTCCCGGTGGACCTGGACGGCTCGATCGACCTCGGTAACACCGGCCGCCTCGGCGTCAGCGCCTGGAAGCGGGACGACCGTCCCGCCCCGACACCCAGCGCACCGCCCACCGCCCCGGACGCCACCCCGCCCCCGGAGAGCCGCCTCTGACGGGCCCGATCCCGTTCGAGATCTTGGCAGGAATCGGTCCCGGGACGGGCCGTCCGCTACCAAGATCTCGAACGGTCGCCGTCAGGCGGGGACCGAGGTGGGGTCGGCCGGGTGGGGCAGCGCGGTGATGGCGCGGCGACGCCGCAGCATCGCGTCCAGCGCCCAGCTGCCCGGGCCGAGCACCGCGATCAGCACGAGCGACCAGCAGAACAGGGCGGCCAGTTCGCCGCCGTTACCGATCGGCAGCATGCCGCGCGACTGGTGCACCGTGAAGTACGCGTACGCCATCGAGCCGGAGGCGAGTAACGCCGCGGGTCGGGTGACCAGGCCGAGGAGCACCAGGCCGCCGCAGACGAGTTGGATCAGCGCGGCCCACCAGCCGGGCCACTGACCGACGGGGATCGCCTTGCCACTGCCCTGGTTGCCGCCCAGCATGCCGAAGATCGATGCCATGCCGTGGCAGAGGAAGAGCAGGCCGATCACCATGCGGAACAGGGAGAGTGCGGGACCGTTCAGTCGTGCCGGAACCATCGGGAACCTCCATTGACATGGATGGATTTGTTCCAGGATGAGGCACGAACATATCGAAGGTAATAAATTCCTTCCTGGTGGGACGACTCACAACGCCCCTGCTCAAAGGACTGGGAACGCTCCCATGGTAACGCGGTTTGTCAACCGTTAACCGCCCGCTTCGGTCAGCTCGTGACGTCCTTGCGAGTGAAGCGCCAGAAGGCCAGCGTCCAGAATCCGGTGGCGTAGACGATCGCCGAGATGGCTCCGCGTACCAGGTCGTCGGTCTGCACCGGGGTGGAGAGCAGGCCCAGCCAGGCGCTGCTGTAGTGGGTGGGCAGCAGCGCGCGCAGCCCGCCCAGCGCGGTGATCTGGTCCAGGATGCTGGAGAGGATCCAGAGCAGCACCGCCCCGCCGACCGCGCCGAGCGCCGCGTCCGTGGTCACCGAGAGCAGGAACGCCAGCCCGGCCACCACCAGCAGGACGACCGCCAGGTAGCCGAGCACCGCGAGCAGGCGGAGCAGCCCCTCGGCCGGCGGCAGCTCGGCGGAGACCTGGCTGCGCAGCGGGGACCAGCCGTACCGGAGGGTGCCGGCGAGCAGCGCGGTGCCGGCGAGCAGCAGCAGGGCCAGCCCCGAGTACGCGAGCGCGACCAGCAGCTTCACCGTCAGCAGCCGGGCCCGGGGCACCGGGATCGCCAGCAGGTAGCGCAGGCTGCCCCAGCTCGCCTCGCTGGCCACCGTGTCCCCACAGAACAGTGCCACCACCACGACCAGCAGGAACGACGACGACACGAAGATCGAGAACAGGGTGAAGTTCAACCCGCCGGAGACGGCCAGGTCGACCAGGCTGCCGAACTCGTTGTTCCGGTTCCGGTCCGCGTTGCCGGAGTTGAACTGGAACGCGACCAGGATGATCAGCGGCAGCAGCACCATGAACCCGAGCGCGAGCTGGGTACGCCGCCGCGCCGCCTGCCGGCGGAACTCGGCCCGGAACGGCAGGGTCGCCGACGGCCGATAGCCGGACGCCGCTCCGCCCCGGCCCGCCGTACGCACGGATGTCGACTGTTCCATCACCGGTCCCCGCTCCCCCGAGAGTTCTCGCCGACCAGGGCGAGGAACGCGTCCTCCAGGCGGCGCCGGGGCACCACCCGGTCCACCCCGATGCCGGCCCGGACCAGCTCGGCCACCACCTCGCTGCGGGCGGTGCCGTTGGTGTCCACCACCAGCCCGCCGTCCCCGTCCGGCAGCACCCGTACGCCGTCCAGCCGGTCGAGCACGCCGCGTGCCGCGTCCGGGTCGCTCACCTCGAACAGCACGCTCGGCGACTCGCCGACGATCTCCTCGACCGGGCCGGAAGCGACGATCCGCCCCTTGGTCACCACGACCGCGTGGGTGCAGGTCTGTTCCACCTCGGCGAGCAGGTGGCTGGAGACCAGCACCGCCCGCCCGTCGGTGGCGTAGCGCTGGAGCACCCGGCGCATCTCGGCGATCTGCGGCGGGTCCAGGCCGTCCGTCGGCTCGTCGAGCACCAGCAGCTCGGGCAGGCCCAGCATGGCCTGCGCGATGGCGAGCCGCTGCCGCATGCCGTGGCTGTACTTGCGGGTCTTGCGGTGCACCGAGTCGCCCAGCCCGGCGATCTCCAGCGCCTGGTCGAAGTGCGCCTCCGCCCACGGCCGCCCGGTCGCCCGCCAGTACGCCTTCAGGTTCTCCAGACCGGACAGGTGCGGCAGGAACCCCGGCCCCTCCACCAGCGCGCCGATCCGGGACAGCACCGGCGAGCCGGGCACCAGCCGATGCCCGAAGACGTAGATCTCGCCGGCCGTGGGCTGGGTCAGCCCCATCAGCACCCGCAGGGTGGTGGTCTTGCCGGCGCCGTTCGGCCCGAGCAGGCCGACCACCTGGCCGGGGTGCACCTCGAAGTCCACGTTGGAGACGGCGACGAAGCCGTCCGCGTACTCCTTGCGGAGCTGGCGGACGACCAGCGGCACGCCCGCGTACTCCGGGTGGACCGAACTGTCCTGGCGGCGGTGCCGGCGGCGGGCGAGCAGGACGACCACGGCAAGCCCGAGCGCGATCGCGGCGAGCAGGCCGACCAGCGCCCAGCGCCAGACGGTGGCCGTGGTGGGGATCGGCTGGGCGTCCACCGTGGGCAGGGTCAGCGGACCGCCGCCGAGGGCGACGGTGTGCACGGCCGGCTCGGCCGGGGTCGCGTACGCCTGGTCGGAGGTGGACACGACGACCCGCAGCCGGTGCCCGGACTCGATCCGGCGGACGATCGCCGGCAGGGTGACGGTGACCGGCTGGGCGGCGTCGATCGTCGCCGGTAGGCCGGTCAACCGAATCGGCGCGACCAGGCCGTCGGGCAGGGTGGCCGCGCCCTTCGGGTCGACGTCGTAGAGCTTGACGAAGAGCACCGCCTCGCCGGTGGGCGAGGCCGCCCTGATCCGTACGGTCGGCGCGCCGACCACGTCGACCGGCTCGGTCAGCGGCTCGGACTCGAACCGGGCGTGCTGGCCGGGAATGTCCCCCGCCACCCCGTTCAGCAGCGAACCGACCGCCCCGGCGAACGGCACCGAGGAGATCGCCGCCGGGTTGCCGTTGGGCGGGTTGGCGACCGGCCGGGCCGGGCCGGTCAGCGTGATCTCGGTACGGCCCTGTCCGGTCACGCCGGGATAGTCGGCGGTGTGGTAGCCGGTGGCCACCAGGCCCCGGTCGAGCGCGTCGAACCCGGCGATCCGGGAGAACGTGAAGGAGCCGCCCGGTGCCGAACCCTCGCCCTTGACGTAGTGGTCGAGCCACTGCGCGGTGAGGAACTTCACCCGGTCGGAATCGGAGGTGGGACCGGTGCCGCCGTCGTGGCCGCCGGTGAACCAGGCGACCCGGACCGGCGTGCCGGCGGCGGCGATGCCGCGCGCGTTGGCGTCCGCCTCGGTGAGCGGGAAGAGGGTGTCCGCCTCGCCCTGCACCAGCAGGGTGGGCGCCTTGATCCGGTCGAGCACCCCGGCCGGGGACGAGCGGCGCAGCAGGTCGACCGCCTGGGCGTCGGCCCGCCCGGCGGTGGCGATCCGCAGGTACGCGGCGCAGACGTCGGCGGCGAACCGGCCGCAGGACGGGTCGGCGGGGCCCGCGGGCACCCGTCCGGAACTGGTGCCGGGACCGGCGCCGGGCTGCGGGCTGGGCGCGCCGGCCGACGCGGGGGCACCCTCGGGCTGGCCGGCGGTGGTGCCGGAGAGACCGGCCGGTCCCGAGCCGACGTTGCCGCCACCGCCGAAGAAGAGGCCGGCCCAGCCCTTCTTGAACACGCCCTCGGTGGGCGCCTTGCCGCTGCTCTCCGGCAGGAACGCCCGGGACAGGTCGTTCCAGGTGATCATCGGGACGATCGCGTCGACCCGGCTGTCCTGGGCGGCCAGCAGCAGGGCCAGGCCACCGCCGTACGAGCCACCGACCACGCCGACCCGGGGGTCCCCGGCCGCGTCGAGGCGGATGTCCGGGCGGGCGGCGAGCCGGTCGATCAGGCGTTGCGCGTCCCGCACCTCGTAGTCCGGGCTGTCCAGGTGGATCTCGCCGCCGCTGCGGCCGAAGCCCCGAGCGGTCCAGGTGAGCACGGCGTACCCGTGGTCGGCCAGGTCCTCCGCGTCGGCGCGGACCGACTCCTTGGTGCCGCCGAAGCCGTGCGCCAGCAGCACCGCCGGGACCCGGTGCCCGGCCGAGGCGTCCCGAGGCAGGTAGAGCGTGGTGTCCAGGTCGACCGGTTGGTCGCCGGCCGGTCCGGAGCGGACGGTCACCAGCGCCGACTCGGTCCGGAAGCCGGCCCCCTGCGGCCGGGCCGCCCAGGCCACGGCGGCGGCCACCAGGACGGCCGCCACCACCACGGCGACCGCCCGGCGACGGCGGCTGGCCAGGGCACGCCGGATCCGCGAGGCGGCTAGCGGTGATCTCATGCGGCACACGGTACGGCCCGGAAGCTGTGTGACACCTGAGATCCGCCGTACGGCCGCCCGGCCGCGTCGTTCGGCGGGCGAGTCCGGTCGACCGTGGAACGTCCCGAGCGTTCCGGTGACCGGAGTTCTGATTCCGTGAATTCAGGCCTATCCTGCAAACCGCCGCCGACCGGCCATCTCGGCAACCGTCACGAACCGCTGCGTGAGCACCGCACCAACGAGACGTGACGCAACCCGGAGTGACGCGAAGCCGACTCGGCTGCGGCGATCACACCGCGTGTGGGTCCACTAATTTCCGGTCCGGCTACTTTCCCGCCCGGTGCACAGGACCGCGCACACAGTCGGTCCAACCCGACCCGTCACGAAGAGGACGCACGGTGACCAGTCCCTCCCGGCCCGACAACGGCGACCGGCAACAGCCGGCCGGGGAACACAGCCCCGAGGCCCGCACCTTCCACTGGCTGCTCGACGCGTTCACCTCCAGCACGGCCGGGGTGATGGAGGCGATCGCGGTCTCCGCCGACGGGCTGCTGATCGCCACCTCCGGCAGCAGAGACCGGTCCAACGCGGAACGGCTGGCCGCCGTCGTCTCCGGCATGACCAGCCTCGCCGGCGGCGCCGCGAACTGGTACGCGCTGGGCGTCCTCAACCGGGTGATCGTGGACATGGCCGAGGGGTACCTGCTGATCGGTGCGATCAGCAGCGGCTCGGTGCTCGCCGTGGTCGCCGACCGCTCGGCGAACCTCGGCACCGTGGCGTACGAGATGACGCTCTTCGCCGGCCGGGCCGGCGGGGCGCTGAGCCCGCGGTTGATCAACGAGCTGAAGAACGCCGTACCGCGCCCGGTCGCGGACCGGGTGCCCCGGGCGAAGCGGGCCTGAGCCACCGCCGATCCGACCCGGATCGGGGCCCAGCTGACCCCGGCGGACGCGCGTCACGGGCACGACCCGCGGCCGGCGGCTACTGTCGGGCGGGTGGCGGAACCCGAGCTGACCCTGACCGCGAGCCTGCGGCCGGCCGCGCTGGACGCCCGGCGCGGCGTCGTCCGCCTGCACCCGGAGGTGCTGACCGCGCTGGCGCTGCGCCCCGGCGACCCGGTCCGGCTGGCCGGCCGGCGGGTGACCGCCGGCATCGCCGCCCCGGCCGAGCCGGCCGCGAGCGCCGCGCTGCTCCACGCCGACGACCTGATCCTCGGCAACCTCGGCCTGCGGGACGGCGGGCAGGTGCGAATCAGCCCGTTGCCGCTGGTCCCGGCCCGCACGGTGACCCTCGCCGGTCCGGTCGGCATCATCGCCGCGGTCTCCCCGGAGATGCTCCGCCTCGCCCTGCTCGGCAAGCTGGTCACCACCGGCGACGACGTCTCGCTGCTGCCTCAGGACGTGCTTCCCGACGCCGCGGTCCGCGGTCTGGTCGAGGCCGCCCGGCGCAGCCTCGCCAACACCGTCGGATACGCCTGGACCAGCACCCTGCTCACCGTGGTCGCGGCCGATCCGGCGGCCGGCGCGCTGGTCACCATGGACACCGTGGTCGGCTGGGAACACGGCCCGGCCACCCGCGGCTCCGGAGCGGCCGGTCAGGACCAGAGCGGCCGGCTGACCGCCGGCACGACCGGGGCCGGCGGTCGGGCGCCGGTCGACCGGCCGGGGGAGGACGGGACGGGGCGGGCCGCGCCGGTGCGGCCGGAGCCCGGCCCCGCCGAGCCGGCGGAGGCACCGGGCCTCGACGGGACGGTGGACGCCCCGGGCTTCGACGAGCTGCCCGGACTGCGGGCCCAGGCCGAGGAACTGACCGAGCTGCTCGACCTCGGCTTCCACCACCGGGAGGTGCTGGGCCGGCTCGGCACCGCCGTGTCGCTGGGCGTCCTGCTCAGCGGGCCGGCCGGCTCGGGCAAGTCGGCACTGGTCCGCGCGGTCGCCGCCCGGGTACGCGCCCGGATGTGCCCGCTGTGGGCGCCGGAGCTGGCCGCGTTGACCAACGACGCGGCGGCCCGCCGGCTACGCCAGGCGGCCGAGGCGGTCCGCGCGGACGGTCCCGCCGTCCTGCTGGTCACCGACGTGGAGGCCATCGCCCCGGCCGATCAGCCGGGACCGTTGGCCACGGTGTTCCGGCAGGTCGTCGCCGAAACGGTCCGGGCCGGGGCGGCCGTGGTCTGCACCACCGGCCGTCCGGAGGCGGTGGACCCGGCCCTGCGCGCCCCGGACCTGCTCTCGCTGCGGATCACCGTCCCCCTGCCCGACCAGGCGTTGCGCCGGGAAGTGCTGACCGTACTAACCCGGCAGGTGCCGCTCGCCGAGGACGTCCGGCTGGACGAGGTGGCCGCCCGTACGCCGGGGTTCGTCGCCGCCGACCTGGCCGCGCTGGTCCGCGAGGCCGGCGTACGCGCGGCGCTGAGGCAGAAGACGGCCGAGACGCCGACGGTGGCGATGCCCGACTTCACCGCCGCGCTGGAGGTGGTCCGGCCCACCACGATGGCCGGGTCCACCCTGGAGCTGGCCTCGGTGACGTTGGACGACGTCGGGGCCCTGCACGAGGTCAAGGAGACGCTGACCGAGTCGGTGCTCTGGCCGCTGACCTACCCGGACACCTTCGCCCGGCTGGGCGTGACGCCGCCGCGCGGGGTAATGCTCTACGGGCCGCCCGGCTGCGGCAAGACGTACCTGGTCACCGCGCTGGCCGGCTCCGGCCGGGCGAACGTGCTGTCGGTGAAGGGCGCGGAGCTGCTCTCCAAATGGGTGGGCGAGAGCGAACGCGCGGTCCGGGAGCTGTTCCGCCGGGCCCGCGAGGCGGCGCCGACGCTCGTCTTCCTGGACGAGGTGGACGCCCTCGCCCCGGCCCGTGGTCAGGCCACCGACGGGGGTACGACCGACCGGGTGGTGGCCGCCCTGCTCACCGAGCTGGACGGGGTGGAGGCGTTACGCAACGTGGTGGTGGTCGGCGCAACGAACCGGCCCGACCTGATCGACCCGGCACTGCTCCGCCCCGGCCGCCTGGAACGCCTGGTGTACGTGCCGCCGCCGGACGGTCCCGCCCGGGCCGAGATCCTCCGGGCCACCTCCCGGAACGTGCCGCTCGCCGACGACGTCGACCTGGCCGCCCTCGGCGCCGAACTGGACGGCTTCTCGGCCGCCGACTGCGCCGCCCTGATCCGCGAGGCGGCGCTGGCCGCGATGCGCGAGTCCCTGACCGCCACCACGGTGACCGCCACACACGTCGCGGCGGCCCGTCCCCGCATCCGCCCCTCCCTCAACCCCGCCCAGGTAGCCGCCCTGGCCGCCTACGCCGCCACCCGTCAGTGACCGCGTTGATCATGAAGTTGCCGCGCGCCACCCGGCGCGTCGTGACAACAGTTTCATGATCAACGTGGCGGGCGGCGGTCAGTCGCTGGGGAGGAGGGGGCCCAGGGGGCCCAGGTCGAGGTTCAGGTCCTCGGGGGAGAGACCGAAGTGCTCGCGGAGGCGGGCCATCTGCTCCTCCAGCGCCATCAGCGTGGTGCCGATCCGTTCGACCTGCTCGTCGGTGAGGTCGCCCAGATCGACCCGGCGCAGCGCCTGCCGTTCCATCAGCTGCCGCAGCAGCTCGACGACGGTCAGCACCAGGCTGGCGAGCCCCCGTTCGACCGAGTCGCGGTCCACGGCGAGCCGGCGGTCCAGCGGCCGGACCCGGGGCGCCTGCCACTGCGACTCCCCCAGCGCCGCCGCCAGCTCGGCAGCCTCGTCCCGCCGCACCACGCCTTCCTCGGCCACCTCATGTCCGGTCATGGCGCGGCCTTCGCGGCGGACGGGTCGGACTCGGGCGGGCCGAGGGCGCCGACCGAGGCGATCAGCGCGCGCAGCGAGATGCGTACCAGGTCGACGTCGGCGATGGCGAGGGTGATGTCGCCGGTGACCACCACGCCGGTGGCGAGCACCCGGTCGAGCAGGTCGACCTCATTCCTCCTCCTCCCGTCGGCGACCGACCACGGGCCGTCGAGGTGACTCCACCGGACGGCGGACCGTCGGGCGGGGGCGGGGCCGTTCCGCGCGCTCAGCACGGGGTGCCCGGTCCTCCCGCGGCTGCGGGCGGCGGGCCCGCTCGGGCTGCCGGCGCCGGGGCGGTTCCTCCTCCGCCGGTTCCTCGACGTACTCGTCCTCGTCGTAGTCGTCGCCCTCGTCGTAGGCGTCGTACTCCTCGTCCTCCTCCGGCGAACGGCGGCGCTGCGGGGGCCGGCGCCCGCGCTCCTCCTCCTCGAGTTCCTCGGTACGGCCCCGCGGTCGTTCCCGGGCCTCCTGCTCCTCGCGGAGCGCGGTCTCGTGGTCCTTGACCACCCGGGAATCCTCGATCTCGCCGCGCCAGCCCTCGACCGAGTCGGGGTCGAGCACGGTCCGGGTCATCACGTGGCGGACGAAGTGCTTCAGCTCCAGCCGCACCCGGCGGCCCTGGGCACGCCAGAGGTTGCCGGTGCGCTCGAAGAGGCCCTGCGGGTGGTACTCCAGGACGACAAGGATCTTCGTCAGCTCGGGACCGATCTCGTGGAAGCTGACCGTGCCGTCGACCGCGCCCTTGTCACCCTTCGAGCGCCAGTTGATCAGGCGGTCCGGGATCTGCCGGACGACGGTCGACTCCCAGGTCCGGTGCGACCACCCCACCTGGGCCTTCCAGGTCAGCTTCTCGTCGGAGTCGGTCTCGGCCCGTTCGACCTTCTTCATGAAGCTGGGGAAGTCGCCGAACCGGGTCCACTGGTTGTACGCGACCCGGACCGGCACGCCGACCTCGACGGTCTCGACGATGTTGGTGACCTTCGGCTTCCGGCCGCCCCTGCCACCCTTGCCGCCAGCGCCGACCGCCGACATCAACTTCTCCTTACCGCCGGCCAGCCCGGCATGGAACACGGCCTGCATCGGGGACCGGCCCTCGGCGAGCTTCTGCACGCCGGTGGCCGCGGCGATCAGGCCGGGGCCGCCGCCCTGCTTGGCGTACTCGCTGAGCCGCCCGGTGGCGTCGGCGACCCGGTCGGTCAACGCCTGGACGGCCCGCTCGCCGAGCGCGGCGACGAGGTTGCGCAGTTCACTGCCGAGCTGGTCCAGTGCCCGGTCCGCGGGATTGCCGGTCGCCATGGTCACCGCCTCCGTCCGCGGCCGCCGGCCTCGGCGCGGTCCTCGTCGTCCCGCGCGGCGGGCTGCTCGTCCAGCTCCTGCTCCTCGTCGGGGGCCGAGCGCTCCGGTGCCGCGCCCTGCTGGCCGGGGCCGGACCTGCGGCGCAGCACGTCGGCGCCGCCGCGCAGCTTGCCGCTGAGGGTGTCGATGCCGCTGCCGGCGGCGGCCGTCGCCGCGGCCCTGCCCGCGCTGGCGAGCGGGCCGGCGAGGCTGGTCAGGTTGCCGAGCTGGGGGGACGTGTTCAACAGGTCTGTGCCGTATTTCAGCAGGCCACCGGGCTGTTGACTGGCCCGGCCGATGGCCACCGCGGCGGCGAGGGTGAGGGCGGTACGCAGCTTCCTCCGGCGGCCGATGAGATAGCCGACGCCCACCGCCAGCGCTATTCGAGCTCCGCTCTTCATCAGTTCTCCTTCGCTCCCCGGCGGACGCGCGGACATCCGCCCGTGTGGGGCAGGCCGGAAAACAGCTACCGGGGATCAGCGGAAGAGGGCCTGCGACCGGTCGTCCGGTATTGGGCGGACCCGGCGGGCAGTACCCGGCCCCCTATTCGCAAAACATTTCCGGGTAATTCCTGAGGCGCGCGTCACCGGCGAATCGGACACTCGGCGAGCGGCGGCGGGATGCGTGCAAAACGGCCAGGCAGACCGGGTTGAGCAGGGGGAAGGAGGTATCTGTCGAACGATGGTCGAACGGCGTCAGCGGATCGGCAGAACGGAGTCCAGACACATCCGCGCGTGCAGCTTCCCGCCCTTTTCGCGCAATTCTGCGCCGCATTTCCGGAGCACGGAGACGGCACCCTGATTATCCGGCGTCGTCTCGGCCACGACCGTGTGCATGCCGGCCGCCGCGGCGGCGTTCAACAATGCGCGCAGGGCCGCCGCACCGAGCCCCCGGCCCCGCGCCGAGCGCCCCAGCCACATCCCGGTCTCCACCGTTCCGGGCTCGTCGCGGCGGGCCATCCGGACCATGCCGACCACCTCGCCACCGGCCACGATCGCGTACATCCGGGTGCGGGTGGGGCCGTCCAGGCCGCCGAAGCTGGCCCGGTGGAAGTCCCGGAACGCGTCCCGACGGGCCAGCGACCAACCGGCGGGGGCTTCCACCGGGGGCATGACGTCCTCCGGCTCCGCCTCTGCCGCCGCTACGGAGAGCAACGGCTCCAGGTTTCGCTCGTCCACCAGCTCCAGTCGTACGACACCCGCCACGAGCCGCAGTCTGCCGCCCCTACCGGCCCAAGTCCACCCCTTTGGGCCCGGATTGCCGGTCCGGAGGACCGTATCGGCCGGTCGTACCCCCTCCGTGTTCCACCTCACGCTCCGTTGTCATCCAACCGGTCTTTCCTCCGTCGCCGGTCCTCACCCGGCCGGGTCGAACTCACAGAACACCACCGAGGCGTCGTCGGTCCGCTTGTGCCGGCGCAGCCGGTCCGGGTGGTCCCGCTCGGCGGCCCGGACCCGGCCGATCAGCCCCTCGGGCCCCTCCGCCGCCGTCACGTTTAGCAGGCCGGCCCAGTCGAAGAGGCCGAACTGCTCGACCGCGCAGGACGCGCCGTCGCTGAGCAGCGCCGCCCGCCGGAGCGCCCCCGGCCCGCGCAGCGGCAGCGTCCCGGTCATGGCGTGGTACGCGGCGTCCGGGTCGGCGGCGGCGGCCCAGTAGCCGTGCGTGCGGTTCATCCGCTCCCGCTGCACGATCACCGACCGGCGGAACCGGGTCACCGGATCGGCGTCGCCCTCGGGCAGTTGCTCGGCGGTACGGCGCAGCTCCGCCATGGCCGCGTCAAGCCGCTCGTCGGAGACCACGCCGACCTGGCCGCCGGCGTCCAGCACCAGCGGACTGTCGCAGAGCACCAGGTAGTCCACCTGGTCGCCGCCCTCGCGCAGCAGGCAGACCGTGGACGACGGGGTGCCCGGATGGTCGAGGTCACACTCCCCGCCGTGGTCGGCGCGGACCGCCAGGATGGCCGCCGCCAGACTGCTCATCAGCGTCGCCGCCGGCCGGGCCGCGACGGCCAGACCGATCCGGGCGGCCAGGTGCCGGACGTACCAGTCCGGCCCGTGCACGCAGCCGGTGTCGAAGCCCTCCGGCACCGTGGCCCCGTCGAGAACACCGACCAGCGGACCGAACCGGAAGACCAGGTCCTCGTTCACCGGCCGGCCGGGGGCCGGATCGGAGGCGGAGCGCACCCGCATCATCGGCGCCGTCCCGATCGGCCGCGCCGGCTGGCTCCCGGTCGCGTACCGGCGATCTGGTGCCCCCATCCCCGTCAACTCCCTCCGTCGCCCGCCCGCCTACCCGGACCGGCGGACGCCATGCCCGGGGAGGTGGGGTGTCAACGCCGCCGGTCGCGCGTCCGCGCGGAGCGCAGCCGGCGCAGCCGGCCGACCAGCACCGGCTCGGCGGCCAGCGCGGCCGGGTGGTCGAGCAGCGCGTTGAGCAGCTGGTAGTACCGGGTGGCGGAGAGCCCGAAGGTGTCCCGGATCGCCTGTTCCTTCGCGCCGGCGTGCCTCCACCACCGCTGCTCGAAGGCGAGGATCTGCCGGTCCCGTTCGGTGAGCCCGTCACCCGGACCGGAGCCGTCGTCCGTCGGCCGCGGTTCGACCGGCGCGGGGCCGGCGCCGTCCGCCGGCTCGTCCAGCGGGCGCGCCTCCTCGTCGGCGAGCACCGCGGCCTCCTCGGGCGCGAGGTCGGCCTCGACGGCGGGGGCGGAACGGGGCGGCGGGACGGTGACGCCGGTGTCCCGGCGCCCGCCGCCGGCCTGCGGCGGGACGGGTCCGCCGGCCTCTCGGCGCGTGGCGTCGTTGGACCCGGACGGCTCAGACCGGCCGGTGGCGGCCGGGGAGGCGTCGGCGGGCATGGCGCTCCTCGGGGAACGGACGACCGGCGCGGCGACCACCGGCCGGGGGCCCAGCCTAACCAGAGGCCGACCCGGCCGCATCGGACGTGACGTCCGCGCCGCCGACCGGGGGCCGGCGGCGCGGAGCACGATCAGGCGATGTCCCGCCGGCGCATCGCCCAGAACGCGCCGACCAGGACCGCCGCGGCGCCCAGGCCGAACACCAGCGCCGAGTCCTGCCAGGTGATCAGCAGCTCCGCTGGATGGCACTCGCCCTTGGCGAAGTCGCACACCCGGTAGTCGAGTAGCTTCACCTGCTTCATGAACCACGCCTGGGCGTAGGTGGAGAGCAGGTACCGGTCGCCGAACTGGACGCCGAGCACGCCGACCGCGATCCGGATGGCGACCTCGCTGATCGCGAAGACCCCCACGGCGGCGCCGAGCGCCATCGCGGTGTGCCGGCCGAGCGAGGCCAGCGCGAACGCGGCCGCGCCGATCACCAGGATGATCCCGACCCCGCGCAGACCGTCCAGCCCGATCGACTGCCAGGCCCCGGCGGTCATCTTGGCGGTGGTCCCCCGGTAGGTGCCGATGAGCCAGAAGGCCAGCGTCCAGAGGCCGCCGAGCACGACGCTCACCCCGAGGGCCGTGGTCAGCACAGCGGCCAGCTTGGTGCCGAGCACGGCGAGCCGTTTCGGCCGCCAGAGCAGCAGGTTCATCATTCCGCCGCTGGCCCACTCGGCACCGACGAACGAGGCGCCGACGAGGAACGCGAAGAGCCCGACCGCACCGGCGAAGACCGCGATGAACAGCGGGAACTCGGCCCGGAAGTCGAACTGGTAGGGCAGGTTCCACTTCGGGTCGAACATCTCCGGCTGGGGCTGCCAGTCCCGGCCGCAGTTCGGCCCGTACCGCTCCTCGGTGTCCTGGTCCCCACGGGCCTTGGCGGCGTCGCACTCGGCGATGCTTCCCTCCCAGGCCTTCATCGACTCGCGGTACTGGGCATCGGACTTCGCCTGTGCCGCCGCCACGACCTCCTTCGAGAGCTTCTGGCTGTAGATGCTGAAGCCGATGGCCACGCTGGCCAGCCCGAGCACCAGCAGCACCAGCAGCAGCCGGGTGAGCCGGCGCTTGGCGAGCCGGCGCAGTTCCGTGACGAACAGGCTCATGCCGTCTCACCGACCTTCGTGGACTCGTCGACCTGGCGGTGCTGGCCGGGGACCGGCGCGGTGGCGGTCAGTTCGAGGAAGACGCTCTCCAGGTCGACCGCGACCGGCGCCAGCTCGCTGACGTACAGGCCCTGCTCGGCGAGGAGGCGGCTGACCGTGGCCGGCTTGTCGACGCCGGCGAGCATCAGGTGGTCCGGTTCGGTGGTGGTGATCCGGATCCCGGCCCGGGTGAGCGTCTCGGCGGCCTGCGGCAGATCGGTGACCGCCTCGAGCCGGACCCGTACGGCGCCCTGCGAGTGGGCGGCGAGCACCTGCTCGACCGGCCCGAACGCGACCCGCCGGCCCAGCGAGATGATGGTGACCGAGTCGCAGATGAGCTGGATCTCGCCGAGGATGTGGCTGGAGAGCACCACGGTCATGCCCGAGGCGGAGAGGTCGCGCATCAGGCTGCGCATCTCCCGGATGCCGCCCGGGTCGAGGCCATTGGCCGGCTCGTCCAGGATCAGCAGCTTCGGGCTCTTGAGCAGCGCGGAGGCGACCGCCAGCCGCTGCTTCATGCCGAGCGAGTAGGTCTTCACCCGTTCGCCGGCCCGGTCGCGGAGCCCGACCAGCTCCAGCACCTCGTCGACCCGCTGCCGGGGCAGCTCACCGGCCTGGGCGAGCAGGCCGAGGGTGTCGCGCGCGGAGAAGTGCGGGAAGAACTGCGGACTCTCCACGATGGCCCCGACCTGCCCGGCGACGGACGGCAACGCCTGCGGCAGCTCGTGCCCGAGGATGGCCATCCGGCCGTCGTTGGGCCGGATGAGGCCGAGCAGGGTACGCAGCGTGGTCGTCTTGCCCGAACCGTTCGGGCCGAGGAAGCCGTGCACCTGCCCGGCCTCGACCCGCATGTCGAAGCCGTCGAGCGCATGGCGTGTCCCGCGCTTTCGACTCCGGTACGTCTTACGGAGACCCTCGATCTCCAGGACAGCCGTCAAGCTGACCTCCCCCGATGAGTAGTGGCAGCAGACACCATACGCGGTATGCAGCCGCTGACAATACCCGGTATGCGTCAGGGTTTTCCCGGATTCGCGCCCGGGCGTCCGGGCGTGTCGTCAGGCGCAGATGACGTGTACGCCGGCCTCGCGGAACGCCTGCACCACGTCGGGGGACGCACCGGAGTCGGTCACCAGCGTCTCCACCCGGTCCACCGGGCAGATCCGGGCGAAGGCGTGACCGCCCAGCTTGGACGAGTCGGCGATCACCACCACCCGCTTGGCCCGGGCCACCATCAGGCTGTTCATCGCGGCCTCGCCCTCATGGTGGGCGGCGGCGCCGAGCTGCGGGTCGATCGCGTCCACGCCGAGCAGCGCGACGTCCAGGGTCACCTCGCGCAGCAGCGCCCCGCCCAGCGGGCCGACCAGTTCGAACGACTTGGGCCGGACCACGCCGCCGGCCACCACCACCTTCATCCGCGAGCGGACCAGCAGCTCGTTGGCGATGTTCAGGGCGTTGGTGACCACGGTGAGCTGGGCACCCTCGGCGCTGGTGTTGAGGTCCGGCCGGACGGCGAGGGCCCGGGCCACCTCGGTGCTGGTCGTGCCGCCGTTCAAGCCGACCACGGTGCCCGGGGAGACCAGCGCCGCGGCGGCCGTGCCGATCCGCTGCTTCTCGGCCGAGTGCTTGGCCGTCTTGTAGCGCAGCGGCAGGTCGTACGAGACGCCGTTGGCGACCGCCCCGCCCCGGGTACGGGTGATCATCTGCTGCTGGGCCAACTGGTCGAAGTCACGCCGGATGGTGGCCTGGGAGACGTCCAGGCGTTCGGCCGCCTCCTCGACGCTGACCCGGCCGCTGTCGGTCAGCATCTCGAGCAGCGCGTTCCAGCGGGCGTACCGGTCCACCGCGGGCCTCCACCGACTCTGCACGAAGCGTGATTGATTGCGTGCACAGTAGTGCGCGAAACTGCCAAGGCGCAAAACCCTGACCTGCGCGATCCCGGAGCCGGTTGCCACAACCACCTGACTTCGCGCAGAATGACGCGCGAAAGGCGGCCATAACGAGCCGTATTGCGCAAGGTCTCCCCTGGCGAGGAGTTGTCATGGCGTACGTGCACGCGGAGATCGCGAGCCAGCCCGACTGCTGGCGGGAGGCGGCGCAGCTCGCCCCGACCGTCACCGACCAACTGCCCCGGCCCGGCGAACGGGTCGCCGTCGTCGGTTGCGGCACGTCGTGGTTCATGGGCATGGCGTACGCCGGGCTGCGCGAGCGCGCCGGCCAGGGCGAGACCGACGCCTTCCAGGCCAGCGAGTTCCCCGCCGGACGGCGCTACGACCGGCTCATCGCGGTCACCCGCTCCGGCACCACCACCGAGGTGCTGGACCTGCTCGCCGCGCTGCGCGGCCAGGTCCCGACCACGGTCCTGGTCGGCGACCCGGCCTCCCCCGCGGTCGAGCTGGCCGACGCCGCGGTGCCCCTGCCCTTCGCCGACGAACGCTCGGTCGTGCAGACCCGCTTCGCCACCACCGCGCTCGCCCTGCTCCGCGCCCACCTCGGCGACGACCTGGGCCGGCTGGCCGCAGACGCCGAGGTGACCGTCCGGGCCCCGCTGCCGATCGACCCGGCCACCATCGAGCAGGTCACCTTCCTCGGGAGCGGCTGGACGGTCGGCCTCGCCCAGGAGGCCGCGCTGAAGTGCCGCGAGGCGGCCACCTTCTGGGCCGAGGCGTACCCGGCGATGGACTACCGGCACGGCCCGATCTCGATCGCCGCCCCCGGCCGGCTGGTGTGGGCGTTCGGCGAGATCCCCGACGGGCTGCCCGAGGACGTGGCCGCCACCGGCGCCGCCTTCGTGCACAGCCGCACCCACGGCTGGCGCACCGTGCTGACCAGCTGGGCGGCCGGCCGTACACCGGTCGACCCGATGGCCGACCTCATCCTCGCCCAGCGCTTCGCGGTCTCCCTGGCCACCAGCCGTGGCCTCGACCCGGACGCGCCCCGGCACCTGACCCGCTCCGTCGTGCTCGCATGAGCGAGCGCCAGCGAGCGAATCATCAATGCAGGGCAGTGGTGCCTCCTGACGGCACGCAGCGAAGCGGAGTGCCGTCATGAGCAAGCGCCAGCGAGCGAATCATCAATGCAGGCCAGAGTTGCCTCACGGCGTCGGCGAGCGAAGCGAGACGACGGCGTGACCTCAGGCGACGAGGTCGTCGTCGCGCTGGACGTGGGCGGCACCGGGATGAAGTGCGCCCTGGTCCGCCCGGACGGCACGATGGTGCACGCCGAACGGCACGCCACCGAGGCGGCCCGCGGCCCGGAGGCGGTGGTCGGCACGATCCTCGACGTCGCCGAAGGGCTGGCCGGCAAGGCCCACGCGGGCGGGCTGACGCCCGTGGCCTGCGGAATCGCCGTTCCCGGGGTGGTCGACGAGGCCCGCGGCGTCGCGGTCTGGTCGGCGAACGTGGGCTTCCGGGACGTACCGCTGCGGGAGCTGGCGCGGAGGCGGCTGGGCCTGCCCACGGCGCTCGGCCACGACGTGCGGGTGGGCGGGCTGGCGGAGGCCCGGCTCGGTGCCGGCCGTGACACCGGCCACGTGCTCTTCGTCGCGATCGGCACCGGCATCGCCGCCGCGCACGTGGTCGGCGGGTCGGCCGCCGCCGGCGCGCACGGCGCCGCCGGCGAGATCGGCCACATCCTGGTACGCCCCGAGGGGCCGCGCTGCGGCTGCGGCCGCCCCGGCTGCCTGGAGGCGGTGGCCTCGGCCGCCGCGATCGGCCGCCGGTACGCCGAACTGGCCGGCGTCCCGGTCACCGCTGCCGAGGTGGCGGACCGGGCGGTAGCCGGCGAACCGCTGGCCGACCGGGTCTGGCGGGAGGCCGTCGAGGCGCTCGCCGACGGGTTGGCGACCGGTCAGGCGCTCTTCGACGTGGCGACGATAGTGATCGGCGGCGGGCTGGCCCAGGCCGGCCCCCGACTGCTCGACCCGCTGCGCGCGGCGCTACGCGAACGGCTTACCTTCCACCGGGAGCCGCGCCTGGTGGCCGCGGCCCTCGGCGACGAGGCCGGCTGCCTCGGCGCCGCCCTGCTCGCCCTCGACGCCTTGAATTAAGGAGAGCCGATGACCCTGCGCGTGTCCGGCAAGGTGGTGACCCCGACCGGCGTGATCCGGCAGGGCTGCGTGGAGATCGTCGGCGACCGGATTCAGGCCATCGCCGAGTACCCGTCGGTGCGGGACGGGCACTGGATCGTGCCGGGCTTCGTGGACATGCACACCCACGGCGGCGGCGGGCACACCTTCACCACCGGCGATGCCGCATCGGCCCGCGAAGCCGCCGGATTCCACCTGCGGCACGGCACCACCACCCTGCTGGCCAGCCTGGTCAGCTCGCCGTTGGCGTTGATGCGGGAGGCGACAGCCGCGTACCGGCCGCTGGTCGAGTCCGGGGTGCTGGCCGGAGTCCACTTCGAGGGGCCGTACCTGTCGGCGGACCGGTGCGGCGCGCAGAACCCTGAGTTCCTCCGCGACCCGTCCACCGACGAGCTGGCGGAGCTGATCGAGCTGGGCGGCGGCACGGTGCGGATGGTCACCCTGGCCCCGGAGCGGGACGGCGCGCTGGAGGCAATCGAGCTGCTGGTCGCGCGCGGCGTGGTGGCCGCCGTCGGGCACACCGACGCCACCTGGGCCCAGACCCGGGCCGCCGTGGACGCCGGGGCGAGCGTCGGGACGCACCTGTTCAACGGGATGCGCCCGGTGCACCATCGGGAGCCCGGGCCGGTGGTGGCCCTGCTCGACGCGCCGAACGTGATCTGCGAGCTGGTCGCCGACGGGGTGCACCTGCACGACGGCATGCTGACCTTCGCCGCCTCGACGGCTGGCCCGGAGCGGACCGCTCTGATCACCGACGCGATGGCCGCCGCCGGCATGCCCGACGGCGAGTACGAGCTGGGCGGCCAGTCCGTCACCGTGGCCGACGGGGTGGCCCGGCTGAGCCGGGACGGCGCGATCGCCGGCAGCACGCTGACCATGGACGCCGCGCTGCGGCACGCCGTCGCGGCGGGGGTCGCGCTGCCCGACGCCTGCCGGATGGTCGCCACCACCCCGGCCCGGGCGATCGGCCTCGGTGACCAGGTCGGCGCGTTGCAGTCCGGGCTCCGGGCCGACCTCGTCGTACTCGACGACGAACTCAACGTGGTCCGGGTGATGCGGGCCGGCACCTGGATGGAGTGACGCTGCGGCTGCGCCCGGCCGGCTCCGCCCGGCCGGCGCCCACGCCGGGGCGCAACCCGTCAGCAGCCGAACACCGGCCGTCAGCCGGCGGTGGGGACCTCGACGCCCAGGACGGCCTGCTCGTCGGGGCGGTGCACCAGCACGTCCGACAGGTACGACCGCACGGCGTGGCGCATGCCGACATCCCGGCCGGCCCGCTCGGAGAGCAGCCACTTGTGCTCGATTATCTGGGTGAACAGCTCCTGCGGCTCCAGCTTGCTGCACAGGTGCGCGGGCACCGCCCGGACCACCGGCTCGAACACCTCGGTGAGCCAGCGGTGCGCGGCCTGCTGCTCGTCGATCAGGTCGCTCTCGGTCCGGTACGCGTCCAGGTCGTTGAGGAGCTTGCGGGCCTGGTTCTCCTCGGCGTCCAGGCCGGTGAGCCGAAGCAGCCGGCGGGTGTGGTAGCCGACGTCGACCACCTTGGGCCGGACCAGGTAGCGCCCGTTGTCGGCGCTGGACATGGCCACCTCGGCGACGTCGAAGCCCAGTTCGTTGAGGCGACGGATCCGCCCCTCGATGTCGTGCCGGGCCTCCCGCTCGACCTGCTGCTCGTAGGTGATCTCGTGCCAGAGCCGCTCGTACCGCTGCACGACCTCCTCGCAGACCACCTCCGGGTCGATCGACTCGTGCAGCAGCCCGGCGGCCTGGAGATCCAGCGCCTCGCCGAAGATGTTCACCCGGGCGATCTCCAGGTCCTCACCGCGCTGCCCGTTGGAGAGCGAGCGGTGCAGCGCCCCGGTCTCGGCGTCCACCAGGTACGCGGCGAACGCGCCGGCGTCCCGCCGGAACAGGGTGTTGGACAGCGAGCAGTCGCCCCAGAAGAAGCCGGTCAGGTGCATCCGGACCAGCAGCACCGCCAGCGCGTCGAGCAGCCGGTTCATGGTCTCCGGTCGCAGCGTCCGGGAGAAGAGCGCCCGGTACGGCAGCGAGAACTGGAGGTGCCGGGTGATCAGCACCGGGTCCAGTGGCTGGCCGTCGTCGGAGAGCCGGTCGGCCACGATCGCGATCGCCTCGACCGACGGGAAGTCGATCCGCTCCAGGGCCCGGAGCAGGTCGTACTCCCGCTCGGCGACCCGCTCGCCGGTCTCCTTCACGGCGTAGACGTAGTCGCCGAGCCGGACGAAGCGCACGATGTGCCGCGAGATGCCCTGCGGCAGCGCGACCAGGTGCTGGGCAGGCCACTCCTCCAGCGGGGTCGACCAGGGGAGGTCGAGCAGTGCCGGGTCGACGAGGGCCGAGGTGATCCGCACGGGAACAAGTCTGACGGTTGACCCGCCGCCGCGCTTCCCATCGTGGGCCGGCACACAACCGCCGAACGGTCGCGGCGGGCCGGCGGCCGGTAGCGTGGTCGCGTGCGGGAGACCACTGGGGTACGCGACAAGCTGCGGCTCCGGCCCGTCCGGCCGGCCGGCTGGTGGTTCGACGGGCTGCTGCTCGCGGCCCTGGTGTGCCTGACCGTGGCGCTCGCCACCGATCATCTCTTCGGCCTCGACCGGGGGGTGGCCGACTGGGCTGAGGAGCACCGTCCGACGGCCGCCCGGTGGGCCGCGATGATCCTCAACTATCTCGGCCAGGGCACCCCGCTGACGCTGCTCGCGGCCGGGCTCGGGGTGGTGGTGGCGGTCCGGCTCCGCTCGGTCCGCCCGGTGCTGCCGCCGGTGGCCGCGTTCGTGCTGACCTATCTGACCATCGGGCCGTTGAAGGTGTGGACCGCCCGGCCCGCGCCCAGCGCCAGCGTCCGGGAGCCGTTCCTGCCGCCCGACCAGACGTTGCCGCTGTTCCAGCACGACCTGCCGGTGCGCTTCGCCCAGTCGTACCCGTCGGGGCACGTGGCCAACGGGATCGTCTGGTACGGCATGCTCGCCCTGCTCCTGGCACCGCTGCTGCGCACCCTCGGCCACACCGTCGGGCCCCGGCTGGTCGCCGTGGTCCGGGTGGTACCGCCGCTGGTCGTCTTCTGCACCACCATCTACCTCGGCTGGCACTGGCTGACCGACTCGGTCGCCGGGCTGCTGCTCGGCCTGCTGCTGGACCGGCTGCTGCACCGGGTGCCCTGGAACGACCTGCCGTTGCCCGGTCCGCTGCGGAAGTGGGACCGCCCGTTCATCTCGGCCCCTTAGCCTGCGCCCATGGTGCAACTGGCGCGGCGGCTGGCCGTACCCGATGCGGTGGTCATCGGGCTGGGATCGATGCTCGGTGCGGGCGTCTTCGTGGTCTTCGCCCCGGCCGCCGCGGCTGCCGGCGGCGTGGGACTGCTGGTCGCGCTGGCCCTGGCCGGCTTCATCGCCTACTGCAACGCGACCAGCTCGGCCCGGTTGGCCGCCCGCTACCCGGAGTCCGGCGGCACCTACGTCTACGGCCGGGAACGGCTGCACCCGTTCGCCGGCTTCCTTGCCGGCTGGGGGTTCGTGGTCGGCAAGACGGCGAGCTGCGCGGCGATGGCGCTGACCATCGGGGCATACCTCTGGCCGGAGCGGGCGCGGCTCGTCGCGGCCCTCGCGGTGGTGGCGGTGACCGCGGTGAACCTGCGCGGCATCGGCAAGACCGCGACCGCCACCCGGGTGCTGGTCGGCGTCACCCTCACGGTGCTCGTCGTGGTGGCGGTGACCGGCGCGCCGCACGTCGCGCTCGACCGGCTGGACGGCGTCGGCGGGGCCGGGTTGCGTGGCGTGCTGACCGCCGCCGGGCTGCTCTTCTTCGCCTTCGCCGGGTACGCCCGGATCGCCACCCTCGGTGAGGAGGTCCGCGATCCGGCGCGGACCATCCCCCGCGCGGTGCCGCTCGCGCTCGGCATCGTGCTGGCCAGCTATCTGGTGCTGGCCGTGGTCGCGCTCGGCGTGCTGGGCGAGGAGCGGCTGTCGACCGCCGCCGCGCCGCTCGCCGAGACGGTCTCCGCCGCCGGGCTGCCCGACCTCGCCTGGCTGGTCCGGGCCGGGGCGACCGTGGCGGTGACCGGGGTGCTGCTGTCCCTGATCGCCGGGGTCGGCCGGACGGCGCTGGCGATGGCCCGCCGCCGGGACCTGCCCGGCGTCCTGGCCGCCGTGCACCCGCGCCTGCGGGTGCCGCACCGCGCCGAGCTGGCCGTGGCCGCCGTGGTGGTGGTCGTGGTGGCCGTGGGCGACATCCGGGGCGCCATCGGCTTCTCCAGCTGCACGGTGCTGGTCTATTACGCGATCACCAACGCCTCGGCGCTCACCCTGGGCCGCGAGCCGGCCCGGAAGGTCCCGGTGCAACTGCTGGCCGCGCTGGGGCTGGTCGGCTGCCTGGTGCTGGCGGTCAGCCTGCCGCTGGCCAGCGTGGTCACCGGGTTCGGCGTGCTCGCCCTCGGCGCCCTCGGGTACGCCCTGCGCCACACCATCCGCCGCGGCTGACCCGGGTCACTCGTCCGGTTGCCTCGGGGCCGGTGCCCCGGCCGGCTCCGGCGGGACGAGGGTGGTCTCCCGGAGCAGCGCGGTCAGCCCGGCCCGTCGAGCGACCACGGTCAGCCGGTCCCCCGCCTGGATCACCATCCTCGGGTCGGCGGACCAGTCGGTCTTCTGCCCGGCCCGGCTGTGGGCGAGCAGGCGTACCTCCCCGGGGCGGGCCACCGCGGCGAGCGGGCGGCCGTCCAGCGGGGAGCCGGCCACCACCGGCACCTCGGTGACCAGCAGCGCGTGCCGACCGACCGGGATGGTGGCGATCACCGCACGGTCCAGCAGCGCCGCCGCGAACGCGGGCGCGGCCAGGTACGACACGCTGTGCGAGTTGCCGATGCCGAACGCCTGCTGGACCCGCTCGGCGAAGTCGCCGTCGAAGAGCCGCAGCACCACCCGCAGGTCCGGGTCGAGGCTACGGGCGTTCAACGCGGCGCGCAGGTTGACCCCGTCGTCGGTGGAGACCACCACCAGCGCCTGGCAGGCCGCCACCGAGGCGGCCCGCAGCGTCTCCTCCTCGCCGGCGTCCCCGACGATCAGTGGTACGCCGAGCCGGTGCGCCAGCGGGGCTCCGCGCGCGTCGGGGTTCCGGTCGATGGCGACCACCTCGACCCCGAAGTCGTAGAGCTGGGCCATCACCCGGGTGCCGATGTTGCCCAGCCCGACCACCACCACGTGACCGGAGCGGTCGGGTTGGAACCGGCCGTTGTGCAGGGCGAGGCGGGCGTTGACGATGCCGTCGACCACGACCGCCGTGATCAGCGGGATCAGCGCCAGCCCGGCCAGGTTGAGCACCACCTGCATGACCTGGGCGGCGGTCGACTTGTCGACGTCCGGGTCCTCCCCGCTCAGGGTGTCGACCAGGGTGAGATAGAGCGCGTCGGTCCAGTTCATCGCGTGCGCGGCGCGGGCGTTCAGCCAGCCGAGGACGGCGATCATGCCGAGCAGCGCCAGCACCGCGATGCCGATCTTGCGGGTGGCGAAGCTGCGGATCGCGCGGAGCAGCACCGCCACGGGTCGCCGGCGCCGCCGGGCCCGAGCCAACCGGCGGGCGGCCAGCTCGGTGCCGGCCGGCCGCCCGGTCGCCTCGGCCAGCACCACATCGGCCGCCGCCTCGTCCGCGGGCAGCACCCTGACCAGCTCCGGGTCGGTGGTGACGGCCAGCCCGCAGACCACGTCCCGCGGGCGTACGTCGGCACGCCGGGCGGCGTAGAGGGTGCGGCCCCCGTGCCGGAAGTGGGTGGGGGCGAGCTCGCCGAGGGCGGCGGCGACGAACGCCGGGGCGGCCATCGCGGCGTCGGAGAGCACCGCCGCGTCGGGGAAGAGCTGCCGCAGGCCGTTGGCGAGGCTGGTGTCGAACATGCGTACCACCAGGCGGAGCCGGGGGTCGACCTCCTGGGCACAGAGCGCGGCGTGCATGTTGCCCACGTCGTCCTGGTGCAGCAGGGCCAGCCCGTCGGCGCCCGCCAGCCCGGCCCGGCGGAGGGTGGCCTCGTCGAGCCGGTCGGCCAGGACGACCTGGACGCCCTCGATGTCCCGGCCGTCCGGGCCCTCGGTGCGGCGGCGCTCGGGCACCACCAGGGTGACCCGGACCCGCCGGGTGGACGACTCGGTGGCGAGCAACGATCGGACCACCCGGTACGCCAGCGCGTCGGAGCCGCAGACCACGTAGTGCGGGTGGGTGTCGTTCGCCCAGGGCCGCCACCCGGCAGCGCGGAGCGCGCGGTCGCGCAGGGGCTCGGCCATGCCCGGATGGTAGTCAGCCGCTCGCGATGCCCGCAGCCCCTCCGATCGTGAACGCACCGACGTCCAGACCGATCGAAATGCGTTGCCCCCCGCTCCGTGCGGTCCTACCGTGATCGCGCAAGGTCAACCACCGCTCCGGGAGCCGTCGATGTCGCTACGACACGCCACCACTGTGCCGTCGTGGCTGCGCAGCGACGGTTGCCGAGCCGAAGGTCTCCGTGCCGGGTGGCCCGACTGACGCGTACGCGCGTATTCGTCAGAAGCCGCCCGTCCCGTGGACCAGGGCGGCTTTTTGCTGCCGTTCCACCGATCGTGAAGGGAGAGCCCGGTGGACGCCGTCCTCGTTGTCAACGCCGACCTCGGCCCGCTGCACCGGGTCACCGTCCAGCACGCGATCCGGATGCTCTGCCGGCGGGTCGCCGAGATCCACGAGGCCGAGCCGAATCGGGTGATCGGGGTCTTCCCGATGCCGCGTGTGGTCCGCCTCGTCCGCTACGTCGTCACCCGCTGGCGCTTCAGCTCCGGCCCGGCCTGGTCCCGGGGCGGGGTGCTGCGCCGCGACGGCTGGCGGTGCGCCTACTGCGACGCCCCGGGCAGCACCATCGACCACATCCTGCCCCGCTCGCGCGGCGGCCGGAACACCTGGAAGAACACCACCGCCGCCTGCTACGAGTGCAACCAGCGCAAGGGCGACCGGACGCCGGCCGAGGCGGGGATGCCGCTGCGACGTGAGCCGGTGACGCCGACCTGGGCGGCGCTCGCGGGGCGGTGACGGCCGCCGGCGGGCACAGGGGGCCGCGTCGGGGGTACGCCTCCGGCGCGGCGCCCGCCGGTCCCTCCCCCGCTCGGCGGCTGTCAGTCGCCGGCGGGCGGGGTCCAGCCGAAGCGCGGCGGGCGGCGCTCGTTGGCCGCCGCCACCCCTTCGCGGGCCTCGCCGCTGGCCCGGACCTGCCCGTGCCACCAGGCGATCCGCGCGTCGTCGGCCCGCCCGTCGATGATCTCCTTCGCCGCCATGACGGTGAGCCGGGAGCGTTCGGCGACGGCGGCGGTGACCGCCGCCACCCGGTCGGCCAGGGCGTCGGCCGGCAGCACCTCGTCGACCAGGCCGATCCGTAGCGCCCGGTCGGCGTTGACCAGTTCGCTGGTGAACAGCAGGTGCTTGGCGGCGGACGGGCCGACCAGGCGGGCCAGCCGCCGGGTGGTCGGCGCGGGATAGACCAGCCCCAGCCGCGCCGGGGGTACGCCGAACCGGGCGTCCGCCGCGGCGAGCCGCAGGTCGCAGGCGACGGCGAGCTGGCATCCGCCGCCGACGCAGGCGCCCTCGATGGCGGCCACGGTGGGCTTGGCGAAGGTCGCCAGCCGCTCCTCGGCGGCGACGGCGATGCTGCCGTCCCCGGCCTCCAGCAGCTCGTCCAGGTCACCGAGGTCGGCGCCGGCGCAGAACGTGCCGCCGGCGCCGGTGAGCACCAGCGCCCGCACCGCCGGGTCCGTCTCGAGGCCGTCGAGCAGCACCGGTAGCTGCCGCCACATCCCCGGGGTCATCGCGTTGCGGCGGGCCGGATTCCGGATCACCACGGTCGCCACCGGGCCGGTCACCGCCACGGTCAGCTCCGCGTCCGACATGTCTCCTCCTCCGCCGCCGGTCCGGCCGACCATAACGGCGCGGGCCCGACGACCACCCGCGTGGGGTGGCCGCCGGGCCCGCCGACGGTACGGCCAGGTCAGGAGACGTTGACCGCGGTGTCGTCAACCACGAAGGAGGTCTGCAGCATGACGTCCTCGGTGGCGGTGAACTTCAGGGTGACGGTCTGCCCGGCGTACGAGGCCAGGGA